>JAISQE010000019.1 GCA_031274425.1 Synergistaceae bacterium | reverse complement strand
TCGCGCACCGGCTCGGGAATGTAGTTGTCGCATGCGTCCATCAGCTCCCAAATAGGCTTGGAGACCGGATCGTCTTTCGTTCCGTTCCCCTTCTCCATCACCTCGAGCGCGGAGCCCCTTACTATCGGAATGTCGTCGCCGGGGAACTCGTATTTGCTCAGAAGCTCACGGATTTCCATCTCCACCAGGTCTAGAAGCTCCGGGTCGTCGACCTGATCCGTCTTGTTCATGAAAACCACCAAGGCCGGAACGTTGACCTGACGGGCAAGCAGCACGTGTTCCCGCGTCTGAGGCATAGGACCGTCGGCCGCGCTCACGACCAGGATCGCCCCGTCCATCTGCGCCGCGCCCGTGATCATGTTTTTGATGTAGTCCGCGTGTCCCGGACAGTCGATGTGCGCATAGTGGCGCTTGTCCGTCTGGTACTCCACGTGGGCGATATTGATAGTGATCCCGCGCTCGCGCTCCTCGGGCGCTTTGTCGATCATGTCGTAAGCCGTAAACTCCGCCAGTTTCTGCGTCGCAAGGCACTTCGTGATCGCCGCCGTCAGCGTCGTCTTGCCGTGGTCGATATGTCCGATCGTGCCGATGTTCAAATGCGGCTTATTACGATCAAATTTTTCCTTTGCCATAATTTGTTCCTCCCGTAAATGTTCTCTTTGGTACTTTTTTAAATTTTAGCAAAAAATTTTCGCCTCGCACAAAAAAGTCCGGAAGGAAATCTGCTCCTTTCCGAACTCGAACCGAAGATTTATCCTTTCGCTCCAGTCAATCTTAGCACGTTTGGGCCAAAAGGAAAGCCCTGCCGAATAACCGAAATCCATGGGAAATACGGGAGGCTTTCAGTTACCTCGCCTATTATCTCGTCTATTTCGCCGAGCGCGCCAGATCCGGGTTAGGGCTGTAAATCGACTTGACATCGATATACAACATGGATAAAGTACGGGCAGAGCATGGAAAAGTTCGCCTTTTGCGCGTCGGCAAATTCGGCTTTGCGGCAATGGAGTGATGAGGATTGAAACACGTGCTGTGCAGCGGAGAAATTTTGTACGATTTTCTATCGACGACTCCCGGCACCGGTCTGGCGAAATCGGAGACGTTCGAGAAACGTCCTGGCGGCTCTCCCTTCAACATCGCGGTGGGCTTGGCCCGGCTGGGTCAAAGAACGGGTTTTCTGGTGAAACTTGGGACGGACGAGTTCGGCCTCGAATTGAAGGATCTTCTTCTAAATGAAGGACTGGAACCTCGATACCTCATCGAGGGCAAGGGGCAAAACACCACTCTTGCCATGGCCGCCATCGACACCGCCGGCAAGGCGGAGTTTCGTTTTTATCGCGACCGCGCCGCGGACGTCTCTCTGACCTGGGACGAAGTGCCGCCCATCGATCCGAGGGAGGTGACGTTCTACCATTTCGGTTCCGTTTCGCTGGGTGAGCCTCCCGCGTCCGAAACCTACATCCGCCTTTTCAAAACGCTGAAAGAACAAGGCGTCGTCACCGTGTTGGATCCCAACATCCGCCCGCTTTACCTGAAGGACAAACCCGACTTCAAGCCCCGACTTCTGGAGTGGATTTCCGAGGTCGACATTCTGAAATCGAGCGACGACGATCTGACCTGGATCACAGGGGAGGACGACGTCGAGCGGGGCATCCGCAAGCTGACCTACAATAAAAACGGGCTTGTCGTCGTCACGGAAGGCGCGAAGGGCGCGCGCGCCCTTTGGCGTGGTCAGGCGGTATCGGTCCCCGGGTTCGAAGTCCGGGTGGCGGAGACCACCGGCTGCGGCGACGCGTTCATGGCGGGAATGATGTATCGATTGGCGTCTTTCGCGGAGCACCCATTGGACAAGCTCGACATGCCCGGCCTGAATGAAATTTTGCGTTTCGCCAACGCCTGCGCCGCCATCGTAGCCACGCGCCGAGGCGCGGCAAACTCCATGCCGACACTCCAAGAGGTCGAAACGTTCTTGAGAGGGTCTCGGGGGAGCCAGTGAAGTGCGAAGCGCCGAACGAGCCCTGCCTCCCTGAGCTTAAATCCAGGAGGTCTCGGTAAAGGCGCGAAGCCTTGAATGAGCCTTGTTTTTAATTTAAAGCTTTCCCGTCTTTTACCTCGACGCCCTCCAATTTCAGAAGAGCCTCTTTTTTTTTCAGCCCGCCGGCGTAACCCGTGAGATCCCCTCCGCTCCCCACCACGCGATGACAGGGAATGAAGATGCTCAAAGGGTTGCGCCCCGTGGCCGCCCCGACGGCACGAGGGCTCGATCCCAGCCGCTTGGCCAGCTCTTCGTAACTCGCGGCGCGCCCGTAAGGGATCTCCGCAATGCTCGACCATACCTTCTGCTGGAAGGGTGTCCCGCGCGGGCGAAGGGAAACGGTAAAACGTTGCAGTTGCCCCATAAAATAACGCGCGAGCTCAAAGGTCGCCGTGTCGAACAATTCGTTTTCTCGTTCCTCCCATCCTTCCATACCCCATCCCTCCATAGCCGGGAAATACTTTTGCCCCATGAACCAAGCCCCGCAAAGAGAGGAACCCTCCGATGCCAAGAGCATCTCGCCGATGGGGGTGAAGAACTTTATATAACTCAGATCGCTCATCGTCTCATATCCTTTTCTCCGTGTCCGAGCCACAGATACATTGTCGCGTAAGCTCTCCAAGGGCGCCATCGTTCCGCGGTCTTCAAAATATCGCCAGGAGGCATGTTTCCCATCGCGGTTTTGACGGCGTAGTCCGTGTGGGGAAAAGCATCCGGCCAATCCAAAGCCCTCATGGCGACATACTGCGCCGTCCACTCCCCTACACCCGAAAGTTTCCGCAGGTCTCGAATCTGCCCCTCGATATCCGCCCTGGGCTCCAATCCGCCCGACAAAGCAAAATCCGCAAGGGCACGCAACGCCCTTTGACGGCTCCGGACCACGCCCATACGGCCCAAAGTGTCGCCGTCGGTCTCCAACAGTTTTTGCGGAGTCGGAAACGTACGATAAAGGGTCGGAAAAGGCGTCTCCGCTCTTTCCCCCAGGGTTTCGACCAGGCGCGTCGTCAGCGTACGAGCCGCCTTGACCGTGATTTGTTGCCCCAGGACGGCCCGAACGCTCATCTCAAACGCGTCGAAACACCCCGGAACGCGAAGTCCGGGACGTGCTTCCGTCATGTTTCCAAGCGCTTTTTCTACATCCTCGGGGCGGCTGTCCGTGTCGAAAAGTCGTTTCAACCGAGAGACCACCCGCCCCAGGACGGGCACAAGCGAAAGCGAAACCTCCGCTTTCAGAACAACGCTCCCCCCAAAAGCGGGGCTTCCCTCGTCGCGGGAGACAGTAATCCACCCCCTGTAGAAATCGCCTTTCGACTCCAACGCGACGACCCGACGATAGGTGGCATCCCTCACCTCTTCCACTCCCTCGACGGCGCGGAGCGCCAAAAAGTCGAGCAGTTCGCGCCAGGCATAGGGCGGCCGGCAGAAAAGGCGCAGAGCGACGCTTCCCGCGGTCTGATCGGCTGTCGCGCCGCGGCGCAGTTCCATGGGATTGCAGCGGTAGCGCTGACGAAAAAGCGCGTTCATACGTCGTACGCTGCCGAACCCGGAAGCCATCGCGACCTGCGTGCAAGGCAATCTCGTTTCCAAGATCAAACGGCGGGCAAAAAGAAGCCGACAGGTCTGGGCGTATCGAACAGGCGAAACCCCGTAGCGGGAAACAAAGACCCGGCGCAAATGCCGATCGCTCACCCCCAGGGTGGCGGCGATTTTCTCGATTCCTCCCGCTTCGAGTTCCTCGCACCGCAACGCCCTCGCGGCCAGGCCCGCGAGCCTTTCCTCGTCAAAAGCTCCCCTCCTGGAGCCCTCGCTCATGGAAGCCTCGCTTACAGATGCCCCGTTTATGTCCTCACCGGGGGCCAACTCCGGACGACAACGTAGGCAGGGGCGAAAACCCGCGCTTTCCGCCGCCGCCGCCGACTCGAAGAAACGACAATTCTCACGCTTGGGGCGGCGGGACGGGCAGATCGGGCGACAGTAAATTCCCGTCGACGTCACCCCAAAGAAGAACCGCCCGTCGAAACGTCTGTCCCTGTTTTTCAAAATCTCGTACAAAAAGTCATCGTCATTGACGCGTGTGTTGGCATTCATGATGCGATGATAGCGTTTTCCGTGGAAAATGTCTCGCCGTTTTCGGACATGAATACCTGAAAACGAAGGTTCAAGCCTTGACGAAGCGGGACGTGGTTATCGTTTGTCCGCCTTTTGGGCCTACTCCAAAGGCCCCCTCGGGTAGAGCGGAAATTGGGCAATCAACTTCAGCGCCTCCGCTTTGCAATCCTCCAAGTTACCTTTATCCTCGGGCGCGGCGGCGACTCGATTCATGATCCAGGCGATGCGCGAGATCTCCGGTTCCTTCATGCCGCGCTGCGACACGCTTGTCGTCCCGATGCGCACACCGCTGGTGATCAACGGTTTTTCCGAGTCGAAGGGGATCATATTTTTGTTGATCGTGATTCCCACGTACTCCAGTGCGTCCTGAAAGAGTTTGCCCGTTATTTTTTTGGAGCGCAGGTCCAGAAGCACGATATGATTGTCCGTGCCTCCGCCGATCACGCGGAAGCCGTGTCGCGTCAATTCCTCCGCCAAAGCGGCGGCGTTTTTGAGAACCTGCTCCATCGTCGCCTTGAACGAAGGCGACGCGGCGTTCTTCAAGCACCAGACCTTGGCCGCCATGATGTTCAAATGAATGGAACTGATCGCGCCGGGAAATACGCCGCGATCCAAAGCGCGCGCGTGCGGGGCCTTGCAGAGAATCATGCCGCCTCTCGGCCCGCAAAAGGTCTTGGTGGTGGAAAACGTCACGAAATCCGCGTGAGGCACGGGGCTAGGAATGACTTTGGCCGCGACAAGGCCCGCAACGTGCGCCATATCCGCCATCAAGAGCCCTCCGGCGGAATGGGCGATCTTCGCCGCACGCTCGTAGTCGATCAGGCGAGGATAGGCGCTGCCTCCCGCGATGATGAGTTTCGGCCTGCGCTCGCGCGCCAAACGCTCCAACTCTTCGTAGTCGATCAGCTCCGTTTCCCTATTCAGGCCGTACGAAACGAAGTCGTAGAACTTGCTCATAAAATTAGCCGGAGAACCGTGGGTCAGGTGCCCGCCGTGGTCCAGTCTCATTCCCAGCACAACGTCTCCGGGCTTCAGAACCGCCGCGTAGACCCCGTAATTGGCCGTGGAACCGGAGTAGGGCTGCAGATTGGCATGGTCCGCTTCGAACAGCGCCTTGGCGCGCTCGATGCCCAAACGCTCCATTTTATCCGCCACCTGCGACCCCGCTTGAAAACGCGCACCGGGATAGCCTTCCGTCGTCTTGTTCGCGAAAACGCAGCCCGAAAGTTCCAAAACCTCCTCGCTTTCCGTGCTTTCCGACGCGATCATCTCGATGTTATGCTCTTGCCTGTCCAGCTCCTCCCCGACCAAACGATAAAGTTCCGGGTCGGAGAGTCGCGTATGTTTCAACATGACGTTCACTCCTTGAGTTTTTATGTGTATTATATAGCGAAGACGACGATGACGCGATTTCGAAATCGCGCTCGCCGGTTTCATACGCGAGGAGGTACGTCGATGGAGCATAAATTGGCTGCGAAACATAGGTTAAATTGGGATGCGAAGCATAAGTTAAATTTGGAAATCGTCCGCCGCTTCGTCATATTTTTTTCGATTTTCTCCGTCTTCACCATTTTCCCCATTCTTTCTATCACATTCCGCGCCGAAGCGCATAACTCCAAGGCGTGGAAAGAGCGATTGGGCGCGCGCACGGCGACGCTGTGGGTCGACGCGCAAACTCTGGGAGACCTGATTCTCAACGCGAGGGGGGAGCTGAACGTCACGCGGGTCGAGCGCTCTCTCCTCCAGGCCCTGAACCAAGACCGGGACGTCGAGGAATGGCTTGTCTCCGGTCTCAATTACTACTCCAGCAACCGCGAGGACACAAAGGCGAAGGTCAGGAGGCGCGACGTTTTCGTGCTGAACTACAGAGCTTCCAAATACTGGAATTTCGACCCGACAAAGCTCGTCATCGACGGATATTCGATCGCGTCCAAAGACATCCTTACGAAAAAAGAATACTGGGAGAGCGAACTCTCCCCCGGAGACACGGGCATCGTCGCCGTCGCCGGGCCCCCCCTCAAGCCGGGGCAGAAAATCGAACTTCGATACGAGGACGCTCGCGCAACGTTCGAGGTCCCACGCAAGTGAGCCTCCGACAAGCGAGTGGTCTTTCGGACGGATTTCTGACGCTCGGCATCGAAACAAGCTGCGACGACACGGCAACCGCCGTTTTAAAGGACGACCAGGTGCTGACGGAACTCCTGTCGAGCCAGATCAAAGATCACGCGCCCTTCGGCGGCGTCGTCCCGGAATTCGCCGCGCGCAAACATCTGGAAAACATCCTTCCCCTAGTCGATGCCGCTTTGAAAGAGGCGGGCGTCGCCGCTAAAAAACTGAACCTCATCGCCGTCACGCTGGGCCCCGGACTCATGGGGTCGTTGATGGTAGGCGTGGAAACGGCGCGAGCTCTCTCCCAGGCCTGGAACGTTCCTCTTATCGGGGTCAATCATTTGGAGGGACACATGTTCGCACCCCTCGTCGATTCCGATCTGAAACCACCGTTTTTGTCTCTGATCGTCTCCGGCGGCCACACGGAAATCATCCGCGTCGACGATTTCGGACGCTATTCCATGCTGGGCGCGACGCGCGACGACGCCGCGGGCGAGGCCTACGACAAGGCGGCGAAGGTCATGGGCCTCTCTTACCCTGGCGGACCCGAGATCGACAGGCTCGCGAAAGAAGGGAATCCGAGGGCTTTCGACTTTCCCGTGCCCTTGAAAAATACGGATCGCGTCGAATTCAGCTTCAGCGGACTCAAAACCGCGTTGTTGTGGCAGGTCGACAAACTCAAGAAATCGGGGAACGTACCCTTACCGGACCTCTGCGCCTCCTTTCAGCGCGCCGTCACCGACGCGCTGATCGCCAAAGTCGTTTTGGCCGTGAAACAAACGGGAATCAAAGACGTGGCCGTCTCCGGAGGCGTCGCGGCCAACAGCGCCTTGCGCAAGGCCCTGGAGGACGGACGGCAGTGGAAACCCCATCTGCCGCGACCCTCACGCTGCACCGACAATGCCGTAATGATCGCCATGGCGGGACGCAACGCATGGCGCCGCGGCGTACGCAGCCCCTCGGCCCTCGCTCCCGACCCCTCCCTTGAGTTTGCCTCTTGATTTTTTTATACAACAACAATCTCCGGAGGTGTTATATATGGATAAAATTAAATTGACATGGATTTTCACGGTAAAAATTAATCTTAATTTAAACTGACTAATATAAACCATGGCACAGTAAAATTCTTGTAATAACTAGTTCAGTATGTTTTTTTATCATTTGAAGAAGCATATGATTAAGCATTATATATCTGCTAAGGCAGATAATTGAGATTGTTATTATCCGTAATTCCCGTCATTTTTATTACCACTTAGATTCAATTGAGCACTCAAATTGTTGTGAGTGCTGAAATAATGGATATAATACGTTAGGGTTCTTGAAATTCAGACCGCATTCC
>JAISQE010000194.1 GCA_031274425.1 Synergistaceae bacterium | reverse complement strand
TCGCGCAGGTTTTACGCGGCGGCTCCGACGCTTTGGGCGAGGCTGGCGGCGTTCTGGGGGACATGCTGGGAAGCGGCGCTTCCGAAGATGAGGCCCGGTCGGCGGCCAACAAAACGATGCTCTACAACATCATGTACAACGCCATAGCGGAAAGGTTCGGGCCCTTCGGCGGCGTCGGGGAGAACGTGCCGGGATTGAAGGGGCGCGCGCTTCGCGGCCTGGTTCAGGGCGGCGGGGAAATGGCGCAGGAATCCTTTCAAGACATGTTCAGCACGGCCATACAGAAACGCAATGAGGACGGAAGCCCGGTCACGTGGGGACAAGCGTTAGAAAACCTTCATGAGGAGTCGCAAAACGTTGGGAATTACTTCCTGAACAGCGGACTGCCCTCGTTCATTTCGTCCGCGTTGATCGGCGCGGGCTCGCCTATGGCGTCGCGGCAAACACAGGAGAACCCGACACAGACGCCGCCCGCTTCGGATATTCCAGGAGCGGGGCAGACGCAATCTCAATCCCAATCTCAATCCCAATCCCAATCCCAATATCAACCTCAACCTCAACCTCAATCTCGCCCTCAGCCCAATTTATTCGACATCATGAATCACGCCGGGGACGAGGTGAACATTTTTGAATCCATAGAGGAAGAGGCGGCGGAGCGGGCGGCGCAACAAGCGCGGCACGACAGGATCATGAACGCCGCGAATATGAGTGACGGGATATGGACCGGGGAAGAAAATACAAGCGCCGCTCCTCACATATCCGTTGAGGAATTCGCCCGGCAGGACGTAAAGGAGCAGGCGCGGCAGGTCATCAAAGAGATATACGACGAAATCGAGAAGGGGCGAAGCGCTGAAGCTCAGGATATGCTCGCGTTGCAGGGAATCCAAAATCCGGCGGGAGAGAATACGAGAGAAAATACGGGGGGAATTCTTGAAAACCAGGGGTTGAGCGCGCGCATTGCCGACGCCGTGAATATTCAAGATGGAGTTTGGGGCGGCGATATTGCCCCCAATCCCGTTCCCAATCCTGTTTCTAATTCTCAAGCGGGGTTTGAAGGCGGTTTGGGCGGTTTGGAAAAGAGCCCCCGACTCCGGCGCGGACCGTCGCCCCGCGACAACTTTCGTGTCAAAAACCAAGTCAACGACGCGCGGCCGCTTTTGAATCGAGAGGCGGCGGGGACTCAGACGAGGCCGGGTCGGGAACGGCTTTCGTACGCCATCGAGAGGGAGTATGGGGAAGACTGGGGGTTCAACGCGACGCTTTCCCCGGAAACGCGCAAGCGGGTGCACGGCGAATACTCCAGGGCGATGGAGCTGCCCGCCTCCGTATGGTCCGTCGAGGATTACACGATCGCCAAAGACCTGCTGGACAACGTGATAAGCGATTCCACCGACAGGATGATGCTCTCCGAGAACGAGTATCAGGAACTCCAGTTCATGAAACAAGACCCCGACGATTCGAGCACGTGGAGGGACAGGGAGTTGGCGCGGCGCTACGAGGAATTGAGCGCCAAGTTGGACAATGAGAACGTCTTCGACGCCGAAGTCGACGGCGTTGAAGAAGAGGTTTTAAACATTTACAACCAAATAGAGGCGTCCGATACCGAGAGCGAGAACGAAATAGATACGGACGGTATTTGGGGTCGGAATTACGACCGGCTGCGTGCCAAGGTGGACGCGTACGAGTCGATGGGCTTGAAGGATTTTTACTTTTTGAGAGACCTCGACACGCAAAAAGTAATGGACTTTCTGAACAAAGCCGAGTCCACGCCCGTATCCGAGTGGGATGAGCTGACGAAAAAGGGCATAGCGCACCTGAACAGGAATCGGGACGACCTTATCTCGACGACCTGGTTTCGGGATATGGGGGAACAGGAGGAGTATTTAGCCCGGCGGTTTTTGGACATGGACGACACCGACACGTGGAAAAACATCGACGAGCTCTCCGACTACGGCTATCGAGCCTCCAAACTCGAAAGGGACATTCTCTGGGAAACCGACCCCGAGGAAAAAAAAGAGCTCCGGAGCGAACTGGCGCGAATCAAGAAAGAAGTCAAGCCGATCGTTCGCGAGCTGAGAAAAGCGTATGAGATCGATTACGAGAAAGCGGAAGACCGGTTTTTCGCGATACTGGACAAGGGCAAGGGATTGGAGAAGGGCGGGGATTTGAAGAAAGGCGGGGAGCGTTACCAGCCCGGCATTCAGGCGTTGAGGGAGAACCCCCAAAGGGCTCGGACCCAAGTCCGCGAAAATGCCCTGCCGCAAAGGCCGAACGTCAAAGAAACGCCTCAAGTTTTGAAGGCCAATACCCCCGAGGGGAAAGCCGCGCAAAAACTGTACATCGAGGCCAAACGCCAAGCGTTACAGGCGGGACAATCCGAGAAAAACGCGCAGGCATTCGCCAGGGCGAAAGTCGGGGAAACGTTCGAGACCGCGAAGGGATGGGATATGAGGGGACGGGATGAGCGGGCGACGGGGCAAAAACAAAACCCCGATCCTATCGCGGCTCGATATATTACGCCTACGGGAACGTCTACCGACATTCCGCTGGACAGATTGCGGGCGACGGAAGACATGACGCCGGAAAGCACAGGGAAGGCAAAACAAAATATGCGGGAAGCGACGGAGGGGAGCCGAAACAAACGGGCTCCCCTTACCATTGTCGATCGCGGCGACGGAACGTATTCCGTGATTGATGGGAACAATACCTTGTCGGCGCTGAAAGAGGCCGGAGCCAAGAGCGTTCCCGCAGAAATCCGCAAGCCTTACCAAAAAGGCGTGAACAGCATCGAGGAGCTATACATTCAGGCTGCGAAAGCCCGATCGGAATTTCAGTCTATTCTTCAAGATTTCAAATCCGACCTCGGCGGCGAGCTGCTGACGCGTCCAGGCTTGAAAAACAAAGCCAGAGTTCGGGAAAAAGCGGAAGGCAACTATAAAGGAAACTATGGAGAAGTTGTCGACATGCTGGCTGGAAGTCTTGTTTTCGATACGGAAAAAGACCTGATCGCGGCATTTCAAAAATTACAAAACGACAACAGGATAATTCGTATTAAAGACAGATGGACCAACCCCAACCCGGACGGATACCGTGACGTTCTCCTGAACATCAGGCTTTCGAACGGTCACATTGCGGAGCTGCAACTGCATCATCGGGGGATTATCGAAGCCAAGAACGGGTTGGGGCATTTGCTGTATGAGTTCACACGAAAGAACGGAGATAACCCCGCGACGGCAAAAGCAAAAGAGATCAGCAGGAGGGTTTACGAAGCCGGACTGAACGGAATGCTTCAAACTATGGACGCTAATCTCATGGCCTCGGCTTTGGATATTGGTCGCGCTCTTTCAAGCCAGACCTCAACTCGTGGTCCAGAGGCTCTTTTAAGCGATTTGTCAGACATAATCTTGAAAACTCTCTCGCCTTCTTCGTCTTTGAGCGGTGTCCAATGGGACAAGGGCGTATCATCCGGGCAATCAACCGCAAACGGCATATCTTCGCCGTCTTCGAAAAATTTCAGCAATTCAAACACCTCCAATGGAGAAATACAGAATGGTCGCCACGAAGACAATATAGCACAAAACTCAAAGAGGGGCAACTTAGCGGACGACGCTCAAGCCCTGACCTCCACCTCCAGGCGATTCTTCGAGCCGGATATGCCGACTCCCAACGCGAAGACGGCGAAAAAGCCCGTATCCATCGCGGACATTCGGAGAAGGGTCGAAAAGATTTTGCCGTGGCGGCA
>JAISQE010000131.1 GCA_031274425.1 Synergistaceae bacterium | reverse complement strand
ACACAGGAACTCACAGCGCTCTGCACCGAATGGAAGTACATGCTAAGGCTTTTGGACTGGAGAATATCCGTCAAAATCCGGCGAATGCGCGACATGCCGGAGGGGATGCAAGGCTGCGTCGATATAACCTGGAGCAGAAAAGAAGCCGTCGTCAGCATCGTCGACCCCGTGGATTACCCGCCTGATTCCGCGTGGAAGCAAGACATGGAGCAAGTCCTTGTCCATGAGCTGCTTCACCTTCATTTCCCGGAGCCGGAAGGAAACGATTTGCACATGCTGTACGAGCAGGGAGTCCAAATGACCGCGTTGGCGCTGGTGGATTTGAAACGACAGGGAGGCTAATATTGGACATCCTTTATCATTTTCCTGGAGTCAGGTAAATGATACGACATAACGGAGAAAAACCGAGTAGAGGGGTCACTTACTAATGAGCAAAAAGACAGTGATATTCGATTTTGATGGTGTAATCCATAGCTACGTGAGCGGGTGGAAGGGCATGAACGTTATTCCTGACGCTCCCAACCCTGATGTAGTAGAGGCTATCCGTGTGCTAAGAACAGAGGGATACAAGGTGGTTGTCGTGTCCACGAGGTGCATTCTCCCGACGGGGATTGCCGCCATAGTGAAATACCTTGACGAGCATGGGATAGTGGTTGACCTTGTCACTGCCCATAAGCCTCCCGCGATTGTGACTATCGATGATCGCGCCATTCAGTTTATTCCTGGGTTGGATATTGTTTCGGCGGTAAAAAATTTCAAAGTGGGACGTGAACGGCGCATTCTCGACGTTGAACTTTTGGCGAAAGAACTGAACGAGGGTGGAAGGTCTCCTGAAGGCATTGAGTGGAACAGGTTAAGTGAGAACGCGCGCGAGTCCTGGAGAAGAAAAGCGCGGTATCTGCTGGGAAGGTACGACATCACGGCGAAAAACTGACGCGGGCGCAGGCCCGCTTTTTTGTTGCACGAAGCAAGCTAACAGGCCGGACGCGACGGGTCATGGCCGTCGCGAAAAGACGTGTGCCAACCCCCGCACGTCATCCGGCCTGTTTTTTATGGGGTTGAATTTGAAAGGGGTTGACGCAGATGCAGACATATCAATTCTTACAGCCGTTGCAGCTTGACGAATACGAGGCGCTTCGGGAGAGCATCCGAAAGTATGGAGTCATTCAGCCTGTCATTACGGACGAAGACGGCAAAATTGTCGATGGGTATCACAGAGCCAAGGTATGCAAAGAGCTGGGCATCGACTACCCCACGCGGGTAATGGAAGGGTTGAGCGAAGAGGAAAAGGAAAATCTCTCCATCTCTCTCAATCTCAAGCGGCGGCATCTGACAAAGGAACAGAAAAAAGAGCTGGCGATTAACCTGCGAGAACAGGGTTGGACGCAGGAACGGATAGCTGGCGTCATGGAGGTGTCGCAATCAACGCTTTCGCGGTGGCTTATGCATTTGCATAATCCTGATCAACCCTCACCAAACGACCCCAGCGAACTTGACCGGTTAAAGAAAGAGATCGCCGACCGCGAAGCCTTCGAGAAGAAGCAGGAACAGGAGGCCGAGCGCTTACGTAAAGAACTCGAAGCGGCCAAGAACGCCCCCGCCCCTAAGCCTATCGTTATCGAGAAGGTTGTCGAAAAACCCGTCGCGTCACCGGAGTTTGGGGAACGGCTGAGACAGACGGAAACGGAGCTTGAGGCGGCAAAGGAGATCAACCAGAAGGTTATTGAGAAACTGGTGGCCGCGAGGACCGCTGAGATGATGGCGGAGATCGAGGAGAAAAAACAGGCGCTCGATAAACAGGACTTGGAATCACAGAAGAGGCACAACGAGATCGACCGCGCGATGCACGAACGGCGAGAGGTACTTGAAAAGCAGGCCGAGGAAACGATCAGAGAAATCCAAAGGGGCATGAAAGTTGATAAGGACGTTAGCGAACTTGAGAAGGAACGTACGCGGTTGGCGGAGGCTTTAGAGGCATTACGGAGCGATATCGAACACGAACAAGAAAATGCCAAAATGCGTACTAAACTGGGGACTCTGCAAAAAATGAGTATCTACCAGATGCCGCAACTGTTATTCCTCATCAAAGAAAAAATATCCAAGAGCGACGATTTTTGCGGATTGGTACTCGAAGAACTGGAAGATTTGAAATCTAGTTTGGTGTCTGTCAGCAGCTTAGCTTACGAAACGCTGTTGCTTGTTGAGGAGAATATCGAGCGGGCTCAAAAAAGAGGTGGGTTAAAAATTGTCAAATAAAATGGCCTGGATGAACCTATACGCTGGGAATATTGACGCGGTAAAAAAAGGCATTGAAAAAACAGGCATGACGATTGATGAAATAGCCAAGATGTCCGATCCGATAAGCGATGCCTCTAGGGATATTCGAAATGTTCGCATGAAAAAGGCAAGGGACTTAGTTAGCTGGCTTTTCGGCAGGGGGAAGGGAAAAACATGTTTTTCCGTTGTCTGTGATGATGGCATTCGGCGGTATAAATCCATCAAAATAATGGCCCCAGAAGAGCTACAGCAGTACATCAGCAAAATAGAGAAAAACCTTGAACGGGAATACAAGAAGATCGAAACCTTACAGAGCAGGAAAAACGAAGTAGAAATGTATCAACGGACGAAATTTTTACCTGGACTTGCGGCATTCTTAGCCCCAGAACCTCAGAAAACCGCTGAACAGGATCATACGGACAACTAAGCCCCAGCCCAAACAAAGGCCGGGGCTTTTTCATGAGAACGACCTTGAGTTACCGCGTCAGCGGCACGATTCCATCCTTCATGATCCCATCGTCGGCGGCGGGCGTTGCGGACGGCATATCGGGACGGAACGCGGGGCGCAGCACTCACCCGCGAGTCGGCACGGTAACGTCCATCAACGCGACTACCGGCGACGTTTACGTGACCGTGGGCAGCGCTGCCTACATTTGCACGACAAGGCTCGTGAATATCGGCGTCGGAGATTCGGTTTTGCTGACGATGGTCTCGGGAAACTCCATGCGCGGCCACATTACGGATAGGATTTGAGACTATGTTTCGAAAACACATGATGTCCGGCAACTTGGGAACTGTCGTAAAACCCTACAAGAATCTCAATGGAGAGGTGTTCGCCATACCCCAGACGTGGAAGGGCGCTCTTCCAGATTACCTCATCGACGGCCTTGTGTGGGGCGACGACATGGAACTCGTCACCTGCACGCTCAACGGGCGAATGTGGGTGTTCAAGAGCGTCGATGAGGATGGATTCGACCTGTATTCCGTCGTGGTTCTGGCCGAGAACCCGGAGACGAAGAGGCTGGAGATGGCGGGCGCGTGGAATCTACCTCGTGTTGTGGACGGCAGCGGGTATCTGCCTGATTTTCCCGTAGCGAGCGGTATAGATTGGGTTTTGACGTGCAGAGAGATATTGCAGGTCATACCGGAGCCGCCGTATATCCTTTGCTGTAATATTTTCGCCTTTGACGTGCCGTCCGCGACGAGCACGCAGACTGTCGTGAGATTCGCGGTGATCAGGAGCTTTGTATCGTATGTCAGCATAGATGGGCACGAAATCGGGGCGAGAACCGATCCGTTTACTCACACACGATGGGGGACAAATCCGCCGGCAGGCGGAGACGGAGAGGGCAACCTTTTTGCGAAAATAGGCAACTTGAGTGTTTACCCTGTTGGGACACGGCAGATGGAGGCGTGCTACGTGACGGCGCTCGACCTCGGGGGCTGGATATTGCTGGAGGATTTTGTCATACCCAAGCCCTCGATTTGGGACAGCGTGCCGGACAGCGAATATCATCGCATGTGGTTGAAGGCAAAACCCGTTGTCCCAGTGGACCTAAATTTATACGCTGACCCCGAATTAGACGAGGGGGACGCGGTGGTTTCCACAAACGGGTTAGGGTATAGCGCCACGAGGCGAGGCATTCAAATCGCCACATTCGACGACAAACTATGGGTCAAGTCGTTGATGTTCTTGGGGCGGGCGTATCTTGTACCGCTAACAAAAAATAAAAACGGCGTCGCGGAAGAATTTTGTCTGTTCGTTACGAACTCCAACAACTGTGCTGGCCCGTATAACCTTCACTACAATTCCAACATCTCGGAAAACGAGCCCTGGATGAGCATAACACCTGTTGGTTTGAAAGACGCGCAAGAAGGAAGCGACGGGGTTCTCGCCGGGTTCATGACGGACAAGACAAACCCCTTGACGGCTCCTATCTGCCAAACTCCCGCGCGTGGCGACGTGTTGATGCCCAACGACCCCAATGGGGGCCATTACGGGGAATGGGTAAGCCCAAGGCCGGAAGATAACGGAATGTCTACTTACGACTTCTTCTCGCGTCTCGGGTTGTTTCTGGGAGAAAAAGGCTGCACGCTTTTCGGCGGCGATAGCCTTACCGGGCAGCTTGCGTCGTTTATGGATTACACGTGTTCCACGCTCTCGAACTGGCTGGCTCCGGCGCGGCTCGCGGAATCGCCGGCGCGAATGGTCGAGTCCATCGATCTTGAAGTGGTATGCGGCTCCTACGATAAGACATTGGTGGTCACGCATTTGACGAACTACTTTCACCGCGAGTTGTTCGGCGAGCGGTTTCTACCGATGGCCTGGGGGCTGGAGGAACGGAAGAATGAAGACGACGAGGTGACGGAGCAGGTCAAGCTGTCGTTCGGGGTCGAAGAAGGACTTGACGAGGATAATAACCCAGTTCACGTTCTTTCGGTCACGGAATTTTCGTTCCCTCCAGGGACGTATGAAAAACCAAAAACAAGTGTTCCCGCTGAAAATGTATTCAAAGACCCTTACTCGTTCAGGATTTTCAGGGCGGAGATCGAGACGGAGTTTGCCGGGCAAGTAAAAGCTTCGTGGATCAAAGAAGTGGACCCGTCCGCGTACGATACGGATTGGACGTATTATGTTCCTCCCCCGTTCCCCTGTTTGATTTATAAATGCGACTCCGAGGGCGTCGGGATGTATTTTGTCAACCCGGAAGACGGGGCGTTGACGCAATTCGACTATAGTTTCCCGACCACACTCTCCGGCGACGCCATCGTTCACTTCCCCATAGAGCCGACATTGGGGACGTGGGGAGCGGAGTTCAGGGACGCCGGGTTTGTCGAGATACCCGAGCCCTTGCCGGGCTGGTTGAACGATGGAGATTGGCGGTTTAAAAAATACCGCACAACCTGGAACAGTACCACGAGACCGCAAAGCAAGGATAAGCCCGGAGCCTTTCTTAATTCAAGCATCCTGATGTCGGCGTCTTTCGGGCGATATAACAGCAGCTACGCATCCGTTTTCCCGTCATCTGGAAGCCCAAAAGAAGCGGCGTTTTTTCGATTTGCCGATACATCGACACACCAAACCTTCTTCATTGCCGATGATCGATTGGGAGAAATTTATACCGACGCGGGCGGCACAACCTATGCGGATGGATGGGTGTGGAGTTTTTATCAAACCGGGCCAGGATATGATCACGAGGGCTCCGGAGAAGAGGCGTTCCATTACTGCAAGGACCCTATCGCTATGTACAACGGCGACACCCGCTATAAGAAAAACTTTTTCCTCTGGACATGCCGTAAGGGTGAAAGGTTGGACATTGGCAGAGGCTGGCGATTCAGCGCTTATGCGCCGTACGGATATTGGCAGGGAGATTACTTGCTTATGGGGAGGATCGACTACGACCCCTCCGTCATAGATTTCGATCAAGAGCTGCTTAACGGAGTGCTGGTTGTCGATGAGTAGAGAATTTGGAGGTGCGGAATGAGCAAATGGATTTACAGAAACGATACAGGGCATTGGACTCCCCGCGATTACGGGAACAACTGGTGACAACGGTGTTGTCGATATCGTACAAACCGGGTTCAACGACATGTTGAATGTCGATGTAGATTTATTGCTTTTGCCCGCGCATACACAAAACGGCGGCACATCCCTTAAAAACGCTTTGTGCGGTAATTCCGCCTATACCGGCGTAGTACAGTATCAAGCTAACAATATCGGGCTCGGGATGCCGCGTGGTCAAAGCGGGTTTTTGAGGAT
>JAISQE010000130.1 GCA_031274425.1 Synergistaceae bacterium | reverse complement strand
GAGGGAGTGGAGATGGTGATGCCGGGCGACAACGCGAACTTCGAGGTGGAGCTGATCGTGCCGATCGCGATGGAAGAGGGTTTGCGTTTCGCGGTGCGAGAAGGCGGTCACACGGTGGGCGCTGGCGTCGTCACTCAGATTCTCCAGTAGACGCAAATTCGATAAAAATTTAGAAAGGAAGTCGGAAAAACTTATGGCTGATATTGTAGGATTGGTGTGTTCTACTTGTAAAAGGCGTAACTACACGACGACGGTGAACAAAAAGAAGCAAGCGAAGAAACTGGAAGTGAAGAAGTATTGCAAGTGGTGTAGAGCTTCCGTCTTGCATAAGGAATCGAAGTAGTGTAGAATACCTCTCGTTGTTTGATCGGCGAAGAGCCGAGGGAAGATGTGTCATGTAAGATGCCGAGTTTTTACCATGCAGGTCCGTAGCTCAATTGGCAGAGCACTGGTCTCCAAAACCGGGGGTTGCAAGTTCGAGTCTTGCCGGGCCTGCCATTTTGTTTTAGTTTTCATAGGTTGTTCGACGATTTTCGAGGCGCGACTGGAGGCCAATTAATGTCTAAAGAGATAGTACGTTCCATCCCCGGCCTTAGTTTTTTGCGTGAAGCGAAGGCCGAACTCAAAAAAGTTACTTGGCCGGGAAAAACGCAGATTTGGTATTCCACTCTTATTGTCATCGTGTTTACGCTTTTTGTTTCCGTGTACCTCGGAATCATTGACTTTTTTTTCGCGTGGCTTTTTTCTGGCATTTTGGGTTAAATTTGAATTTGTGCTGGAAAAGACTGTAAAATGGAGGCTCAAGACGGACGCCGTTGGTATGTTGTTCAGACATACGCTGGTTATGAGAATCGGGTAAAGGCCAATTTGGAGCAGCGTATAGCCACTATGGGGATGGAGCACAGCATTTTTAACGCGCTCATTCCAATAGAAGAACGGATTTTCGTGAAAGATGGAAAAAGCCGGAAGGTCTCCAGGAAACTTTATCCCAGTTATGTGCTGGTAGAAATGATTCTGGACGAGCAATCATGGTATGTTGTGCGACATACGCCTGGTGTGACGGGATTTGTAGGGGCAGGCAGTTATCCCTTGCCGCTTTCCGAAAAGGAAGTGCGGGAAATCATGGGCCGTATCGGCAAAGAACAGGTCAAGCCCAAGCTTGAGATCAATTTTAAGCTTGGCGATACGGTCAAGGTGAAGAGCGGGCCTTTCGAGGGACAAGTGGGGCCGGTGGTGGATATCGTTCCTGAAAAAGGTAAAGTTAAGTTCACAGTCAGCGTTTTTGGACGCGAAACTATTGTGGAAACGGATTATTTTTTATTGGAAAAAGTATGAATTCGATAAAAAATAATGGAATAAAAATAGTGAAAACGAAAATATCGCGGGTGCGATTTTTGAGACTAAAAGGGTTGTCATGAGAGGGGATTTTGTTTTATGGCAAAAAAGGTAGTAGGACAGATCAAGTTGCAACTACCAGCCGGTAAGGCGACGCCGGCTCCGCCTGTAGGGCCTGCATTGGGACAGCACGGAGTCAATATCATGGAGTTCTGCAAGCAGTTCAACGCGAAAACCTCAGATCAGCCGGGGATGATTATTCCTGCGGTCATTACGGTTTATGCGGATAGGAGTTTTTCTTTCGAGTTGAAAACTCCACCGGCGAGCGTGCTTTTGAAAAAAGCCGCCGGGATCGAGTCGGGCTCGGGTACGCCCAATAAAAAGAAAGTAGCTCAAATTTCCCGCGTGAAAGTCAAAGAAATCGCTGAACTGAAGAAGCAAGATCTCAACGCTAACGACGTGGAGGCGGCTATGCATATGATCGAAGGCACGGCTCGTTCGATGGGGATTGAGGTCGAGGGATAGAGGTTCCCTTTTTACTTTGTGGGAGGACGTTCTTGTCCGCCAATACCACTTTGGAGGTTATTTAATATGAAACGAAGCAAGCGTTATCGGGAAGCTCTGGCAAAAATCGATCAGGACAAACAATACGGCCTCAAAGAGGCTATTGCCCTGTTTAAAGAAATCGCCACCGCGAAGTTCAACGAAAGCTTGGAGGTTCACGTTCGGCTCGGTGTGGACCCGCGTCATGCGGATCAACAGGTGAGGAGCACTGTGGGGTTGCCTCATGGTACGGGCGTCACCAAAAGGGTTTTGGCTTTGGCCGCGGGAGAAAAGATCAAAGAAGCGGAGGAAGCGGGAGCCGACGTCGTGGGCGGCGAAGACCTCGTGCAGAAGATCGCGGGAGGATGGATGGATTTCGACGCTGTGATTGCCACTCCCGATATGATGAAATCCGTGGGACGCTTGGGTAAGATTTTGGGGCCGCGCGGTCTTATGCCCAGCGCGAAAACAGGGACGGTTACGTTCGAGATCGCCGATGCCATCAAAGAAATCAAGGCGGGGCGAGTGGAGTTTCGCGTGGATAAGACGGGCATCATCCATAACTTCGTGGGCAAAAAAGAATTTACGGTGGACCAGCTTTTCGATAATGCCAAGGCGTTGTTGCAGGCAATCATGAAAGCGCGACCGGCTTCCGTAAAAGGCACGTATGTCAAAAATATTTCTCTGGCTCCTACGATGGGCCCGGGGATCGGCGTGGACGTTCTCGCGGCCACGAAGGAGATCGCCGTTTAAACCTATATAGACATAGAAAACAACCAGACGACCGGAGACAGCAGGCGCTTTGCCGGAAGTTTTTACTTCGCGCAAGCTTAATTTCTGCCGAGGCCTTTAAGGAAACGAGATAAACGCGCTTCTTTTTATCCTGTTTATCGTGTCCCTTGGCCATTATTCGCCAAGGGGCGTTTTTTTTGAAAATTTCGTAAGGAGGTGAAAATATGCCAGCGAAGATTAAATACGAACAGGTTGATCTCTTAAAAGGCAAGTTGGAGAAAACTACGGCCGTTTTTGTCGGAGAGTATCGCGGCATGACCGTGGCCCAAAGCACTCGGCTTCGTTCCCGAGTACGCGAGGTAGGCGGAGAATTGAAGGTTGCCAAAAACACTCTTTTTTCCATCGCCATGAAAGAGGCGAAAATGGAAAATCTACCCGAATCTATGGTTGTGGGCCCCAACGTGTACGCGCTTTGCTATGGAGATCCCGTTGCCGTCGCGAAGGTTTTGAAAGATTACGCTGTCGATAAAACGCAGAAAGCCTTTACATTGAAAGGCGGCCTATTGGGTAAAATCGTTTTGAACGCGGCTCAGGTTCAGGCCCTTGCGGATCTTCCCCCAAAAGACGTCCTCATCGGACAGGTGGTTCGCACCGTAGCGGCGCCTCTTACGGGGCTTGTGACCGTTCTTTCGGGAACGATACGGGGTCTCGTCACGTGCCTCGATCAGATCAAAGATCAAAAAGAAAAAGTTGCGTAGGGTATTTCGGTCATAGGGCACTTCGGTATCGATAAAGCAAATCCGCTGTGAGGCGGATATAAAATTTAGGAGGAAAAAGACATGACTCGCGAAGATTTGATCAAAGCTATCGAAGAAATGACGGTGTTGGAACTTTCTGAGTTGGTGAAGGCTCTGGAGGATAAGTTTGGGGTTTCCGCGGCGGCTCCGGCCATGGCGATGCCCATGATGATGGCGCCCGGCGCGGCGGCGGCCGCGGAGGAAGAAAAGACGGAGTTCGACGTTATCTATAAAGCGCCCGGCGCGAACAAGATCAACGTGATCAAAGTTGTGCGCGAGATCACCGGACTCGGTTTGAAAGAAGCCAAGGAACTCGTTGACAATCCGCCCAAGCCCGTCAAAGAGGCTATTGCGAAGGAAGAGGCCGAGGAAATCAAGAAAAAGCTCCTTGACGCGGGCGCCGAAGTCGAGGTCAAATAACGCGCCTTTCGTGTCGCTTTTCACCAGCTTTGGGAAGCGCTGGCGCGATTGCGGTTTCGCTCTCGGCAGATTGAGCCCAGGGTTTGTTCCCCTGGGCTTTTTTTTAGATATTTTTTATTGTAGAATAACCGCAACGCACAGAAAATAAAAAATCAGGAGGAGAGGTATAAATGGGAGCCCACGACAAGAAAGAAAAATTCGACGCCACACTCAAAACACTGACGGAAGCGGCCAAAAGCAAAAACGGAAAAATCGTCGGCATTATCGTTCTTTGTGTCATTTTACTCAACGTGATCATACTCAACGTGTTTGGAACGACGGTGGAAAACAGGATTGCGACGGAAATTCAGGCCCTCAAGTCGGACCTCGCGGCGATCAACGCGCATGTGGCCGATCTGGAGGAAAAGGTAGATAAAAAAACGGAAACAGTCGATATCGAGGCGCTCAAAGCGGACGCCGAGACCATTAAAAAAGCGACCGAGACCCTCAACGACGCTACCAGCAAAGCCAGCGAAAATTTCGAGGTCAAGTTGAACGCCGTCGTGAAGGCGGAAGAGGCAAAGCTCGAAATCCTCACGAAAGACCTGGAGAACCATAAAGCTTATATCGACGAACTTAAGAGTCTTTTGGCGGGAGAGACCAATAAGTAAACGGTGTGCGAACCACAGTGTGAAATGCCTCCGGATGAGGTAGGGGGTGTGTTGGTGCCGAAGAAAATATTCATTGTGGATGATGCGGATTTTATAGTGGACATGTTGCGTTTGATCGTTCAAGATGCGGGATATGAGGTTGTGGGAACTGCTTTGGATGGAATGCGAGCTGTGGATCTGATCGGGAAACTGAATGATGCTTCGGTGCCGGACATTGTGACCGTCGATTTTCACATGCCCAAAATGGATGGCATGGAAACGATCCGTAAAATACGCTCTCTCATTCCAGGAGTGAAAATCGTTTTGGTGAGTTCTCACGCCACGCTCCCGGTGGTGATGCAGGCAAAGGACGCTGGGGTAGACGCTTTTATCGCCAAGCCTTTTGAACCTCAGACTGTTTTGGACGCGATCGGCAGATTGACGTGACAAAGTGGGGAAGAGGTGTTTTTCGGAGCAAGCGAGGTAAATATAAAGGTTAATTGGGGCTTCCGAAGCCCCTTTTTTATTTACGCTATTCGGGCACATCGTAGTATGAGGAGTTGCGGTATGAGACAGGAAAACATAAGAAATTTTTGCATCATCGCTCACATCGATCACGGGAAGTCGACTCTTGCGGATCGTTTGCTGGAACGGACCCACACTGTGGAGTCTCGCGATATGAAGCAGCAGATCCTCGACTCGCTTTCGCTGGAGCGCGAGCGCGGCATCACGATCAAGCTCGTGCCCGTTCGCATGAACTATCGCGCGCGCGACGGATTGGATTACGTTTTGAACCTGATCGATACTCCTGGGCATGTCGATTTCGGCTACGAGGTCTCCCGTTCCCTGGCGGCTTGCGAGGGCGCTCTTTTGGTCGTGGACGCGACCCAGGGAGTGGAGGCTCAGACCGTAGCCAACGCTTATCAAGCCATCGAACAGGGGCTCGAAGTTCTGCCGATCATCAATAAAATCGATCTGCCGTCCTCGCTTCCCGAAAACGCCAAAAAGGAAATCGCGGATGTCGTCGGCTTAGATGCCTCGAACGCTATTTTGGCCAGCGCCAAAGATGGAACGGGCGTTGACGAAATCCTCGAGCGTATCGTGTCGGACGTTCCTCCCCCAGAGGGAGATCCCGAGGCTCCGCTCGAGGCGTTGATTTTTGACTCCGTTTACGACAATTACCGAGGAGTTATCTGTTACGTACGCGTGATGAACGGCACTCTGCGCCCAGGGCAGAATATTCTGTTCATGGCGACGAACGGGCGTTACCCCGTGGACGAGGTCGGGGTGTTCCGGCCCGGCTTCACGTCTGTGGGACGTTTGGGGCCCGGCGAGGTCGGATATATCAGCGCCAGCGTCAAAAGCCTTGCCGAGGCCCGCGTAGGCGACACGATCACCGATGCCGGGAAGCCTGTGACTCGACCTCTTCCCGGATATCGGAAGGTGAAGTCGGTCGTGTTTTGCGGCTTTTATCCCGTGGAGCGCGATGACTATCCCCAATTGCGCGACGCCTTGGAGAAGCTCTGCCTGAACGACGCGGCCATCACCTACGAGCCGGAGACGTCGGTCGCGCTGGGGTTTGGTTTCCGCTGCGGTTTTTTGGGGCTTTTGCATATGGACGTGGCGCGCGAGCGGCTGAAACGGGAGTTCGATGTGGATCTCGTCGCGACAGCCCCGAACGTCGTCTACGAAATCTCGCGGAGCGGGGCGGTTATCGAGGCGCATCGCCCCAGCGATTTCCCGGAGGTAGGGGAAATAGAGGAAATCCGCGAACCCTTTATAAAGCTTTCTGTTTTTCTGCCGTCCGAGTATGTGGGCAAGGTCATGCAACTCGTTCAAGAGAAGCGGGGAATTTACAAATCAATGGACTACCTGACGCCGGACCGCGTGCGGCTGGTGTATGAGATGCCGTTGGCGGAGTTCATCGTCGATTTTCACGACAAGTTGAAATCTCAAACCCGCGGCTATGCCTCCCTGGATTACGAGTTTATCGGCCTTCGCCCCTCCGAGTTGGTGCGAGTGGACGTGTTGGTGAACGGCGAGGCCGCCGACGCGTTTTCGTTCATCTGCCATAAAGACGCGGCCTACCATCGTGGACACTCGGCGGTGACGAAGCTGAAAGAACTGATCCCCAGCCAGATGTTCGAGGTCCCTATTCAGGCATCGATCGGAAAACGCGTCATCGTGCGGGTCAACGTCAAGGCTCTGCGCAAGGATGTGTTGGCCAAATGTTACGGAGGCGACATCACCCGTAAACGCAAACTCCTGGACAAACAGAAAGAGGGTAAAAAGCGGATGAAGCAGATCGGCAGAGTGGCGATCCCGCAGGAGGCGTTTTTGGCCTTTCTGCAGATCGACGGCGAGGAAAAATAAGAAAATAGCGCGGCCCGATGCCTCTTTTTTCTCTTTACCTCCACGTCCCGTTTTGCGTTTCCAAGTGCGGCTACTGCGCGTTTTACAGCGAAGCCCAGGGGGGGGCGTCTTCTTCCATCGAAGCGTGGCTCGACGCGCTTTCCCGGGAGGCGAGCCGTATCGACGCGATATGGGAAGGCCGGCCGCGCCTTCGGACCCTCTACATCGGAGGAGGAACTCCGACCGTCCTGTCCCTTTTCGAGTGGAAACGTCTGCTTCGTATTTTGAACGACGGCTTCGATTTTTCCGAGATCGAGGAGGTCACGGTCGAGGCCAACCCCTGTTCTCTGACGGACGGACATTTGTCGCTCTGGAGCGACTCCTTCGTCACGCGCGTCAGCTTAGGGGTCCAAAGTTTGCGGGACGACGAGCTGTCGTGGCTGGGCCGGCGGCACGACGCGCGAGCGGCCGCGCGGGCGCTTGAAAAAACCTGTTCCCGCGGCTTCGACGTTTCCGCGGACCTCATTTTCGGCCTGCCCTTTCAGACGCTGCGGACATGGCGCGACTCCCTTCGACGTGTTCTCGATTCAGGGGTCGGGCACGTCTCGGTCTATCAGTTGACTTTGGAGCCCGGCACTCCCTTGGGCGACGCCGAGCCCCTCCTGCCGGACGGCTATCTTTTTTATCGTTTCGCTCAGTGGTATCTTCCGCGCAAAAAGTTGGAGCAATATGAGATCGCGAGCTTTTCTCGACCCGGCAAAGAGTGTCGTCACAACTTGGCTTATTGGCGTCAAGAGCCCGTGTTGGCGCTTGGCCCCTCGGCGTGGGGGTATTTCCCCGAGAACGGCTTTCGTTACCGGAACGCGCCGACTCTTGAAGGGTACATCCCTTTGACGGAGACGCAACCGCCCGTTACCGAGGCCGAACAGATCGGAGAACAGGGCCTTTCCCGTGGAATCGAGGCCGCGATCCTTGCCCTGCGGACGAAGTGGGGGATCGATACGGCTTCTTTTGCCGCCCGATTCGGAGAAGAACTTACGGAGAAGGTCCTCCGCGTGTTGAGAAAAATCCCTCCTCGCCTCGTGCGTTTTTTTGAGGGCGGAGTGTGCTTGACCCCCTCCGGAATGAGAATCGGGAACGCGATATGGGTAGAGTTGCTGGAGCTTGCCGATGAACGCGACGTTAAACTATCATGTGATTAGAATTCGAAGGAGGGATACACTATGCGTTGTATTTTGTGCGTGTTGCTTGCCTGTTTGATCGTGACGTTTTTCCTGCGCGGCCCCGCGTCGGCGTCCCCGACGCCTGATGGATCGGAGGCCGCCGTTGTGGTGAATGCCTTTGCGATCGACATTTATCGTCAATTGTCCGAGGAAAAAGGCAACGTGTTCTTCTCGCCCTATAGCATTGTTTCGGCGCTCGCGATGACTTGGGCCGGGGCAAGGGGCGACACGGCCCGGGAGATGGCGGAAGCGTTGCATTTTACCGGCGTCGAACCCGTGTTGCACGCGTCGATGAAGGCCCTGCAGGATCGCTTCAACTCGATTCCCGAAGAATCGGGCGTGCTTGAGGTCGCCAACCGTCTCTGGCTTGATAAAAAACAAAAACTCCTGCCGGACTACACGGCTCTCCTCGGGGAGAATTACGGCGGAGGCGTCGAGTCGGTAGATTTCCAAAAAGATAGGGAGAGAGCGCGCGCGACGATCAACGAATGGGTGGAACGCAAAACTCGCGATAAAATCAAGGATCTTCTGCATGAGGGAGACGTCACGTCGAGTATCCGGCTGATTTTGACCAACGCGATCTACTTCAACTCCGCCTGGATGGAGCCTTTCAACGCGAAACTCACAAAAGAAGAACCTTTCCATATCGGGCAGGACCGGCAAAAAAACGTTCCCATGATGCGGCGGACGGATTTTTTCCTTTACGGCGAACGTCCCGATCTGCAGTGGATAAAAATTCCCTATAGCATGCCGGGGTTTTCTCTCCTGGTGCTCTTGCCCCGCGCGAACGAATCGTTTACCCAACTGGAGGAGCTGGAAAAAAAGCTGACCTCTCAGGAGCTCGCTCTGTGGGTGGGGGGCGTTCAGCGCAGCAAGGTGTCGCTCTGGCTGCCTAAATTCAAGAACAACGCCCGCTACGTGTTGAGCGGCGTTTTGCAAAAGTTGGGCATGAATCTCGCCTTCACCTCGCGTGCGGATTTTTCGGGCATGGTGGAAGATCCGCATAACGACGAAGGCGACTTCCACATCAACTTCGTGATCCATCAGTCCTTCGTCGACCTGGACGAGAGAGGAACGGAAGCCGCCGCGGCCACGGCGGTAGGGATGGTCCGAACGACATCGTTCAGCCCCGACAGGGAAGAACCCATCGAGTTCCGCGCCGACCGCCCTTTCATCTACTGCCTGATGGATGACTCAACCGGCGCGATCCTTTTTATGGGCCGAGTGGTGGAACCCTAGTACCTGTTTTGCATCTGCATCTGTATACGAGCCGTAAAAGGTATTGCGGTAAGCATTTCGGGAAAATCGTAGTAAAATCGAAATAAGCCTGTAGGAGCGAGACGGCTTCAAAAACTCGCGCCGATTCTTGAGCGCAAACGGGAAGGTGTGGCCTATGTCCGACGAGGTAGGAAGTTTTCCGCAGCATGTGGCGATCATCATGGACGGTAACGGCAGGTGGGCGCGAAAGCGTGGACTGCCGCGCCTCCTTGGACATCGTAGAGGAGCCAAAACGTTGGAACAAACCGTTAGAGACGCCGCTGTGGCGGGCATCAAATATCTCTCCGTGTACGCGTTTTCCACGGAAAACTGGAAAAGGCCGCAAATCGAGAAGACTGGATTGATGAGGATCATCGAGTGGTATATCCAAAGAAAAGTCGCCGCCTTAAAAGAGCAGCACGGACGTTTGCGTTTCGCGGGGCGCAGGGACCGGTTGCCTCCGTCTCTTGTCAAAACCTTTGAGGAAGCGGAGAAAAGCACTCGGGACGAGAAGGGGATACAGGTCATTCTCTGCCTTGATTACGGCGGGCGGCAGGAGATCGTCGACGCCGTCAAAAAAATTCTCGAAAACGGCGTCGAAAGCGAGAGAATCACAGAGGATTTGTTGAGCGGTTACATGTACCTTCCCGATGTGCCGGAGCCCGATTTGATCATCCGCACCAGCGGGGAAAAACGTCTCAGCAATTTCTGGCTTTGGACCGGCGTGTACAGCGAACTGTATTTTACCGACACGCTGTGGCCCGACTTCAATAAAGACGTTTTGGACGACGCTTTGGAGGCCTACTCCAAGAGGCAGCGCCGCAAAGGCGGAGTGTGAATCGATGCCGGATATCGGGGAGTACATCCATTCTTACAAAAAAATTCTGGAGCGATATATCGACGACTATCTGACCGGTTTGATTCAAAAACAAGCGGTACGCTCCAGCCGTCAGATTGCGGATTTGTACGGAATCTTCAAAGAGGCGGGCAAAGGCGGCAAGTGTATCCGGGGGAGCCTCGTCAAATTGGGGTATGAAATCGCGCTCGACCGGCCGGCCGGTGACGAGATCTTACCCGCCTCCGCCGCGTTCGAGGTTTTTCAAACCGCCGCTTTATGCCACGACGACATCATCGACAAAAGCCCTCTGAGGCGAGGACGGGATTCGATGTGGCGGGCGATATCCCGCGGCGCGAATCCCCATTACGGGATATCGCAGGCTATATGTCTCGGCGACGTGGGTATTTCTTTGTCCAGCCGCTTGGTGCTCGACAGCGCTTTTGACGCGGCCGAAAAAACAAAGGCTTTGGAGATCTTTCTCGACGTTCAAACGAACACGATGGACGGCGAAATGCTGGATGTGTACATGTCCCAAAAAAAGGATTACGGTGACGAGAAGGGTATTTTAAAAATTTCGGAACTCAAAACGGCCTGGTACACCGTTGTCGGTCCGTTGCAGTTGGGCGGAGTGCTGGGCGGCGCTTCGCGGGAGCTTCTGGACGCTATGAGAAGGTACGGTATGGCTCTCGGCGTCGCGTTTCAATTGAGAGACGATATTTTGGGCATAGAGGCCACGGAAGCGGAGATGGGTAAAAGCAATACGTCGGACATTGCCGAGGGAAAAGTGACCTTGCTCGCGCACTACGCCATGAAACGGGCGACGCCGGAGCAGCTCCGGCAGCTTCGGCGAGTTTACGGGAGCGATGCCGTTTCGGAAACGGATCGCAAAACGGTCCAAGATATTTTCGAATCCACAGGGGCTTTCGCCGAGGTCGCGCGAAGGGCGGAAGCGTACCTTGCCGAGGCAAGGGGAATAGTTGCGGAAGTGACTCGGGATCCCGTCAAGGTCGAATTGTTGACTCAGTTCGGCGACATGATGCTCCGACGGAAATCCTGAAATTGGGACATGATGGACAATCCCGTTTTTTCCATTGTCACCGTATGCCTCAACGCCGCTTCCACCTTGAGAGGAACGATCGAAAGCGTTCTGGGCCAAAATTATCCCCACCTCGAATACATCGTCGTCGACGGAGGCTCGACGGACGGGACGCGCGAGATCCTCGACCGATACAAAGATCGACTGGCGAAGGCCATCTCCGAGCCCGACGACGGCATTTACGACGCTTTCAACAAAGGCGTCGAGCTTGCGGCGGGAGAGATTATCGGCATCTTGAACACGGGCGACCGATACGCTCCCTGGGCTCTCTCGACCGTCGCGGAGGCGGCGCGCGCCCATCCCGAATGCGGGGTTTTTCACGGCAAATTGGCGGTGATCGACGAAACGCTGAGCAGATGGACGGTGTATCCGCTCGGGAACTCCGCGCGATTGCCGCGTAACATGAGCATCGCCCACCCGGCGACCTTTGTCAGGAAAAAGATGTACGAAAAGCATGGATTGTTCGACGCCGCTTATAAAATTGCGGGCGACTGGGATTTTGCCCTGCGACTCTACTTGGCGGGAGAGCGTTTTTGTCCGATCGACACGGTCTTGACGGCATTCGACAACGCCGGAGTTTCCTCCGTGCCGTCCAAGCGGCTTCTGGCGGAAAACAGGAGGGTTTGTTTCAGGCATTTGCGCTTTACATCCGCCCTTCGAGAAACGATCAAAGGAGAATTGAGGTATCGCGGCAGGAAAATCCTGGATCTTTTAGGCGGCTATCGAGCTTATGTCCGCTACCGAGACAAAAGGCTTTTGAAGGCCGAGGCCTCGGGAGCGTATACGGGGTCTTTGAACGAGGTTTGGAATGCCCTGCGCGATAGATGACGGGGGGACGCGCCCTGTGCTGGCGGTCGTGATCGCCACGAAAAACCGTAGCGAGGCGATAGGAAAGTATGCCCTGCCGAGCCTCGAACGCTCGTCGTTTCGGGATTTCGTCTGCGTGATCTGGGACGCCAGCGATGACGCCTCGACCCGGGAGGTCGTCGAAAAGCGCTCCTGGGGTTTCGAGATCGCGTATTTCAAAGCCCCGAGGGTGGGCTCGTCCTCGCAGCGCAACGACGCGACGAGGCATGTTCTGAAAAACTATCCGACGGCGCGCGCCGTCGTTTTCATGGACGACGACAGCGAGCTATCGGTCGACGCGTTGTGCGGGGTAATCGCCTCCTTTCGGGAAACCGACGCGTCGATCGTCAATATTCGGATGAAGCCTATCGCGCCTCCCTCATGGCGTATGAAAATGGCGCGGCGCCTAAAATGCTTTTTGGGCATGAACCGCCACGGGGCGACGTCGTTTTTGTACAACTACGGAGGAAGCGACGAGGCGGCGGGGGCCGACGCGGAATGGGCGGGCGGCGGCGGCATGGGAGTCGACGTTTCCGTGTTCGAGAAGCTTCGGATTTTTTTCCCCGAGGAGTTTCAGCGTTTCGGAGGATACGCGCTCGGAGAGGATTTCGCGTTTTCGTTTTTCGTGTCCCAAAAAGGACATGGACGAATCGTCAACAGCGCGCGCGGCCATTTTTTGCACTATGCGGCCGGCTCGTCCCGCCTTGACGTCAAAAACATGGCGGCCTCCAAATGGTATAATTTTCACCTGCTGTTTGACGCTATTTACGACGGCGTCGACGGGCCGAGGTTATGGTGGCTGAAGGTTCAGTTCGAGCTTTTTATGTGCGCCGCGGCCTTAAAGCTCTTGATCCGCGCACGGAGCCTCGACGTCCGCGCCGTGTTGAGCGGAATCAAGGCGGCGTTTGCGGCCCTGAAGGAATACCGCCGCAAACGCGACATACGGTCTTTGATGGTAGTAAAGAAAAGGGGGTGGCATCCATGAAGCAACTCGTGAATATAAGCGTTCCTGTGCCGGAGGAAATCCTTCTGTCGTTGCGGACCGAAACAAATGAATTCGCGTCTCAGATGAAAACTTTGACCGCCCTGAAGCTGTGTGAGGAACGCAAACTCTCCATCGGTCAATCGGCGGCGCTCGCCGGAATGGATGAGGCGGATTTCATCAAATTTTTAGGACAAAATAAGGTTTCGATATTCGGCTCGGCGTCCGACATCACGGAAGATTTTCTCAATGCGTGACCGAACGGTCGTCAGCGATTCGACTCCGCTTATCGCATTACTCAGGATTGGGCGCTTGGATATTTTGAAAGAGCTTTACGGAACGGTGATTATTCCTAAGGCTGTCCGTGAGGAAGTCTCTATCAAGAACACACGTGTTCTTGAAGGTTATGGCTGGATTCATGTGAAATCAATCTCCAATGTCACAGCAAAAGAAGCGTTCACGTCCGCATTGCACGAAGGAGAGGTCGAAGTCATGTTGCTGGCAAAAGAAATCGCCGCCGACCTCATTATTATGGACGATGGCCTGGCGAGGAAGCACGCGAAATACTTGAATTTGAACGTTACCGGCACGGTCGGCGTATTGCTTCGCGCAAAGCGGGATGGTGTCATCAGCGAAATCAGGCCTGTTTTGGACGACTTGATTCAATTCGGATTCTATATCTCCGATAACGTTTACGGCGATGTGCTGCGCCTCGCGGAAGAAATGGGGAAGTCGCCGTAACCTTGGCAGAGACGTAAGTATGTTGATATGGGATCGCTCATGTGTAAGATCGTATCTCCGCCTGTCGAGCGCGATAAAATCGGCGGCGTTGACGGACTGAGGTTGTGTGGCTGAAGGTTCAGTTCGAGCTTTTTTGTGCGCCGCGGCCCTGAAGGAATACCGCCGCAAACGCGACATACGGTCTTTGATGGAAATTCCCTCCGAGGAGAGATGAACTTATGAAGCTGTCGATTGTGATTCCCTGCTATAACGAAGCCGCTACCATAGAATCCGTCATCGATGCCGTCAGAAAATCCCCCTATGATTCCAAAGAAATCATCGTCGTCGACGATTGTTCCCGAGACGGGACGCGCGATATATTGAAAGGGCTTGGTCATAAGGTCGACAAAGTTTTTTATCACGACGTCAATCGAGGAAAAGGCGCCGCCTTACGAACGGGTTTCCGGGAGGCGTCTGGAGATATCGTCATCGTTCAGGACGCGGATTTGGAATATGACCCCGTCGAATACCCCAAGATCGTTCAGCCTATATTGAGCGGCAAGGCGGATGTCGTGTACGGCTCTCGCTTTATGGGAGGGGAGGCCCATCGCGTGCTTTATTTCTGGCATCGGGTCGGCAACGGCGTACTCACCCTTTTGTCCAACATGTGCACCAACCTCAACTTGACGGACATGGAAACGTGTTATAAGGCCTTCAAGCGCGAGGTCATCCAATCCATCGAAATCAAAGAAGATCGCTTCGGTTTCGAGCCGGAAATCACGGCCAAGGTAGCGAGGAAACGCTGCCGGGTTTACGAGGTCGGCATCTCCTATTCGGGGCGCACCTATGAAGAGGGGAAAAAAATAGGCTGGAAAGACGGGTTTCGAGCCATATACTGCATCCTGAAGTATAGATTTTTCGGTTAGGAGAAGGCGAAGAGTGTTATTTGTCGTTGGGTCCTGGTTTTTATGGTATTGTGCGATAACTGGCATCGGAAAATTGTTTTCGGTAGGCGTCAATAAAATTTATAAGAGGATGCCGCTCTTTCTCGAAAAGGATCTGGGTATTTTCGAGTTTTTTTGGTTGGGGTTTACGTTTTTGATAGCATCGTTAGGACTTTTACAAATATTTTACCCCTTGAATGGCATGATTCTTGGGGTATGTTTTTTGATGGGCTTTATAGGCCATTTCCTCAATAAAGAACAGAAATCTCAGGAAGTAAATTTTTTATATTTAACGATGCTGTTTATCGTTATATTGGCGGTTTCGTTACCGTGCGTCAGTGTAGATGGTACACTTTCTTTTAGTTATGATACAGGGCTTTACCATCTCAGTGTTGTGCGATGGATCAACGAATATGCGACGGTGCCGGGGCTTGCAAATTTACATACGCGCCTTGGATATGGAAGTGCGTCTTCGTTTTTTACATTTGCGGCGCTGTTCGACAATTGGATTTGGGACGGACGTTCGGCATGGTTGACAGTGTCGTTTTTGTTGGCAATGCTCCTCGCCCAAGTTCTCCATAAACTCTTTTTCGGGACGACTAGACTGAAGATTTATTCTCTTATTTGCTTTCTATATCTATTATTAGAATTATTGCTATTGAGACCTGGATTATATTTCGACTCCGTCGTATTTTATATTTTGATTATAGCCGGCCTCCATGCCGTGGAGATGACCGGCGCAGGGGCCAAGTTCAATGAGATGGCGGAGAAGAAATATTTTGCTTTTTATATCGTGCCTTCGATGCTTACGCTTGCCTTTACCATTAAACCCGTAGCTGTTATTGTACTTTTGTGTTGCGCGGTTATTTATGGGATGCCCTTTTTTCAATCTCTGTACCGCAGCGACAGAAAAAATTTCCCCAAAATAACGGCGGTGGCGATAGTGCCGTTGTTGTTGCTGTCGGGTTATCTGTTGCGCAACTTGATGACGTCCGGGTGGCCGCTTTTTCCAGCCCCTTACGGGGGTATTGCCGTACAGTGGTCTTTGCCGAAAGAAACTGTCGAAAACGAATATCGCGTTATAAAAAATTGGCCTCGCGCATCGGGTCATGAATTTCTGGATGTGGGCGATAAGCTGTTTTATGAATGGGCTCCAAGCTGGTTATTTCGTAATTTTGACAAATTTAATGGAGTTACGTTTTTTCTTCCTCTCTTCTTTGCCTTTGTCATGGTGTTATGGTATTTGATGCAAAAAAAACGGTGTAAATTTCATATGATAATATTTTTCACATTGTTTCTATCTCTGATTTTCTGGTTCTTCACTGGCCCCGATATTCGATTTGCCCGAGGATTTGTATGGCTGTTAGTCGCTTTTTTAGTATTGGCTTTTTACGATACAGAGGGTTGGGGTTTTTCTGTTTTGTACAATTTTATTCCACGACATACGCTTAGAGTTATAACAGTTGCGGTCGCTATCGAAGGAATATTGTTGTTTTGCGTTGTGCTTCCGTACCGGAATTTTAAATTTTCTTTATGGCATATCGGCAGAGCGGCGTCGCGTCCGGTAAAATCTGTCACTTTGAACAACGGCCAGACGCCCTCTCTCGTGGTATGGGTTCCCGAGGAATCCGACCGATGCGGAGACGCTCCTTTGCCTTGTACTCCTTATCCTGATGACCGATTGCGCCTCTTTGTTCCGGGCGATTTGGGCAAGGGGTTTTATCTGAAACGCGAGTAGGCGACAGAGTATACTTCGCGCGGAACAATTTGAAGGGTGGTGTTGACTATGAAAACAGCGTTGGTTACCGGCGTCACGGGGCAGGATGGGGCTTACTTGACGTCGTTTCTTTTGAGAAAGGGTTATTGCGTTCACGGCGTCAAACGGCGTAGTTCGCTTTTCAACACGGCGCGCATCGATCATCTCTATAAAGACCTGCATGAGGACGATCCGAAGTTGATTCTGCACTATGGGGATCTCACGGATTCCAGCAACCTGGTGCGGATCATCCAGCAGGTGCAGCCCGACGAGATTTACAACCTGGCGGCTCAGAGTCACGTGAAGGTATCGTTCGAGACGCCCGAGTACACGGCGAACTCCGACGCGGTCGGTACGTTGCGCATTCTGGAGGCCCTGCGTATTTTGGGGCTCGAGAAAAAAACGCGCTTTTATCAAGCCTCGACCAGCGAACTCTACGGAAAAGTTCAGGAAACTCCTCAGAGGGAGACGACTCCGTTTTATCCCCGCAGTCCCTACGCGGCGGCCAAGCTCTACGCCTATTGGATCACAGTAAACTACCGCGAGGCTTATGGCATGTTCGCGGCAAACGGCATCCTGTTCAACCACGAGTCGGAACTTCGGGGCGAGACGTTCGTGACGCGAAAAATCACGCGCGCCGCAGCCCGCATCGCTCTGGGCCTTCAAGAAAAAACCTGGCTGGGGAACCTGAGCGCCAAACGCGACTGGGGACACGCGGAGGATTACGTCGAGGCGATGTGGCTTTTGTTGCAGCACGAGAGGCCCGACGACTTCGTGATCGCGACGGGCGAGACCCATTCGGTGCGGGAATTTGCCGCCTTGGCTTTCCGCGAGGCGGGAATGGAACTGGAGTGGCGGGGCGACGGGCTGGACGAAAAAGGTGTGGACATCCAGTCAGGGCGCGTCGTCGTCGAGGTGGACCCCCGCTACTTCCGCCCGACGGAGGTGGAGTTGCTTTTGGGTGACCCCTCGAAAGCGGAACGACTGTTGGGCTGGAAACGCAAGGTCACATTCGGGGAACTCGTGCGGAGAATGGTCCGATACGATCTGGAGCTTTTCAGGAAAAATACCCTGATCCATGACGCCGGCTACGAAATCTGTTATCCTCTGGAAGAAGATTGACGGCGGTCGCTATTAATGAGGTCGCTCATCTTTGCATAATGAATCAATCAAGCTGCGCTTGGGGGATCTCGCTTTTACATGGGATGACGCAAAAGCAGAATTGAATTTCAAAAAACACGGCGTGCTTTTTGAACTTGCGGTTGAGGTTTTTCTTGACGAGCATTTTTTGGAAGAAGAGAATTACCAGCAAGGCGAACTTCGATTTCAAATTTTAGGAAGAACTTCTACTTTACCCATTCGCTTATTGTTCGTTGTATTTGTCGAGCGAATAGCAATGAACGGAGAAAATGTTGTGAGGGTTATTTCCGCGCGCAAAGCGTCGCGAAAGGAGCGGATAGATTATGAAACGAAACTCGGCTCTGAATTTACGAGCTGCGATATCGACTAAAGAAGAATCAGCACGCATTGTCGCCGCATTGCGGGATGAGGATATCGACTTTTCCGATATGCCGGACAGAGGCGGCCTCGCTGATTGGAAATCGGGGAATGACAGAAAACATCGGCCGGTCAAGCATAAAATTTTAGCGTAGAGAGGGTATGTCAAGATGGACATCAACGCCAAAATTTACGTTGCCGGACACCGCGGGCTTGTGGGCAGCGCGTTGGTTCGGCGTTTGGAGCGAGCGGGATGCCGCAATCTGCTTTTCAGGACGAGCTCCGAGCTGGACCTTCGCGATCAGGCGGCGACGCGCGCTTTTTTCGCGTCGGAGCGGCCGGAATACGTTTTGCTGGCGGCGGCAAAGGTAGGAGGAATTCACGCCAACAGCGCCTACCCTGCGGACTTCATTTACGACAACCTGATCGTCGAGGCCAACGTGATCCACGAGGCGTACAAGGCAGGCGTCAAAAAACTCCTGTTTTTGGGGAGCTCCTGCATTTATCCGCGCCTAGCTCCTCAACCGATGAAGGAAGCCGCCCTTCTGACCGGAGAGCTGGAGCCCACAAACGAGCCCTACGCGATCGCAAAAATTGCGGGCATCAAGCTTTGTCAGTCCTACAATCGGCAGTATGGCGCGAACTTCATCTCCGTGATGCCGACGAATCTTTACGGGCCCGGCGACAATTTCGACCTCGAGAACTCTCACGTGTTGCCGGCCATGATCAGGAAGTTCCACGACGCCAAGACGAGCCGCGCTCCCGCCGTTCGGTTGTGGGGAACGGGAACGCCGCGGCGGGAGTTCCTTTACGTGGACGACATGGCGGACGCCTGCCTTTTTCTCATGGAGCGGCACGACGGTTCGCAAATCGTCAATATCGGCACGGGAACGGACGTGACGATCCAGGAGTTGGCCGAGACGATAGGACGAATCGTCGGATACGAAGGCGAGATCGGCTGGGATCCCTCCAAACCCGACGGGATGCCGCGGAAGTTGCTCGACGTCTCTTTACTGCGTGAGATGGGGTGGAAACATAACGTGGAGTTGGAAGAAGGAATAAGAAAAACCTATCGGGCCTTCCAAAAGATGCCTGGCTGAAACACTTCGCCCTA
>JAISQE010000165.1 GCA_031274425.1 Synergistaceae bacterium | reverse complement strand
AAGGGAAAGTACAAGGATGTTCAGCCAGAGCTATCGAAGTCACAACGAGACATCCTCAATGCTTTGGGCATTGGAATAGTCTATTGACATACTTATAATTTTCCTGGGGATTTACGTTTGAGTGGTATCAACCAAAGGATTATATAAAATCGATTTGAAGGCCGTCTATTCTTTATCTCTGTACTGAGAACTTTGAACTCTCAAGTAGAAATAGACCTGACGAATGTAGGCCCTATCAGGCGACAAGCCGAAACACCGACGCAATAAATCAAAAGAAGCTGGAAAAGTCTCTTTTCTTCTTTGGAAAAATCAGGCATATTATCCGCTTCACTCATAAGGCGCGGCCTCCTTCTATTTTGTCCTTATCGCGACCCTGTCGTACACGCAAACGAGGCGTCTCCATCAGCTTTGCGTCTATGAGCGCCTCCGTATCCCGCAATGTTATCTACAGGACCGTCGCGTTGACGGTCCAGGCGCCTTCCTCTTCCAGAAGCAGAAAGTCCCCCAGCGTCTCCGCGCTCCAGGTATTGACGGCGTCCAGCATGGAGTTGGGCATGAGCGAGTGGCGGCGCGCCAGGGCCGAGAGGTCTTCTTTGCGCCACGCCGCCTGCCGCAGCAGGGCCGATACGCAGGGTCGATACCTGCGATCCAGTTGCCGTACGACCTCCTGGGGGAAGGGGAGGACCTCCGTTTCCTCCTCGGCGTCTTCCGAAGGGGAGCTCGTCTGAGTAAAACCGGGCTCGTCCGGCTCGCCAGAATCGAAGACGGCGGCCAACTCCCGCGTCAAGGTTTCGGTTTCCTCTTTGAGCGCCGCAACCTTGTCCATATCGATGCGGACCAGCGGCAGGGGCTCGCCGGGGAGCCTTTTGCCCGCGGGGCGGGCGACGACGAACTCGTCCGACGCGCTCCGGCCTTTCGAGGCCGCAAGTTCCTCGATGCAGACGTCGTAAATTCCCTGAAGCTTTTTGAACTGAGACGCTTTGCCGAGGACGTTGGGAATCGCCGCCGGCTCCGGCGACTTTGCGCCTTGGGCGAAGGAAAGCGTGCCGCTCGCGACGGAGTACGAGGCGGAATTTTTTTTGCGTTTTTGGCCGAAGGATGCGGAGAGCGTGAACCCCTGAGGATAGACCCGACCGTACCGAAGGGCGAACAAGCGTTTGAGCTCCGGCGACGAGGAAAACCTCGGCGCGAACGATCTGGTTTTTTCCGTCTTCGGAAGCCGGCTCAGGAGGTTGAACGCTTGTTCCGCCGAAAGAGGTGCGTTTTGGAGGGCGCGATGACCCAGCACCAGCCGGGACAACATGTTTCCCTGAGAAGCGGGAAGCAGCCGGTATAGGTCCGCCAGGCTTTTTTCCGTCATGCGGGGGTCGTTCAGGTGTTTTGCGTGCAGATAGACGAGAAAGCGCCCCAGATAGCCTCGAAACGATCGGGAGGCCCCGCAGAGTTCAAGAAGCCGTTTGGCCTCCTCCAGGATCCAGAAAACGTCCCGCCCGTCCAGCAGAGCCCGCCGTTCCAAACCGTAAAAATAGACGAAGGCGTAGCCGATATTCGCCGGGGGCGTCTTTTTCCCCGACGCGAGCCAATGCAAATAGTATCCCCTTTGGTGCGGCTTCATCGCGGAATAGGACGGCCAGTACCCCATCTCAAGGCCGCTCGCGTTTTCTTCCATGTTCACGGTCATGCGCGTGTAGATGCAGGATGCCTCCTTCACGTCCACGGAACCGACGCTGCCGTAGGTCATGGGAGCCTCGACGACGACGTCGCCCAGCCGCAGAACGGCCTCCCCGCCCAGCCACAAAAGGCCCGGGGAGCTTGTCGCCTCCGATCCCGAGACCTCCAGTCCCACAACCTCCAGCGAGGGGCCGCTCATACGAAAACCGCTTACGATGGGATTTCGATCTTTGGGTTTTCGATCTTTTCCCCGAAGGCGACGGAACGGCCTCGCCGGGCGGCTTCCTTGTAGATTTCCTGAAACGACTCCAGCAGCGGCTCGTTCCCCCTCCAGAAGGGCAGGTTGCCTAGCCGGCGGAGCAGCGGCGCGTTCAAATCCCCTCGGGGCAGAGGTCCGATGAGGTCGTCCGGCAGAGGCGATCCCCTGTAAAAGCCCTCGTCCAACGGCAGAGGCTCGAAGGAGTTTTTGTAATCGTAATCGTGATCGTCGGGCTCGGCTTCGGAAAGCGGCTCCGCGCCCTGGCCGAGGAGGGCTACGAGTTCCTCTCGCGGCATTCCCCGGAGCTGCAGGAGCAAAAACGGATCTTGATCGAAGGCGTCCCCCAGAACGTAAAAAAGCGCCGCGATGTGCTTGCAGGGGTTGCTGGAGTCCGGGCAATCGCAATGCATGTCGGCTCGACGCTTCAACTTCGGGAAAAGAGACGCGTCCTCGGCCTGGAAAAACTCCTCCAGCTCCTGCGGGACCTCGCCCGCCATCAACCGCGCAGAGAAGAGAAGTTGTTCGCGCAGACGCGAGACGATGCGCTCCCAGCCTTCTTGCGGGATCGGCTCGAAATGGATCGTCACCTTGTAGGGTGTTCTTCTCGATCCCTGCACCGTGCCTCGAACGAGCCCCGGCGTTATCTCCACGTCGACGACCTGTCCCCGCCTCGCGTAACTTCTGCCCCGAGCGAGGCGCGCGCCCAGGTTGAAGGTCTCCATGAACTCGTACCATTGCTTGGACCACCAGTTGATCCCGCCCTTGGCTTTAGACTTGATGCCGCCCTTGGTCGCGATCGGCGTCGTCGGGGTGTAGTTGTACCAGTCGTATCTGCCCATGTCTCGCACTCCTATTCTTCCGCGACGGCCGAACGGCGCAGCGCGAAGAGGTCTTTCAGCTCCGCGGGGGAGAGCTCCGTCAGCCACCCCTCGCCGCTCTTCACCGTCATGCCGGCGATTTCGCGTTTGGACTCGATCATCGCGTCGATTTGCTCCTCGATCGTGCCCTGACTGACAAACGCGTGGACCTGCACGTTTTTCTTCTGCCCGATGCGGAAAGCGCGGTCGATGGCCTGTTGCTCCACCGCCGGGTTCCACCACCGATCGAACAACACCACGTGGTTGGCCTGGGTCAGGTTGAGCCCCGTCCCCCCGGCCTTAAGCGAAAGCACGAAAAGCCGCGCCCCGCCCTCCTCCTGGAAACGACTCACCATGGCGTCGCGACGCGCCTTGGGGACGCCGCCGTGCAGAAAGAGGGTCTCCTCCCCCAGGGTCTCCTGCAGATGGCGTTTCAGAATTTCCCCCATCTCGGAGTACTGGGTGAAAATCAACATGCGGTCCCCCACGTCGAGGGCCTCCGCGGCCAGTTCTTCCAGGCGCTCCAGCTTTCCGGAGCGGTTCTTCACGGGGCCCGTTTCGCCCAGATATTGGGCCGGGTGGTTGCAAATTTGCTTGAGACGGGTGAGGGTGGCGAGCACCAACCCCTTGCGCTGAATGCCCTCCGTCTCGTCCAGAAGGCGCTCCGTCTCCTTCGTGACGGCCGCGTAGAGGGTCGCTTGTTCTTTCTTCAGTTTGCAAAAGGTCTTCGTGACGATTTTTTCCGGAAGATCGTCGATGATCGTCTTGTCCGTCTTCAGCCGGCGCAGCACGAAGGGCCCCGTGACGTTCTTGAGGCGCGTGGCGGCCTCCGGGTCGCGGGTCTTCTGGATGGGGTCGAAGAAACGGCGTTTAAAGGAAGCCTGGGTCCCCAACAAACCCGGATTCAAAAACTCCATCAGGGACCACAGGTCGCCCACGTGGTTTTCCACCGGGGTTCCCGTCAGGGCGATCCGGTACTCGGAGGGCAGCTGTCTCGCGGCCTTCGCCTGCTTGCTGTCATGGTTCTTCACGTTTTGCGCCTCGTCCAGAATGACCCCGCTCCACTTCACTCGGGAGAGCGCGGTCTGGTCCCTCACGAGCAAGGCGAAACTCGTGGCCACCAGGTCATTTTCCCGGGCCTCCGCTATAAATTCCTCGCTTTTCGCGCGTTTTATCCCATGATGCACCATAACCCTCAAAGAGGGCAAAAAACGCTCCGCCTCGCGACGCCAGTTTTCCAACACCGACGTGGGAGCGACCAAAAGCGCGGGGCGCTTCTCCCCCGCGTCCACCTGATTTTGCACCAAGGTCAGGGTTTGAAGGGTCTTGCCCAGCCCCATGTCGTCGGCGAGGCAAGCGCCCAGGCCCCAACGGCTCAGGAAGGCCAGCCACGAAAAGCCGCGGGACTGATAGGGGCGCAGCTCGGCCGTCAGGCTCTGAGGGGAGGGCAACAGGGGAATCCGGTTCGTGTCGGCTTTTGCCAAGGTCGAAAGCATTTCGGCGTATAGAGGTTCTCCCGCGAACTCCACGCCCTCCGGCACAAAATCCCCGTCGACGCCCAGGGATGTTTTCAGCAGCTCGCGGGCGGCGGCGCTTTGGGGCGCTTTCTTTAGGAAGTTCAGGGCTTTTTTCAGCTCTTCCTGGGACAGCGCGATCCAGCGCCCTCGGACGCGGACCATCGTGTCCTTCAAAGCGGCGAGGCGCTCCAGTTCCTTCACGGAGATGGGGATGTCCCCGAGCATCAGTCCCCAATCCACGTTCAAGAGGCTGTCGAGCGTCAACTTCTTCTCCGCGGCCAGTTTCTTCGAACCCGCCCCGACCGAGACCTTCAGCCCAAAGAGCTTCTGGTAGCCCTTGGCGGTCCACCAGGAGGGAAAGCGGACGGTGAACCCGGCCTCGATCAGCGGAGCGGCGTCTCGCTCCAAAAAGCGAAAGGCCTCCCCGGAGGAGAGAAGGCACCCGGCGGGGGCGGCACCGCGGAGGCTGGTCTCGATAGGCGCAAACAGCTTGCCCACCTGCCCCAAGGCCTGGGCGGCAAATTCCTGAGGTCTCATCTTCCCACGGGTCATCAGCTCCAAAGTCTCTTTATCGCGTTTGCCCTTGGGCGAGAAGATCGCGTCGGTTCCCACCTGGAGCGTCGGGTCATCCAGGGGCTCCACGTAATAGGCGAGACGCCATTCCGGCCCGGAGAGGTTTTTCAGAATATTCGCCTTCGCGTCCAGATTCAGATCCAAACCTAGATCCAGATCCAAACCCAGATCTCGGTCCGTTTCGGGCTCTTCCAACTGCAAAGAGAGGCGGTAAGGCGCGTCGGCCGTGGCCGCTATCGGCCTTCGCCACTCCCTCAATTGGGGCTCCAGCTCGGCAAGAGCGGCGCAGGGGGAGGGATCAAGCGCCGAGAGACGGGCGATCCACTCCTGATGCGCGAACTCCTTCGCCGACTTCGCCGGTCGCTCCGATTGAGTCAGGCGCACCAGGGCGTCCGTCAGAAGGTCCAGGCTCTCGATGACAAAGCGCCGGGAAGAGGGGGGATTTTCAGGGTTCTCGTCGAGGTCGGGCACGTCGGCCACGGCGCGGCACAGTCCCGGAACCGACCGAATCAGAGATTCGCGGCGATCGCGCTCCAGCCCGGCGAAAACCGGCCTCCAAAGCGCGTAAGCCGTCCCGTCCGGCAGGGTCTTCACGGAGGGGAGAAAATTTTGCCGTGCCGCCATGGCCCCCGCGAAGCGCAGGAGCCCTAGGCAAAATTCCAGGTCGGGAGCGAGCTTGAGGGGCTTGTTTTCGATTGAGGGCAGGGCGTTGGAGTTCAAAGAGGAAAGAAAGAGCACCGCGTCCCGAGGCGCGAAGACCGCCCCCTCCACCTGCCAACTTCTCAGGCTGGGGGTCTTTTTGCTCGTCGGCGGCTCCGCGATCAAGGGAGACGAGGGAAGGGGCGATTCCTCCAGGGTGGGCAGGGTCACGAAAAAAGGCATGAAGCCGTTGTCCGCCGAACGCGGGGCATCGAGCGGCCGTTTCGGTTTTCTTCCCCTGCGCTTGGGTTGGGGCGGGGGCTCATCGTCCCGCAAAACCCACTCCGGCAGATGCAACGCCGGGTCGGCGGTTTTCCATTCGTCGAGCGTCCCCCGCAGCTTCGCTTTATCGTACGCCCATGGGTGAACGCCAGCCGTGGGCGTCGCGGGTTCGCCGTCCTCCGCCCACAAAAAAAATTGCCCTTCTCCGGGCGAAACGCTTCGAGGCTCTAAAAAAGTTCCGTGCAAAAAAATCATGGCATCGCTTCCTTGTTTGACGTTTGACCATACATTATTTGTTTAGATGCGGCCTCCAAAAAAGCTGATATTTTTTATAGAAGGATTATAGCATTTTCTCGGCTCAAGCCTAGTTTCGCAGATGCTTTGACGATACTCAAGCTGGATATAGTGTAACGGCCAAGTAAAAATAAGGCGTTAAAGCGAGTTTTACTATAGTCAATCCTAATTGTTTAGCCCAATCAGCCGGGCTTATGTTGTTTTGTTGTGCTCTGTTCTTGGATGTTT
>JAISQE010000148.1 GCA_031274425.1 Synergistaceae bacterium | reverse complement strand
GGACGTTTGTTTTCTTTTTCGACGTTTATTTTGTTTTTTATCGTTTTTTATCGTTTTTTATCGTTTATTTTGTTTTTTATTAATATTTAAAGGAAGGTATTGGTGATGATGGAGAGACGGATGATAGTGGGGAGACGGGGGTTCAAGTTTTTTTTGCTCTCGCTGGCAATTGCGGGTATGACCTTGCTTCCCGCGACGGTTTGGGGCGCCGAGAAGGTGTTGAGGATCGCGCAGCAGGCCGACTGCAACGGATTCGATCCGCAGAAAATCACGGACGTCTACACGGGAACCCTGCTCCGGCAGGTCTATAACGGTCTGGTTCAGCCGGACGACAACATGGTCTTCCAGCCCGACCTCGCGGAGTCCTGGGAGAACCCGGACGCGTTGACCTGGATCTTCAAGCTGCGCCAAGGCGTTCTCTTCCACAATGGGGAAGAGTTCACGGCCGAGGACGTGAAATACACCTTTGACCGCATCTTCGACCCCAAGACGGCCTCGCCGGGCGTGACCCACGTGCGCGAGGTGGATAAGGTCGAGGTCGTGGACAAGTACACGGTGAAGATCACGACCAAGATGCCTTACGCTCCGCTGCTGGCAAGCCTCGGGCGTTACGAGTTCTGTATGCTCAACAAAAAAGGAGTCGAGGCGGCGGGCGAGGACTACAACAAACAACCTGTGGGAACGGGCCCATTCATGCTGGAGAGCTGGAGGCCCGGCGACAGCGTCGTCCTCAAAAAGTTCGACAAATACTTCAAGGGCGAGCCCAAAGTGGACAAGCTCGTTTTCCGAGGTATCCCCGAGGACGCCACGCGCGTCATCGAGATGGAGTCCGGCGGGATCGACATCTGTATGGATTTCCCCCCGCAGGATTTCGAGCGCGTCAAGGCTGAGGGCAAGTTTGTCATGTACGAGAAGGCCGCGCTTTCCACCAACTATTACGGTTTCAACGTTACGGTGAAGCCCTTCGACGACAAGCGCGTCCGCCAGGCGCTCAACTACGCCGTGGATATCGACGCTTTGCTCGACTCCCTCTATTTCGGGTTGGCCGTCAAGTCCAGAGGCCCTCTATCCGACCAGGTCTGGGGTTTCGATGAGACCCTGCCGGAGGACCCCTATCCCTACAACCTGGAAAAGGCCAAGGCCCTATTGGCCGAGGCCGGATATCCCAACGGCTTCAAGACGAAACTCTACGCCAGCACCCAAAGCCTCACCCGATCCACGGCGGAGTTTTTCCAGGGATTTTTGGCGGAGGTGGGCATCGAGGCCGAGGTCGTCAGCTTGGAATGGGGCGCCTATCTGGCGGAGACCCGCAAGGGCGTGGATGGGATGTTCACAATGGGCTGGAGCGGCACGGGAGACGCGGACGGAGCGTTGACGTACCTCTACGACTCGCAAAATGTGGGTTCCTCGAACAGGGTGTTCTGGAAAGACCCGAAGTTCGACAAAATGATGTACGAAGGGCGCACCACGTTGGACACCGAAAAGCGCAAGGCCATCTACAAGGAAGCGCAGGCTTATTTCAACGAGGAAGTTCCCATTGTTCTGATGTATTCGAGAAAACTGCTGGCCGCGACGACGCCGAAAGTCAAGGGGTTCGCCATCTACCCCAACCAGGTCTACCAGTTGTTCAACGTCTCCCTGGAGGACTGAGGCATTTTTAGACGACGAAAAAACGCAACCGTTCAAGCCCATCACAACCCGCGCGCACACGGGTTCTGTCCCCTTGAGCTTGAACGGCGGCGAAAAAACTTCGGCGTAAAAACTCATTCGAACGGAACGGGGAGGAGTCAAAAGGCAAGTCTTCGCTCCGTTATTTTTTGAGGAGGGGGCTATATGCTGCGTTATATTTTCAGGAGGATCGTTTTCCTGATCCCTGTGCTGATCGGCGTCTCGATTCTCATCTTTGCGATCATCCGCCTGGCGCCCGGAGACCCGGCGGAAACACTGCTGGGCCCCAGCGCCACGGCTCAAGACCTTCAGGAACTGCGCGAGCAGTTGGGGTTGAACAAATCGCTGGTCACGCAGTATTTCACGTTTTTGACCAACACGTTAAAGGGCGATTTCGGGCGCTCCATCCGCACCAACAACCCTGTGCTGGAAGAATTGCTCGACCGATTCGAGCCTTCCTTGATTCTCGCGTTGCTCAGCATGACGCTCGCCGTGGCGGTGGGCATTCCGCTGGGGATTTTGGCGGCGCTCCGCCAAAACACATGGATGGACACCCTTTGCAACCTGGCCGCGCTCTTGGGATTTTCCCTGCCGGGTTTCTGGCTGGGTTTGATGCTCATGCTGCTGTTCTCGATCATGATTCCCATCTTGCCCTCCTCCGGCTACGGAGCGTGGCAGCAGTTGATCATGCCAACCCTGGTGCTCTCCACCAACACCATGGCGGTCATCGCCCGCATGACTCGCTCCAGCATGCTGGAGGTCGTTCGCCAGGATTACGTCCGAACGGCGAAGGCCAAAGGGTTGAGCGGCCGGTTGATTTTGGTCCGGCATATTCTGAGCAACGTGCTCATCCCCGTGGTCACCGTCGCGGGGCTCCATTTTGGGCACATGCTGGGAGGCGTCGTCATCACCGAGACGGTTTTTTCCATCCCCGGAGTCGGACGCCTCATCATCGACGCAATACGTTTCCAAGACTATCCTGTCGTACAGGGCGGCATTCTTTTCTTCGCGTTCTGCCTGAGCCTTGTAAATCTTGGAGTCGACCTGATTTATGCACTTCTTGATCCTAGGATCAAGGCCCAGTACAGGGCAGGATGAGGAGGGGGGATTTTCGAATGCCTGCAAGCACGACACCGACGCCTGCGAAAAAAGACAAGAGGCAGAGTAAAATCGGCGAGATTTGGAGGCGGCTCAAGGTCAACAAGGGGGCTGTGGCGGGGCTCGTCGTCATTCTTTTGTTGACCGCGATGGCCGTCTTCGCTCCTTACCTGGCGCCCTACGGGCCCAATAAGATGAGCGCGGGGCCGCGGCTTTCCGCGCCGTCGATGAAACATCCTCTGGGAACCGACAGCTTCGGCCGCGACCAGCTCAGCCGCATTATTTACGGAGCCCGCATTTCGCTTTACGTGGGTTTTATCGCGGTGGGCATCGGCGCCGTTTTCGGGGGATTTATCGGAGCCGTCGTAGGGTACTACGGAGGGAAAGTCGACAACATTTTGATGCGGATGATGGACGTGCTGCTGGCCGTCCCTCAGATCATTTTGGCCATAGCGATCGTGGGCGCGCTCGGCGCGAACCTGGTGAACTTGATGATCGCGGTGGGCGTCAGCCAAATTCCCCGCTACGCGCGCATCGTTCGGGCCTCCGCCCTTTCCGTGCGCGGGCAGGAGTTCGTCGAGGCCGCCAAGGCCATAGGGGCCAGCGACTTGCGCATTATCATGGAAAATATTTTGCCCAACTGCATGGCTCCGATTATCGTTCAAAGCACGCTTGGCGTGGCCTCCGCCATTTTATCGGCGGCGGCCTTGAGCTTTTTGGGCCTCGGCATCCAGCCTCCGGCGGCCGAGTGGGGGTCCATGTTGAGCCTGGGGCGTCAATACATGCGCAACGCGCCGCATCTGACGTTTTATCCGGGGCTCAGCATCGCCGTCGTGGTTCTGGCCCTGAATATCTTCGGAGACGGGCTTCGCGACGCCCTCGATCCCAAGTTGCGCCAGTAGAAAGGAGGAACGGGCGAATGACCGTGCTATTGTCGGTGAACGACCTCTGCGTAAAATACTCGACGTTCGAGGGTGTGGTTCACGCGGTGAATGGAGTCAGCTTCGAAATCCCGGAACGCGGAACGCTGGGGCTGGTAGGCGAGAGCGGGGCGGGCAAAACGACGACGGCCCTTTCTCTGATGCGCTTGATTCCCGTACCTCCGGGGATCGTCGAGCGGGGCAAGATTTCCTTCGGAGGGCGCGACCTGGAAACGCTTTCTGAGGACGAGATGAAGAAAATCCGAGGCGACCAGATCTCCATGATCTTCCAAGACCCCATGACCTCGCTGAACCCCGTATTGACCGTGGGGCTGCAGATCGCCGAGGCTATCGCCGCGCATCAGAACATGAGCGAGCGCGAAGCCCTGAAAAAAGCCCAGGAGATGTTGGAAAAGGTGCAGATTCCGTCCGTACGCCACAAAGAATACCCGCACGAGTTCAGCGGCGGTATGCGTCAGCGCGTGGGCATCGCGATGGCGCTCGCCTGCAATCCGCGACTGATCATCGCGGACGAGCCGACCACGGCGCTCGACGTGACCATCCAGGCGCAGGTTATCGAGTTGATGCGCAGCCTTCGGGAGGAGTTTTCGACCGCCATGATGCTGATCACTCACGACTTGGGGGTCGTGGGCGAGGTCTGCGACCGGGTGGCCGTAATGTACGCCGGCGAGATCGTGGAGGAGGGCAGCCTGGAGCAGATCTTTGAAAACGCCCGCCATCCGTACACCACAGGGCTCTTCAAGTGCATCCCGGACATCGAGGAGGACAGCTCTCAGATACATCCCATCAAGGGGCTCATGCCCGACCCCTTTGAGCTGCCCACGGGGTGCTGCTTTCACCCCCGCTGCCCCGAGAGCGGCGAGACCTGCCGGTCGTGGAAGCCGGAGCCTTTCCGGGAAAACGGACAAGTCGTCCGGTGTCATCTTTACTCGAAAGGAGGCGTGGGACGATGAACTCTGACGGTATTCGGCCCTTGTTGGAGGTCCGCGACCTCGTAAAACATTTTAAGGTAGGCGCGGGGACCGTGCACGCCGTGGACGGGGTTTCCTTTTCCATCATGGAGGGCGAAACCCTGGGGTTGGTGGGGGAGTCCGGCTGCGGGAAATCCACGACGGGCCGTGTTTTGATACGTCTGACCGACGCCACGTCGGGCTCCGTGACGTACCAGGGGCAAGACATCCTTGCCCTGAACAAGCCAAAGATGACGGCTATGCGCAGGGAAATGCAGATCATTTTTCAAGATCCCTTTTCTTCGATCGACCCGCGCAAAACCGTCGGGGACACCATAGGCAAGCCTCTTTACATCCACCATATCGGCACGAAACGAGAGCGCGAGGAGCGTATCGACCACCTGATGGAACTCGTCGGACTGAGCTCCAGGCTCTACAACAAATATCCCCACGAGCTGGATGGAGGACGGCGGCAAAGAGTGGGCATCGCGCGGGCGCTGGCGCTTTCTCCCCGCTTTATCGTCTGCGACGAGCCCGTGTCGGCCCTGGACGTGTCGATCCAGGCCCAGATTTTGAACCTGCTGGAAGAACTTCAGGACACGATGGGGTTGACGTACCTTTTCGTCTCCCACGACCTGTCGGTCATCAAACACCTGAGCAACCGCATCGCGGTCATGTATCTGGGGAAAATCGTCGAGCTTTCCCCATCGCTCGACCTGTTCAAGAACACGCTGCACCCCTACGCGCAGGCGCTTTTATCCGCCGTTCCGGTGGCGAAACTCCGCCGTACGCGCGAGCGCATCATCTTGACCGGTGGCGTGCCGAGCCCTATAAACCCGCCCTCCGGCTGTCGCTTCCACACGCGTTGCCGCCATAAGACGCCGATTTGTTCGGAGCAGGAGCCGCGTCTGCTGGACGCGGGCAATAACCACTTTGTGGCCTGCCATTTGGCGCATAGGTAAATATCGCGCCCACCTTCTCTTTGTAACGGAGGGAAGGTGGGGCCGTTTACTCCGCGGTACACGAGATAATGAGCGGATGACGCGCGTACCCATTATGGGGCACTACTCCCGACCGGATGTCCTGCGCCTTTTGGTTGACGAGACTTCCCGTGAAAACGTCCGTTACGTGCAGCTTTTAAACTCTAATCCCGCAGCAAGCGCCGGGCGTGCTCCTGGGCTTCGGGGAGGTCCGGGTTGCCGGAGAGCATGCGGGCCAGCTCTCGGACGCGGTCTTCTCCCTCGACCTTCAGGACGTGGGATTCTCCGTCTTGTTTGCGCACAACGCAGTGAAGGTCGCCCAGCGCGGCGATGGACGCCTCGTGCGTGACCAACAGCACCTGACACCTCCGCGAAAGCTCCTGAAGTTTGAGCCCGGAGAGCACGGCGGCCCTGCCTCCCAGGCCGGCCTCCACCTCGTCGAAGACAAGCGTCGAGGGCAGCCACTCGTCGGGCAGCGAAAGCTGCAGGGCCAGAAGCAGACGGCTCAGCTCCCCCCCCGAGGCGATTTTATCGACTCTGCCGCTTCGTTTATCCGTAAAAAGGGTGAACTCCACCCCGTCGGCGCCGTCGCGCCGGAGCTTGGGCAGCTCGACGAAACGGATCGCAAACCCGATCCCATCCATTGCCAAATCCTGGAAAAGGGCGTTGACCCGTTTTTCCAGCGCGTCCGCGGCCCGCTTGCGCTTTTCGCGTATCGTCAAGGCCAGTTGACTGGCCTGTCGCCGTAGATCCCGGGCGTCTTGCGTGATTCTCTCCAATCGTTCGTAGCTTTCCTCCAGCCACGCCAAACCCTCCGTCGCCCCCCGGCAGTAGGCCAACAGGTCCTCTTCGTTTTTCGCCCCGGCCAAACGCCTGAGCTTGCGAAGGGAACCCAGGCGCTGCTCCAGCATTTCCATTTCTTGCGACAGGGCCTCGGGAGAACCGACCTGATTTCGGGCCAGGTCGGCGGCGTTCAGAAAATTTTGCAGCCCCTCCTGGGACAGGCGCACGCATTCCCCGGCGTTTTCGGGGGGCAGGCACTCGGACAAGGTTTTGCAGACATTCGTCAGTTCGTCCAGAAGCCCTCGTTTGGACAATCCGCCGGTCAGACGGTCGAGGGTTTGCGCGAGTCTGGCTCTGTCGGCGAGTTGGCTGGAAAGCTGGGCGATCTCGCTCTCCAGAGACGACTCCAATCCGGCTGTGGGGTTGACCTTCTCCACCAGAGGCACGACCTCGGATGCGTTGGAGTAGCGCTGCTCGATTTCTTCACGGCGGGCCGCGATGTCCTTCAACTCGCGTTCTTTGAGGCGGGCCCGCTCGAAAACATCGCGAAGCTCCCGCAGAGCGTCGCGCAGGTCTTCGCCTCCGCAGGAATCCACCATGGCGAGCTGACGGCCCGCGTCCAAAAGCTCCAGTTGCGCGAACTGGCTTTGGATGTGGATCAAGCGGCTGGTGGAGGACGCGTAAAGCGCCACGGGGACCTGGGTTCCCTGAAGAGACGCGCGGCCTCGCCCGTTGCGCGACAGATTGCGTTTCGTAAAAAAGGCCCCCTCGGCGGGCTGCTGTTCGTCCTCCAGGCCGGGCAGGCGAAGGTCCGTTTGAAAGACGGCCTCGACCATGGCCTCCTCCTCTCCAGCGCGGATGAGGGCCGCCTGTCCGCGTTTCCCCGAAACCAGCTCTATGGCGCGGACGATGCTGCTTTTTCCCGCGCCGCTTTCTCCCGTGACGACGGTGAAGCCGCTTCCGAAAAATAACTCACAGTGGCTGATGCCGCCTACATTGCGGATAGAGAGTCGTTCCAGCACGGTATGCGCTTCACTCCTTATCCACGATGGCGATGCTTTGGCCCCAGCCCAGTTTTTCCTGCACCAGATCGAGGAACGTCCTGTCGGGCATGGTGATCGTGCGGATTCTGCGATCTTTCGACAGAGAGATGTCGATGGACTCGCCAGGCAGAATTTCATAGGCCAGTTGCCCGTCCTGCGTCAGCGTGATGTCCCGCGCCCCCCCCCGGGGAATCAGCGTGATCGTATCCTCCGGAGCGGCCAGCAGCGGCCGCGAGTATAAAGTGTGGGCGCATATCGGGGCCAGCAGCATGCTTCGCATATGGGGAGGCAGGATGGGGCCGCCGGCGGAAAGCGCGTAAGCCGTGGACCCCGTGGGGGACGAGATGATGATTCCGTCCGCGGGCAAGATCCCAAAAAATTTGTTGTTGAAGCGCACCTCTATATGCAGGAGGCGCGCGATGGCGTTTTTGGTCAACACCACGTCGTTCAAGGCGTAGATTTTATGGAGGGGGGTTCCGTCGCGAAAAAGCGTGCAATACAGCACCGGACGTTCCAGCAGTTCGTACTCGTCGTTGATGATGCGCTCCAGATCGCGTTCGGCCTCTTCCGGCTTGCCGGACGCGAGAAAACCCAGATGTCCCAAATTGATCCCGTAAAGGGGAATACCCGCTTCCATGATGTAGCGGCTCGCGCGCAAAAACGTTCCGTCGCCGCCGATAACGATGGCGACGTCCACGGTTTTCAGCCACTCGTCGTCGGACATTCCCTCGGTCGTCAGAACGGAGGCCTCGTGAGGCGGCAGCAAAAGAGGAATCCCGGAATCTTTGCACCATCGAAACAGGCGACGCCCCATCTCGACAGCCTCGGATTTATGCGCGTTGATGACCATTCCCAGATTTTTCATTGCAAGCCTCTCTCGATTCCGCAGCGATTATGTTCCATGAAAGATTATAACCGACGAACGGAGCGAGTCGAGTGACCGGCAGACGGAGGAACGAACCCGATCGCCGAGTTTCTTCATCAGCCGCTTAGAGCGGGCTCCGCCCCCTGAGCTTGAATCCTGAGCTTAAATTCAGGAATTTATGCGTTGACGCTCAGTTCGGCCTGCGATTTTCTTGGTTTGCGCGGCAGGTATTGCCGCAGTTTTCTCATGACCTCGTCGAAGTTCAGCGGTTTTCCTACATGATCGTCCATACCCGCGGCAAGGCAGTTTTCGATGTCCTCCCGGAAGACGTTGGCCGTCATCGCGACGATCGGGATTTCCTTGGCGTGTTCGAAGTCCATCGCCCGGATGCGGCGCGTCGCCTCGTACCCGTCCATCTCGGGCATGTGGACGTCCATGAAGATCATATCGAAGTCGTCCGGAGTCGAACCGAAGAGATCGACGGCTTCCACGCCGTTTTCCGCGCAGACGATCTCCAGGGCGGTGGGCTCCAGCACCGAGATCAGAATCTCGCGGTTGATTTCCACGTCCTCCACGAGCATGAGTTTGTAGCCGGCAAAACAGTCGGTCGCGTCCTGTTCTTCGTCGTCCCGAGCGCTGGGCTCCGTGCCGAGGCACTGGTTGATGCAGTCCGCGATAGCGGAGGCAAAAAGCGGTTTCTGGATAAATTTGCTGACGCCCGCCTCCTTCGCCTCATCCGCGATGAGATTCCAATCCGTGGCGGAGATCATGATGATCACCGACTTGCTCGCCCCGTACTCGCCGATGCGCCGGGACAGCTCGATTCCGTTCATTCCGGGCATTTTCCAGTCGATAAAATAGACGTCGTAAGGGCCGGATTCCTCGATGTGCTTGCACGCCTCGATTCCGCCCGCGGCGATATCGCAGGTGATGCCGATACGCTCGGCGATATCCTTGAAATATTCTCGGATCTCCCACGAGTCGTCGACCGCCAGCACGCGTATATTGTCCCAGTTGACGCCGGACGCCAAAAGGCTTTCGCTTTGCCGCGAGGTCCCCTGCAGCGCGTGAAACTGAAACGAGAAGGTGGAGCCTTTGCCCGGTTCCGACCCGACCCATATTTTGCCGTTCATCATCTCCACAATGCGTTTCGAGATGGCGAGGCCGAGCCCCGTGCCGCCGAACTTACGGGAGGTGCTGCTGTCGGCTTGTTCGAAGGACCGGAACAGCCGGTCTTTTTGTTCATCCGTGACGCCGATGCCGCTGTCGATCACATTTATCTGCAGGAGGCAGTCGTCGTTTTCTATGGCGACTCTGTGCGCGGCCAGGGTTATTGCGCCGTTTTCCGGGGTGAATTTCACGGCGTTGGACAGAAGGTTCGCGATCACCTGACTGAGCCTCTGTTCGTCGCAAACGATCGTGCGCGGAATGTTCTTGTCGATCAGAACGTGGAAATTCTGGCCTTTTTCGTCGACGCGGAAGTTGATGACGTTCGCCATCTTCATCAGCATCTTTTCGAAGTCGAACTCGGTGTAGGAAAGATCGAGTTTGTTCGCCTCGATTTTCGACATATCCAAGATATCGTTGATGACGCCCAGCAGGTGGTTGGACGCGTCGTCGATCTTGCCGAGGCAATAGTCTTTTTTCTCGATGTCGGAGGACGACCGCGCGATGTTCGTCATGCCGATGATGGCGTTCATCGGGGTGCGCATCTCGTGGCTCATGTTGGCGAGGAACTCCGACTTGGCCGCGCTTGCCCGCTCAGCGCTCGTCCTCGCCTGTTCGGCCTCCTCTCGCGCGCGCTCCACGTCGGTGATGTCGTGCAGCAACATCATAGCGCCCTCGAGGCTTCCGGTCTCGTCCGTCATGGGCGTAAAATGGATCTCGTACCTGCGCAGATCGCCCACGTTGCCGAAGTCGACGTTTTCTTCGAAGAAAACGGTGGCGTTCTCCTTCATGGACTTGCTCAGCATGTGGAACAGCCGATCGACCCACGCGTCGTCGGCAAAACGCCTGAAGACCTCCTGGAACGATCTGCTGTTGATCAATCCAAAATTGGCGATCTTGGCTTTTTGCAAAAAGGCGTCGGTGCAATAGGAAAACTTGCTGTCTTTGTCGAACAAGATAATGATGTCGGGGCTGTTCTCCAGCAACAGCTTCATATATTTTTCCTGTTTTTTCTGTTCGGCCGATCGCATGGCGTCGAGATTGCTTCTCGTCAAAGCCACGGCCGTCTCCCGCGCCATCGTATCCTGCAGGCGTTTGAGTTGGCGGCCGAGTTTCGTCTCGCTTTTTTGCAGGGTCTCCACCTGTCGCTTCAAGTTTTCGATCAAAACGCAAGCGTCACCCAAAGCATAGGCGCCGCCTTCCGCTTCCAGAGGCGCCTGGACAGTTTCACTGTTCTCGTTCGTCACCCTGCAACACCATCCCAACGATCTTTTTCGACACTCATCGAACCATGCGGATCAAAAAACGCAGGCCGTAAAGGTATAGTTATGAAAACGATTGTAAAGTTTCCCGTCCTCGCCGTAAACGGGGCAAATTTCTCCTCCGGAATAACAAAGCATGTAGGGAACTTTCTGAGAGATGAGAGCATTGACCTTTTTCATCTCGTCCATGGAGTTCGGGCTGAGCATGTGGTTGCGGGTGAGGCAGGGGAACATGAGGAGCCCGTTGATCTCATCCCGATTCAACGCGTTTTCGACGGTGAGCGCCGCCGTTTCCATGATGCCCTCGTAATCGATCATGCCGATGGAAAGAGTCGCTCCGACCGGCATCTCGCCGCCGCACACGGCATATCCCTCGTCGGTGATCTTGTACATCCCGAGCGCCACGGGGCTCGTGCCGAGGCCGTAGTCCACCAGAAACGGGACGGTGTTTGTGGCCTCGAGGCCGCTTTCTTTGGTCAGGCCCAGGGTCGCGAGATAATCGAGGAGCGGCATGTCGTTGATTCTCTTGAGCAGGCATCCCTCCGATTCGGTGATGATCGCCTTCTGTTTTTGGATATTCTTTTCCGGCAGCGCGGTGATGTGAAATTTCGGATTGACGTCTCCCCGCGCCAGGATCATCGCCGCCGAGTACTGATGGCTCGCGCCGTTATAAATCGTCCGGCTTTCTTGGTAGGACACCGACTGGTCGCTGGACAAGGTCCCGAATATGGGAATTCCGCCGGACACGCCGTCCAGCTCCTTCAGCACGGTCGATCCCCCTACCTCCGTCAGAATGGGGAGAATGGCGAAGATGAGAGAGGGGTCTCCCGAGAGCTTGGCGCGGGCTTCATCGTAGGCTTCTTTGAGCGAGTTCCTCACCTCCGCCGCGTCGCCGCTTACAAGAGGAGCGGTGCAGACGGTCGAGAACGTCACGTCGTCGCTGGTCAGTATCGTGAGACACAGGAGTTCCGGGCCATACGCCCCGCAAGCGGCGCTGCCCAGCGTCGTGCAGCCGATCACCTCGAAGGGCAAGCGCTTGCAAATCTCTTCCACGGCGCCCACCTCGACGTATTCGCCGTTACACGCCAAAATCCCCACCGAGTTTTTGAGCACGCCTTCCTTCAGGTCGATCTGTCCGAGAATATCCGCAACCGCGGCGTCGGCGTCGTCGATCTCGGACGTATACGCGTTTCGCATCTTCAGCATCATTCGGTCTCCTTTGTCAAATTTTTATTGCGCGTTAATTAATTGTTTTATCTTCATTTTACTTCATTTTACTGCCTTTTGAGGAACAACGCAAACCTTGCGGAAGGGAGCGCAACATCGGGCGCGTGCTTCCATAGAAATTTTGGTATAATAGCTTTAGCGAAATAGGGGCGTTGGATCCCGCGCGGCGCGAACGCCCGGTTTTATCCCTGCGATGCTCGTGATCGAGATAATGTCTTGAGCCAACGCTCGATTCCATGAGGCGCAACGTCCTTGTCGGGGATGACAGCCCTTGCGGCCGACTGAACCAAGACGAGGCGAACCTCAACTTAATGGGAACGGGTCAAGACTTTCAAGACACGGCATCTGCGGGGAATTTGATGGGGCGAGATTTCGGCGTAAAAGAGATCAAAGGGTCTTCTCTGTGTCATTTGTAGTTCCCGTACGTTTTTCCTGCCGCACGAACCGTTTTTCTCGAAGCCGATCTCCTACTCCGGCGCGTTCGAAAAAGTATTATATTATCTATTTACGTGGCATTAGAAGCGATTCAGCATCGTCAATCATCTGCCGGATCATGGACAGTTAGCTGTCCCGCCTCCGCATGGCTTATAGAGGGGAATGCGTTTTCAAGCCGCCAGCAGGACCGGAGCTAGGGCGGGGGTTACGGGGGGGGTGTTGCCTATGACGTTCACCATGTTGAAGGCGACCTCGATGGTCAGGAGCTGGCGGGCGCTCAGCTTCATCTCCCTGCCGACGCTGAGGGCCGCGGCTTT
>JAISQE010000125.1 GCA_031274425.1 Synergistaceae bacterium | reverse complement strand
CGGCAACCCGGAGGGCTGATAAGGACTGAGATTTTACTTTTTCACGACGGTAGGTCGAATAGTGAATCACGCGAGACGAAAAGAGCTGAAGATCTATGCGAAAAGACGAGCGGCAGAGTGGTTTATGTATGCGCGAGATCGATTGATGAGTTTCTGCGCGTCAGCGGGTTAATCGCTGTCGGAGCAGTGCCCATAGAAGAAAGAGCCGTTGGCGGTAACGCCAGGGTATGGTAAGTTATGCACAAAATCCGAAATTTGAGGCAAAATTCAGGTCGAAGGTGATATCTCGTCCGATTTTTGCCTCTTCCGGGCGCTGATGGGGTATACCCGATACCTCCCTATTTTTTGTTGATTGGGATTATTTGGAGTTGTGCAACTGCGTATTCTGTGATACACTGCCCCGAATTATTCTTGTTCCCTCAAGTTTAATGACCAATAAGCCATGACGTGAGTTTGTCGATAGACGCCCACCCAAGAAGCGGACACCGCTGCCGCTCCACAGGTGTAGGTTTTTACGACGAAACTTTTATATGTTAGAAAGGTGGTCGAGAAAAGTGGCAAAAAATTCCTTTGGCGTTCCCGCCGCGCAGGGTCTGTACGACCCCGGCTTCGAGCACGACGCCTGTGGAATCGGGATGCTCGTGAACATTAAAGGGCAAAGATCCCACGAGTTGGTCAGAGACGCTCTGAAGGTGTTGATCAATCTCACCCACAGAGCCGGAGCGGGGGCGGATCCCAACACGGGGGACGGAGCGGGCATTCTCATGCAGATACCGCATCGTTTCCTCAAGCGGGTCTGCGCCGATAAGGGCATCGAGCTTCCCGAGGAGGGGGAGTACGGAGTGGCGATGATGTTCGCCTCGCCGGATCAGGGGCGGCGCGATAAGACTCTCTCCATGTTCGAGTCGATCGTTAGGGAGGAAGGTCTGGAGCAGATCGGCTTTCGTCCGGTTCCCACGTACCCGGACGCGGTCGGCAAACTTGCCCGCGGCGTCTGCCCCGCCATCGGCCAGGTTTTCATCCGCAAACCAGAGGAGATGAGCCGGGAGGACTTCGAGCGCAAGCTGTACGTGATCTCGAAGCTGGCCGTATCTCGAATACGGAACGTAAAATACATCAGTTCGGACCCTTATTTCTACCTCTCCAGCATTTCGTCGTACACCGTCGTTTACAAAGGAATGCTGGTGCCCAACCAGATCAGCGCGTTCTACCTGGACCTTCGCGACGAGGACGTGGAGTCCGCCATCGCCCTGGTGCATTCCCGCTATTCGACGAACACGTTCCCCAGTTGGGAGAGGGCTCATCCCATTCGCCATCTCATCCACAACGGCGAGATCAACACGATCCGCGGCAACGTCAACTGGGTGAGAGCCCGTGAGTCGATTCTGACTTCGGAAAAGTACGGGGAGGATTACGGGAAGATCCTGCCCATCATCAACGAGGACGGGAGCGACTCGGCGATGCTGGACGACTTTTTGCAGTTCATGAGAAACGCCGGCTACAGCCTGCCTCATGCCCTGATGATGGCGATCCCGGAGCCTTGGGAGAAGGACGACTTCATGGACCCCGACAAGAAAGCGTTTTACGAATACAATAGCTGCCTCATGGAGCCCTGGGACGGCCCGGCGGCCATCGCGTTCACCGACGGAACGATCGCCGGAGCGCGTCTGGACAGAAACGGCCTGCGCCCTTCGAGATACTGCGTGACCAAAAGTGGAATGCTGATCCTCTCCAGCGAGGTCGGCGTTCTCCCGATCCCGCCGGAGGACATCGTCAGGAAAGACCGCCTTCGCCCCGGAAAGATGCTCCTGATCGACACCTCGGAGGGACGCATTATCGAGGACGAGGAGATCAAAATGCGCGTCGCCGCCGAAAAACCCTACAGGAAATGGGTGGAGGAAAACGCGTTGAACCTGGAGGACCTGCCCTCGACGCCCGGGGTCGGGAGCAGGTGGCGCGACGTCATTCAGAGCAAGCGCGCCGCCAATTCTCCGGCTCCGGGCGAGCAGGCCCTTTTGAAGGAGTTCATCGGCCTGGAGTCCCTGTTCGTATCCACGGAAAACGCGGCCGCCGAGCCCCGCGCCCTTCTGGAATCGGAAAAGATCTTCAGCTACACCTGGGAGGACCTGAACCTCCTTTTGAAGCCCATGGCCGAAAACGGAGAAGAGCCCGTCTCCTCGATGGGCATCGACGTTCCCCTCGCGATCCTTTCGGAGCGCCCGCAGCTTCTCTACAACTACTTCAAGCAGATGTTCGCTCAGGTGACCAACCCGCCGCTGGACGCGCTTCGCGAGGCAAACGTCACGTCGTCGAGCGTGCAGTTCGGCAGCGAGGGCAACATGCTCAGCCCCGGCCCGGAGAACTGCCGCATGATACGCCACAAGACCCCGATCCTTTCCGACAACGAGCTGCTGAAACTCCGCAACATCGACGAAAAGGGGTTCCGTTGCGTTACGCTTCCCATGCTTTTCGGCAACCGAGCGCAGGGCGGGCTTAAAAAGGCCCTGGACGACCTCTTCTTCGCGGCCGACATCGCGGTGGAAAGCGGGTACAACTTGATCATCCTCTCCGACCAAGGGGCGGACGAAAACAGAATCCCGATTCCGGCGCTGCTGGCGGGAGCCGGGCTGCATCACCACCTGATACGCAACAGGACCAGGCCCAAGGTCAGCATCGTCATCGAGTCTGGAGAGCCGCGGGAGACGCACCATTTCGCCGCTCTGATCGGGTACGGCGCGGACGCCGTGAACCCCTGGCTCGCCTACCGGGTCGTGCGCGACATGGCGTCCCGTGGGGCCGTCGAGCGCGACCCGGAGGCCGCCCTCGAGAACTACCGCAACGCGCTCACGAAGGGCGTCGTCAAAATCATATCGAAGATGGGAATTTCGACCATCCGCAGCTACCAGGGGGCGCAAATTTTCGAGGCGCTGGGGGTGAGCGAGCAGGTTGTGGGCGAATACTTCACCGGAACGATCACCCGCATCGGAGGCGTCACCCTGAAAGAGATCGAGGCCGAAAGCCGCGCGCGCCACAACAACGCCTTCGACTCCATCAAAATGGGCGGTCCCCTGGACTCGGGGGGAGAGCTGAAGTGGCGGCGCGACGGGGAGTACCACCTTTTCAACCCGGAGAATATCTACTACCTCCGGGAATCCTGCCGCACCGGCAACTACGAGATGTTCAAAAAATTTACCTCCAACGTCGCGAGCCGCTCGAACGTCATGAAAAACATACGCAGCCTGCTGAACATGGTGACGCGGAGCAAGCCGATTCCCATCGAGTCGGTGGAGCCGGCGGAGAGCATCGTCAGGCGTTTCAAAGCCGGCGCGATGTCCTACGGCTCCATCAGCCCCGAGGCCCACGAGTGCATTGCCGTGGCGATGAACCGCCTGCACGGCAAAAGCAACAGCGGAGAAGGCGGCGAGGTTCCGGAGCGCTGGGAGAAGCGGGAAAACGGAGACAGCGCGTCGAGCGCCATCAAACAGGTCGCGTCGGCGCGCTTCGGCGTGACGATTGGCTACCTCACCAACGCCGTGGAGATTCAGATCAAGATGGCCCAGGGCGCGAAACCGGGTGAGGGAGGCCACCTGCCCGGAAGCAAGGTGTACCCGTGGATCGCCAGGGCCCGGAACTCGACGCCTGGCGTCGATTTGATCTCGCCCCCGCCCCACCACGACATCTACTCGATCGAGGACTTGGCCCAGTTGATACACGACCTGAAGAACGCCAACAGACACGCGCGCATCAACGTCAAGCTCGTCTCCGAGGCCGGCATCGGCACGATCGCGGTCGGCGTCGCGAAGGGGCTCGCCGACGTCATCCTCATCAGCGGGTACGACGGGGGGACCGGCGCGGCCCCCAGAAGCAGCATCCGGCACACCGGCCTTCCCTGGGAGCTGGGCCTTGCCGAGGCCCATCAGACCTTGCTGTTGAACAACTTCCGCAATCGCGTCACCCTGGAGACGGACGGGAAACTGCTCACGGGGAGGGATATCGTGATCGCGGCCCTCTTGGGCGCGGAAGAGTTCGGCTTCGCGACGTCCGTGCTGGTGGTGCTTGGGTGCAACATGATGCGGGTTTGCAACCTCGACACCTGCCCCGTGGGGATCGCCACCCAGAACCCCGAGCTTCGGAAGAAATTCAGCGGCAAACCCGAGTACGTGGAGAACTTCATGCGCTTCTTGGCCCAAGAGGTGCGCGAGTGGATGGCGCTTCTGGGCGTTCGCGCTTTCAACGACCTGATCGGGCACGTGGAGCTGCTGCGCGTCAAATACAAGATATACAGCGAGAAGGCGAAAACGATCGACCTGTCGGGGCTTCTTTTCCAGCCCTCGTCGATAGAGAGCAAAGAAGACCGCTACTTCCACTATCCGCAGGAGCACATGCTGCAGAGATCGCTGGACAAAAACACGCTGCTGCCCCTCTGCATCCCCGAGCTTGCCGCGTCGGGAGACCCGCGGAATCCGAAAAAGATAACCTCGCGGCTTCACATCGACAACACGAACCGGACGGTGGGCAGTATGCTCTCCGGCGACATCACGCGCATGTTCGGCATCGACGGGCTTCCCGACGATACGGTGCGCCTCGTTTTCGACGGCTCCGCGGGGCAGAGTTTCGGCGCGTTTCTCGCGCGCGGCGTGACGCTGGAACTGCGCGGCGAGGCCAACGACCACGTCGGCAAGGGGCTCTCGGGGGGAAAAATCATCGTTCTGCCGCCCGAGGGGGCCGGGGCCTCCCTGGAAGCAGGGGACGAGAACGTCATCATCGGCAACGTCGCGCTTTACGGCGCGACCTCGGGCGAGGCCTACATCAGGGGCATCGCGGGGGAGCGGTTCTGCGTCCGAAACAGCGGCGCGACCGCGGTGGTCGAGGGGGTCGGCGATCACGGGTGCGAGTACATGACCGGCGGACTGGTGGTCATCCTCGGGCCGACGGGGAAAAACTTCGGCGCCGGCATGTCGGGGGGCGTCGCCTACGTTTTCGACCCGGAGAGGAAGCTGGAGGGGAACGCCAACCTGGGGCTCATCAGCCTGGTGAACCTGAGCGGCGAGGACTCCGGCGTTCTGAGGGAAACCCTGGAGCGCCATCTGTCCTATACCGGCAGCCCGAAAGCCCTGGGGATCCTGCGCGATTTCGACCCCAGCCTGGCCTCGTTCGTCAAGGTCATCCCCTACGCCTACCGGAGGGCGATCGCGGCGACGCGGGAGGGGATCGCTCAAGAGGAAATTTCCGTTTCCGGCGACGCTTTCCAGACCGACGAGGCCCGGGAAGCGCTCGCCGTTCTGTCGCTGAAATCATGACCGCCGGACAAAAGAGGTGCAGAAATGGGTAAAGTCACTGGTTTTATGGAGTACGAAAGGATCGACGCGGATTACAGGCCCGTCGGGGAGCGAATTCGCGACTATTCCGACCTGACGCTCCCCACGAATAAGGAGACGATCGTCCGCCAGAGCGCGCGATGCATGGACTGCGGGGTCGCCTTTTGTCACGCGGGAATCGTCGTGGACGGGTCCTCGATAGGCTGCCCCCTGGGCAATCCCATACCGGAGATCAACGACCTGGTATACCGCGGGGACGTGGAGGAAGCCTACGAGCGAATGTCCAGGACCCACCCCTTTCCGGAGTTCACGTCCAGGGTTTGCCCCGCCCTCTGCGAGGGGTCCTGCACTCTGGGCGAACACGAGCCCGCCGTGACGGTCAAAAATATCGAGCGATACGTGATCGACGCGATGTTGGAGAACGGCGGAATCCGCCCCCGCACGTCCCGGATTCGCGCCGGCAGAACCGGCGGAAAAGTCGCCGTGGTCGGCTCCGGCCCGTCGGGCCTCGCCTGCGCCGACATGCTGAACCGGCTCGGCAACCGGGTCACGGTTTTCGAGAGGGCCGACCGCCCTGGGGGGCTTCTGACCTACGGCATTCCCAACATGAAACTCGACAAATCTCTCGTCGAAAATCGCGTTCGGATCATGAGCGAGGAGAACGTGACCTTCGTCCTGGGTTCGGAGGTGGGGCTCGACGTTCCGGTCATCCGGCTGATGAACGACTTCGACGCCATAGTGCTCTGTTGCGGCGCGACGAACGAGCGCAGGCTCGACGTGCCCGGATCCGGGCTCAAGGGCGTCCACACCGCGATGGAATTTTTGACATCCGCAACGAAGCGCCTCCTCGGCTCGGACGCCCGGGACGGGGAAGGCATCGACGCGCGGGGCAAAAACGTGGTGGTCGTGGGCGGCGGCGACACGGGAACGGACTGCGTCGGCACCGCGATCCGTCAGGGAGCCCAAAGCGTGGCGCAGCTCGAAATTCTTCCTCCTCTCCCGGAATTTCGGGCGGAGGGAAATCCCTGGCCCCTCTGGCCCCGAGTTTTTCGCACCGACTACGCCCAGCGCGAGGCCCATGAGCTCTTCGGGGCGGACCCGAGAAGGTTTTCCACCACCGTGCTAAAGATCGATGGCGACGGAGATCGCGTTTCTTCGGTGACGGCGGTCGGAGTCGAGTGGGAGGATCGAGGAGGCAAGAGGGTTCCCCGCCCCCTGCCCGGCACGGAGTTCCAGATAGAGGCCGACCTCGTGCTGACCGCCATGGGGTTCACCGGCCCCGAGAGGACCCTCATAGACCAACTGCAATTGGAGGTCGACGCGCGGGGCAACGTTCTGGCGAAGTACGACGAATATAAAAGCAGTCTTCTGACGGTGTTTGCCGCCGGAGATATGCGCAGAGGCCCCAGTTTGGTCGTTTGGGCTCTGATGGAGGGGCGCAACGCCGCCGTCGCCTGCGACAAATACCTGAACGGGGGAAAAGACCGATATTGAGCGCCCGTTCGGGGCCACCCGGCCCATGTGCTCAAATTTTTACCAGTACGATCTTTATGTTAAAGCACTATACCTGTAAAATGGTGCGAGAGGGGGGGGAGCGTCCGATGGAAAAGATGAAAAAAATGGAAAAGATGAAAAAATTGGGGTTTGGAATGATGCGGTTGCCGATTACCGAGGCGGGCAATCCCAAAAGTATCGATCAAGAGCGGGTCAACCGAATGGTCGATTATTACCTGGAGAAAGGCTTTACCTATTTCGACACGGCTTATCCTTATCACCAGGGCATGAGCGAGGCGGCGACGCGGAGGGCTTTGGTGGAGCGCCATCCCAGGGACGCGTTTGCCCTTGCCGACAAGATGCCGGTTTGGCTGGTCGCCGGCCAAGAGGATTACCGGAAACTTTTCGACGAGCAGCTCGAGCGCTGCGGCGTGGACTATTTCGACTATTACCTGCTGCACTCTCTTGGCGAAAAGTACTACGCGGACACGCTCAAAACCGACGGGTTCGCGTTCATGAAAACGCTGAAGTCCGAGGGAAAAGCGAAACATATCGGCTTTTCCTATCACGACAGCGCGGAACGGCTGGACCGGATTTTAGCCGAGCATCCGGAAATGGAATTTGTGCAGCTCCAGATCAACTATATCGACTGGGAAAACGAGTCCATCGAATCCCGTAAATGCTACGAGACCGCGACAAAACACAAGAAGCCCGTCATCGTTATGGAGCCGGTCAAGGGCGGCTCCCTCGCGGACGTTCCAGAAGAGGCCAAGAAACTGTTCGAAGCCTGCCGCCCGAACATGAGCCCCGCTTCGTGGGCCGTACGTTTCGCGGCCTCGCTGGATAACGTTCGTGTCGTTCTCAGCGGCATGGGCAATTTGGAACAGGTCGTCGACAACACGGGCTACATGACGGATTTCGAGCCCCTGAACGAAGCGGAATACGGCGTCATAGCGAAAGCCACGGAAATCATCAACAGCAGCATCGCGATTCCCTGCACGGCCTGCCTGTATTGCGTGGACGGCTGCCCGAGGAACATACCGATCCCGCAGTTTTTTTCCCTGTACAACAACCAAGCGCGTTTCAGGCGGGTTCCGTCTCACGTGAGTTATTACCTGAACCTGACGCAGCGTCACGGCAAAGCCTCCGACTGCGTGGAATGCAGGCAGTGCGAGCAGCATTGCCCGCAGCATATCGCCATCGTGGAAAAACTAAAGGAAGTCTCGCGAGTATTCGACCGATAACGCGTACGCGAGCAAGCGATTGTTCCGTCGATCATTAAATCGTATAATGGCGTCACGTTTTTCTCGAAAGGAATGATTGGATATGGTTGACAGCAACACGGCAGCTCCAAAACGCGCAATGAAGTTTCCGCATGTTTTTTCTTTTTTGTTTTCGACGGTGCTGGTCGTCCTCATCCTCACCTGGGTTATTCCGGCGGGGCAGTTCGAACGCGAGGTGAAGGTCGTCGCCGGAATAAAGCAGAGCCAGGTCGTCGCCGGAACCTATCACCAGGTCGAGCCCGCGCCTCAGGCGGTATGGAAGATCTTTTCCGCGCTGGACACGGGGTTCACTCAGTCGGGCGGAATGATTTTCATGGTCTTCTTCTGCGGCGCCGCGATCTACATCCTGGAAAAAACGGGGACGGTCCGCGTCTCCTTCCAGCGTATCCTGAAAAAGGTCAGGGGCAGGGAACATGTGGCCGTTTTCGTCGTGATGCTCTTCATGTCCATCGGGGGCGCGACGGGGGCTTTCGCGAACACGGCGCTGGCCCTGGTGCCCTTGGGGATTCTATTCGCCAGGGCCCTGGGGTTCGACAACGCTGTGGGGTTCTGCTTGGTCTATTTGGGGTCTTACGCGGGGTTCAACGTGGGATGGGGCAACCTCTTCACCATCGGCATCGCCCAGGATATCGCGGAGCTGGAGAAGTTCTCCGGTTTCTACGTCCGAATCCTTTTCCACGTGGTCAACCTTCTGCTGACGTACTGGTGGGTTTCCCGCTACATCGTCCGCATCAAGAAAGATCCGCTTTCCAGCCTGCTCTATGAGGAGGGCGTGAACCCCTCGGATCTGTACGGCTCCGAGGAGAGCTTCGACGAGTACGAGCCCTTCACCTGGAGGCACAAAGCCTGCATCGCCATCGCCGCGCTCGGCTTGGGGTCCATCATTGTGGGATCTCTGCAGTGGAACTGGGGCATTCCGCTCTACTCCGCGACGTTCCTCGCCATGGCCATCTTCACGGGGCTTTTGGGAGGGCTCGGCGTCGACGGAACCTGCAAGGAGTTCATCAAAGGAAGCGCGACGATGGTGGCGGGCGCGTTCGTCATCGGCATTTCCCGCGCGATCGCCGTCATCATGACCGACGGCAAAATCATCGACTCCATCGTGTACTACCTGTCCCAGCCGATCGCCAGCTATGGACCGGTTCTGGGGGCCAACATCATGTTTTACGTCAACCTCCTCCTCAATTTTTTCATTCCCTCGGGGTCCGGGCAGGCCGTGGCGGTCATGCCGCTCATGGTTCCCATCGCGGACCTGGCGCAGATCACGCGGCAGGTGGCCGTGCAGGCTTTCCAATTCGGCGACGGGCTCTCCAACTGCGTCATCCCCACGTCGGGGGTTCTCTTGAGCGCCCTGTCCCTGGCCAACGTCCCCTACGCCCGTTACCTCAAGTGGTTCGCGCCCCTCTTCGTCATCCAGGTGATCCTCGCCAGCGCGGCCATCACGGTGTTGCAGTACATCGGATGGTAGGGGCGCAAAATTGCCGATATCGAAAGAAAGCGCTCCGCAAGTCATCGATAATAAAAGATGGTTGTACCTGGCCGAGTCCGCCGTTCTGCTGCTGTTTTTAGGACTTGTCTACGCCTGGTCCAATTTCGTCAAGCCCTTGGAGGTCGAGTTCGGGTGGCTCCGTTCCCAGACCTCCTTGGCCTTTTCCATTTGCATGTCCTTCTTTTGCGTCGGAGGCTTCGTTTCGGGGCTGATTTTGCGCCGGCATTCCACGCGCCCGGTCATGTTTCTCTGCGCGCTGTGCGTCTCGTCCGGGTTTCTTCTGGCCTCGCGGCTCACCTCCCTTCCGGGGCTCTACATGACCTACGGCGTGTTGGTCGGTTTGGGCATCGGGTTTGGTTACAACTGCACCATCAGCACGGTCGTCAAATGGTTTCCCGAAAAGCCGGGGTTTGTTTCGGGGCTGACTCTCATGGGTTTCGGGCTGGGCGGGATGGTGCTCGGCACCGTCAGCACCGCCATGATCACCGCCTTCGGATGGCGCGCCACCTTCCTCCAGTTGGGCGTCGCGTTCGGCGTTCTCATCGTCCTTTGCGCTTTTCTCGTCAAGGCCCCGCCGAGGCGGGCCCGGTCTTCCGCCGCCCTGGAGAACGGCGGGGCGGCGGGCATGACGACGACGCAGATGATCAAAAGGCGGTCTTTTTGGATTTTCTTTTCCTGGGCGGTGCTGCTGGCCGCCGCGGGGCTCGCCTTGATCGGCAACGCGTCTTCGCTGGCCATCGACATGGGAAGCTCTCTGGAGACCGCCTCTTTGCTCACCGGCCTCGTCTCCGTTTTCAACGGAACGGGACGCGTGGTCATGGGATTTCTGTACGACAAGATCGGGCGCGGAAAATCGATGTGCGCGATCAGCCTTGGCCTTGTCGCCGCGTTTACGTTCATCATCTTCGCGCTGGAGGGGAGAAGCCTGGCTCTCTTGGCCGCCGGATACATCTGCGTGGGATTTTCTTTCGGAGGCATCGTGCCGATCAACACCGCGGTGTGCTACTCCTTTTACGGAAGCGAAAACTACGCGATGAACTTCTCCATCGTCAACTCCCACGTGATCGTCTCGTCGTTTCTCGGCCCTTTCCTGACGGGGAGCCTCCAGACGATGAGCGGCTCCTTCATCGGAGCCGCCGTGGTGATGATCCTTTTCGGCGCGACGGGATTCGTGCTGAGCCTGTTATTGAAACAGGCTTGAGCGCATCAGTTCTTCCAATTTCGTTTGAAGGACCTCGTACTCCAGGTTGTCCAGTTGATCCCGTAGCCACGGGATCAACTCCGCGCCGGATTCGTACTCGTACAGCTCCAACTGGGACAGGATCTTTTCCATCGTCGCCAGGTCGTATTGTTTGCTGGCCTCCAGCATCTTTTCGAGCAGCGTTCTATCGGGAAAAGGCACGAAAATTTTTTCCACGTCCCTTTCCGGGGAGTTGTCTTTCAAGAGCACCCCGATGTCCGACAAAAGCCTGTAGGCGTCTTCGATGAGCCCTTCGTTGCCGGCGTTTACCGTCGCGAGGTCCCCGGACTTCGCCGCGCTCTCCAGCGCTTCCGCGCGTTTGCCCAGTCTGTTGGCGTGGACGCCGTAGCTGCTGCCCTTCAATCCGTGCACCGTGGTGGCGTATTCGGGCAGGGTCGCCTCCGAGACGTCGCGCAGTTTTTCAAGAAGATCCGGCGTGTGCTTCAAGTAGGAACGGAGAATTTGCATATAGGGGTCCTCGCCGCCGTAACGCCTGACGCCGCTTTTCAGATCGAGCCCGTCGATTTCCTTTTCGCGCAATTTGTCCAAAAACGCGTCCTCGGCCCGGCCGAAGAGATCGTTTCTTACGTTTTTTATGGCGGCGACGCTCGCTCTTTCCCGCTCCGCGCTCTCCAGCATTTCCTCGCGCTGCCTATCCCGAACCCATCGATTCAGAATCATATCCAGCCTCATGATGTCGATGGGCTTCGAGATGAAGGCGTTGAAGCCTTTGGCGAGGAACATTTCCTCGTTTCCCGCCAGGGCGTTCGCCGTCAGTGCGACGATCGGAATGGTTTTCGCGTATTCCGTGCCGATTTCGTTGCGAATGACGCGGGTGGCCTCCACGCCGTCCATTTCCGGCATCATGTGGTCCATAAAGATCACGTCGTATTTCACCATCTCCGAGCGGATTTTTTCTATGGCCTCCCGCCCGCTCAACGTGCAGTCTATCGTCAGGCCATAAGGCAGCATCAGCCCTCTCGACACGTCCAGGTTAGTCGCCACGTCGTCCACCACCAAGACCCTCCCGTACGGCATGTACGCCCGCACCAGGTTCCTGCCCCGGCTGTGCCGGTCTTTCATGAAGCGCAGCGATTTCAGGTTTTCGGCCACTTCTCTCCCGATGGGTTTCCCGTCGGCGATTTTCTGAGGGAGCTGCACGGTGAAGACGCTGCCCTTGCCGTACGTGCTGTCCACGTCGATGGTCCCGCCCATCATCTCCAAAAGCCCTTTCGTAATGGACAGGCCAAGCCCCGTTCCCTCGATTTTACGGTTCGCCTTCGTGTCCAACTGGTGGTACTTCAAGAACAGCTTCCCGATGTTCTTCTTTTCGATCCCGATGCCCGTGTCGGCCACGACGATGGTCAGCCAAGCGTCGCCGTTCCGCTCCTCCCAAGAGATCCGAAGCGTGACGTTTCCTTCCTTCGTATACTTGAACGCGTTGGAGAGAAGGTTGTTCAAAATCTGTTTGACCCGCAGCTCGTCGCCGTACAAGCTGGTGGGTATCGTCTCGTCGAGGTCCAGGTCGAAGACGATGCGCTTGCCTCCGATACGCACGATATTCAACTGCACGGCGTCGTTGATCAGGCTCGGCGTGCTGTACTCCACGAGGATGAGCTCGAAGCTGCCCGCCTCGATTTTGGAAATGTCCAGCATGTCGTTGATGATGCCCAGCAGGCTGGAACCCGAACTGTATATTTTTTCGAGGTCGTCGCGGGTTTCCGCCGGCAGCGATTTTTGCAGTTGTATCTCGGAGAGCCCGAGGATCGCGTTGAGCGGCGTGCGTATCTCGTGGCTCATCGTGGCCATGAACTCGCTTTTTGCCTTCGAGGCGGCCTCGGCCTTCTTCTTTTCCTCCGTGTAGACGTAACTTTGGAATTTGATCGTCATGCCGAGGGCAGTGCTGACGATAAAGATGGCCTGGGCGTTGTCTATGATTCTCAGGAGCGGCGTGTTCAGGGGTTGGGGGAGTATTTCGAAATATCGGTAATTGATGTACAGGCATCCGGTGAGAATAGCGATCTCGAGCGACACCATGATGAAGCACTCTTTTTTTTCGAGCACGAAAAACATGATGACGATGACCAGCGCGGCGTAGGTCGGCACCCCGCTCTCGATTCCCCCCGATATCAAGAATATTGCCGGGAGGAACAGAACGCCGCCGGCGGCCATCATGATCAATGCCCCCAACTTTTGCGCGCCGTATTTGTTGCAAAGATGGAACATGATGATGATCGTCAGCTCCAAGGCCAAGAGCACCAGCATGGAGGGAGGATCCGGCGAAATGAAATACGTGACGACGCTCGCCGATGTCGTGATGATGAAGGCGCAGCCCATGAGCAAGTTGAATATCCTGGCGGCGAAGGGGATATCGCTCGACAAAATATACTTGTAAAACAATCGGTACATTGTCTTGGTCATCGTTCGGCCTCTTTTTGTCCGGTGTCCGGTTGGGGTCAAACCCCGCTCAGGGAGCGAAAAAGATCGTACAGCTCCGGTATCGCTTTTTTCAAAGAGACGGGGCGCGCGTCCTCTTTTCTGAAAAAGTAGTGGCGGGTTTCGCCCGTCGTTCGAAGCTCGCCGGTGGACATGTCCGTTACGCGGTAATCGATGGTCATCTTGGAGTGTCCGCAGGAGGGAAGCCCCACGAGAATATGCACCGTATCCCCGAACCGCACCGGCGACTTGTATTCGCAGGACAAACCCAACACGGCGAACGTGATGCCCAAGGATTCCACGCGCTCGTAAGGGAACCCGATCTGGGCCAAGAAATCCACGCGGGCTTCCTCGAACCAGTGGATATAATGAGCGTGGTGGATCACCCCCATCTGGTCGGTTTCATAAAATTGCGCTTTACGGACATAGGGTATGATTTTCATCCGGTTTCTCCTCGATCTCGCTAATTCTCATTTCGGCACTGACTCTTATCCCCAAGAGAAGTATATCGTAATACTCATTTTTTAATCAGTGCAAAACGCTCCGTAAAAGCTATTGAAAGGGATCGAGAAAGGGATCGAACGCAAATCGTGGACGCATGGTCAGGGGTTAAAGTCGAAGTAAAGATATAAAACCTTTAAATAATTTCGAGAGAAGAGACTCTAAAGTCGAGTTTATTTTAACAGCGGAGATGAGGGCGCTGAAAAAAACGTCAGTGTCAAGCACAGGCCTGGACATAGAGAGGAAAAACAGCGAATCAACACAACAACGACTAAGGGCTTAGTGGTAGGATGTAGCCTAGACGAGAATACGTATCTCAAAGGAATAAAGGTAACAGAAGAAGAAAAAGCAAGTATTTCACTTGAAAAGGGCGAT
>JAISQE010000119.1 GCA_031274425.1 Synergistaceae bacterium | reverse complement strand
CCGCTTTTTTGAAGCCATTCACCAACATTTGCTGCACCTCCATGTCTGTCTTAAGGTACTCCGTTTTAAAGTACGCGGTATACCTTTTTCGTAAAGTTTATGTTAGCATATTCACGTAAGTAAATAACGTAAGATATAAGGCTTCCCAAGTATTTTTACAGCTCAAACTTATAAAGACCGGGAGTGATAGTTTCATGACGCGCAGGTCGACAATCAAGTGGGGCATCGCGATTTTGCTGGTGCTGCTTTTGGCGGCGTTGGTCGTCGCGGTGGCGCGAGAAGCCATCGTCGCGAGCCAAGTTTCGAACACAGCCAGCTTTCACGAACTCCAAGGCATCCAGGGCGCCGACACGACGCAGAACGTGGCGCAGCAGAAGAAGGCCAAGCAGGAAGGCAAAGAAGTCGAATCCAAGGAATTGGGCGAGATTCGGAGGCGGAAGGTCGAGCATTTCCGTGTCATCAGCGCGGCGCAGGAAGTTCAAAATCGTTACTACAGCGCGAACGAAAAAGGACAGGATGCGTCGGCTTTGCGCGGCGAACTGGAGCGGCGAATCCCGGAGGCCCGGGCTTCCCTGGCGGAGCTCAAAACGCTGACGGACCGCGAGGTGGCCCTTTTGCAGGCCATCGGGGGCGACGAGTCCGCCATCTATATCGTCAAATCCTTCTATAAGGCTATGGAGACCGCGGTCAATACGCTGCAGTTGGACGAGCTGACCGACCAGCAGGTGGCGGCGAGAGAAAAGGACATTCAGGTGGCGGGCAACAGCGCCGTGGCCACGGCCCACCAGATGGCGCGACGATTCGACGCGGACGAGATGGAGCCGGAAGAAAAAGCGGTGCTGGACCGAGACGTGGTCGAGCCGGGGGAGAAGGCCGTGAAGGGATTGGGCGATGTCCTCTCCAACCTGCCGCAGATCATCGGGATAGCGCTTGAAGGGTTCAAAATGATAGACGACGCAACGAGATTTTACAATAACAGAGGCGGACTGGAGCAAATGATGCACGACCTAGTCTATGCTCAAGGCATGTTCAGCCGCAAAAGGATGAGCCAGTTCCAAAGGCGCATGGACTCCATCGGCGCGGGCGCCCATCAGTTTTTGGGGACCTATTCTCCCTTCGTCAAGACCGTCGGCCGAAGCATCGGACGGGAGACGGACCTCGATCCCATGGGGTACGGCGAGGACATCATCATCCGATTCGCGGACGCCGGGGGAAAGTTCTATATCGTGAAAGAGGACGACCACATGCGCGCCACGATCTCCAAGCAACTGACGAACTGGGACGCCAACGAGCACGAAGTCCGCACGATGATCATCTACGAGTACGACGATGCGGGGGTCGAACAGGTGGCGGAGGATTTCAAACGTTTCGCTCCAGGCTTCGACTTCGAAAGCTACATACGAAATTCCCGCGTCATCTACATCTATAAAGGCTACAGGCCCTCCGTCTGGAAGTCTTTCCTTTACGAAATCAACTTCCAGGACTCCGAGGGGCGGGAGCGATACCACTACCGCGCTCAAGGCATACCCAAGGGAGAGTATATCCACAGAAACTCGTGGGACAGCGTTATTTTGAAGACGATCGCCGTCGTGTCCCCGCCTAAAAATAAAAGCTCGCTTATCGGAGGCCCCGGCTCGAGCCCGATAAAGGACGAGAGGCCGCCCTCGAGGCGGGAAGAGCCGAAAAGGGCAAAAGAGCGGGAAAAACCCTCGAAACCGGCGGCTCCGTCGAGAAAGGGATCGATTCAGCCCCCCGCCGAGGGCGTCGAGACCCTGAGGGGTTTGAACGCCGACGAGGCCGCGAAGGCCGCCGTGGTGGAAGAGCATGAAAAGGCCCTCGAGAATTTCAACGCGGGCAAGTACGAGCTGGCGGTGCGCCAGTTTGGGCGGGCGGCGAAGATGATCGACGGAAATTACCTGGACGCCTACTGGACGGCCCTGGCCGCGCACAACGCCAAAAACAACGCGGCCGTGAAAGAATGGCTGGATCGTTGCCTTCAAATAAAGAAGGACTACATGCCCGCGCTGGAGATGAAAAAGGCTCTGAAATTGAAGTAAACAAATTCTATGCTGGGAGGTCGGTTTGACATGAAAAAGGTTGTAGGAGCATTGCTGATTTTTGCGCTGTCGACGATATGCGGAGTTGCCTGGGCGGATATCAAACCCAGCACGACGACGGCCACGCGCGACATCGTGCTGGTCGAGGAGGAAGAAGGCGAGGGAGAAAAGGAGACGGCGGAGGTCGCCGCAGCCGTGCTGGACGTGGAGGAGCTGCACAAAAACGACTTCTCCGTGACGCTGACGTCCGACAAAGAGGACGGCGTTTACGGCATCGGGGACAATATCGTCCTGACGTTCAAGTCCGAGGCCGACGCCTATCTGACCGTTCTGGATTTTACGTCCAGCGGGCAGATACTGGTTCTTTTCCCCAATAAGTGGGTGGAGAACAACCGCGTCAAAGCCGGCGAGGAGGTAAAAATCCCCGCCGAGGGACAGAAATTCGCCATGAAGGCGGGCGGGCCCGTGGGGGTGGACGTGGTGAAGGCCATCGCGACGAACAACGACGTTCCGGTGGTCGACCCCGAGAACCGGGAACTCGCGGGTCCCTTTGCCGTCCTCAAAGACGCCAAAAACGCCACGCGCGACATCCTGCTCGTGGAAGACGAAGAGCCGGAACCCGAGCCCGGCGGCGAAACGCCTTCCGATCCTTTGCGGTGGAGCGTCGCCTCCCTGGCCGTCATGACCCGCGACCCCGAGAAGGCCGACGCGCCGACGGGCTTTGGAGTCGCCGTCAACGGAGACTGGACGGCCAAGGCGTGGACCAACGGCACGGACTTTCTGACGGGAGACCTGGTATTCGTGAAGTTCATAAGCGACAAGCCCGCCAAACTGGTTTCTCTGGTCAATCTGGGAGCCAGCGAAAACGAGAACAATTTGTTGCCCGAGGGAACGGACGTGAGCATCGAGGCCGGTGAAATTCTCGTTCTGCCCAGAAAAGACGACAAATGGAAACTGGTGGCGGCCAGCAAAACAGGCAAGGACGTCATCAAAGCCAAGCTGGCCGCGGAGGATGGAACGGAACTCGAGCTCTCGTTTGCCGTGACCGTCGACGAGTAGAATACAGACCGCTGAAGATGAATCTGAAGATGAATATCCGTGGGAAGCTGAGGCTGTTTTTGAGCGCGTTTGTTCTTTTTTCCGCGTTTCTTTCGGCTGCCGCGCCCGCCGCGGCGGCAACCGAAAGCGAGTCGCTGACGGAGCGCGCCAAGAACCTATACAGCGTGCAAGATTACAATCACGCGCTTTTGCTGTTCGCGAAAGCCCTGGAGCTCGATCCTCAAAACGGCGAGGCGTGGGACTACGCCAGTTGGTGCCATCGTTATCTGGGAAATTGGGAACAGGCCCGTCAGGGATTCGAGCGAGCCGAGCAACTGCCGGGGGCGCTGGTCAAATGGGTCAAAGCGGGCCTGGGCGAGACCTATTTGGGGGCGGGGGCGTACGAAAGCGCGCTTCAGTCCTTTTCTCAGGCGATCGAGTTGGCGCCGGAGGACGAGGAGCTGCTCGTCCGCGCGCTGAAGGGACTCGTCTTCGCCTATGCCTGCCTTGGAGATTCCGAGCGAGTGGATGAGAACATGAAGCTCTTGGCCGAAAAAGACTCCGCGGCGGCTACCGCGGTCGGGGCCGAAGCCGCGTCCCTTTTGGAAAACCGCCGGAAGTTCTTCGCCTCCTCCGTCGAGGACTCCGTGCCGCCCCAAGAGAAAAGCCCCGAAGAGGCAAGCGCCGAGAAGGAACCGGAGCCCGAAGAAAAACCCCTCGAAGCGTCGTCGCCGGCGGAGCTCTCCGACACGATGGAGCGACAGGAGCAAGTGGCGAAGCAAGCGACCGTCGAGACGGCGGAGGAGGCCGTCACCATCTGGGACTTCACTCTGGGCGAGCCCATCCAGGCCGTCATGACGCACTTGAGCGAACGGGGAATCGACGTGCGGAAAGCGGCGGAACCCACCAGGCTCGGCACTCAGTTTTATACCGTGAAGCTCCCAGGGGAGTCTCCCCTTCCCGAGCTGGTGCGCCAGGACGCGGATTCGATACTCTACGTCCTCGAGGAATTTCAGGAAAAACTCCTGTCCGTGAGCGCATCCGTTACCTGGAGGGGACGCGAGAACAGCATCCGCATGAAAGAGGAGCTCTTCAAGGAAATGTCGGACAGCCTCAGCGAAAAATACGGCCCCTACGCGAATCTCAGCGATAACGGGATTTTCGCCGAGGCCTACTGGGTCCCCAACGACAAGCATTTTATCGCGCTGGAGACGACGGCGAGCCTGGACGGTCAGGTCGTCTTGATCGTCAACTACAACGACCTTCCGGGCCTGAACGTCTTCTGGGAAAACGCCAAACAATTGAACGAACAGCGGCAATAACCCAAGAAGGCACAGAACCGCCTCGGGGATGAAGAAATCGGGAATGAAAAGATCGGGATGAAGAGATCGCCTGCTTCATCCCTGTTTTGTATGCGCAAAATCTACAGAACTCGTCTTTTACGAGAAGAAAACGGGAGAAAACGCGATGGGGAAAATAAAAAAAATAAAAATATGGAAAGCGGCGATTTTGTCGATCGCGACGCTTTTGGCGTGGAATGTTTTTGGCTGCCTTGCCTACCTTGCTTACTTCCCCGATGCCGCCCACGCCGCCAGTAAAGGAGATGGTTTTTTCAACGAGGCGCTCGCAGCTTACCAGGCGCAAAAAATGGAAGACGCCGCGAAGTCGTTCGGCCTGGCGGGCGAGGTTTACGAGAAGGAAAAAAATAAATTGAAGGCGGCTCAGTGCTACTACAATCAGGGGCTGTGCCAGAACGCCTCGGCGCAAAGCGAGCCGGCCATACAGGCGTTCGACAAGGCGTCCGGCCTCTACCAAAGCGTCAAAGACGTGGGGGGCGAGTGCAACGCTCGCCTTTCCGCCGCTCAATTGTATATGAACGCTATGGAGTGGGACAAGGCCCGCGAGCGCTACGAACGCACGGCGAAGATCGCGGCAAAAACGCCCCTGATGCGCGGATTGGCGGAGGAAGGGCTGGGGCGCGTACAAAGAGCGAAAGGCGACCTCGAAGAAGCGGAGAAATTTTTCAAGTCGGCCGAGAAATCTTACAAAAACAATCCGGGCGGCGGACTGAGGGTGAGACTCCAGTTGGCTTTTATCGCCGGTATGCGGGGGGACGTGCTCGAGGGGCTTGAAATGTACGACGCCGTCGCCAAGGACGCCGCGGCCCTTCAAAAAAACGAAAAAACGCGGGATGAAGGCAACAGGTTGACTTTCCTCGCCCAAAGCGAAAAGGGATATCTCTTGTTGACCACCGGCTGGTTTGCCGAGGCTCAAAAGACGTTCTCCGAAGCGCTCGCGGCCGGCGAGAAACTGGGGATGCCCGACCACGCCCCGGAGCTTCTGAGCGTGAAAAACAATTACGCCCAGACCTCCATGTATCTGGGAGATTTCGCCCAGGCCGAAAAAGAGATGAGCGAACTTCTGAACACCGCTGTGGGGACAAACAACACCACTTTGAAGATGGAGCTCAACTCGGAACTCGGGGTGTTGGCCCGTATGAAGGGGCAATACGAACCGGCGTTGAAATTTTTTCAGATTTTCAGATCTTTGGCCTCGGAGTTCGGACAACAGCAACGCCTCGCGCAGGCCTATATCCAACTGGCCAACCTGTACGGGGAAATCGGCATGTGGAACGAGTCGGCCGCGCATTATCAAGAGGCTTTTTCCGCCTCGCTCAAAGCCCAAGACATGGACAGCGCGTTGATCGCGATGCAGGGCGTCTACGCCGGCGATATCCGAAACGAGTTGGGGCTCGTCGGGAAGGTGGACTACAAGTCCATGCAGGGCCTTCCTTGGCGGGCCTCCCTCACGGCCCGGCCTCTGAGGAAAGAAAAAGGCTACGACGACCAGGGGCTCAAACTAGCCTGGATGACCGTCGATTCTCTGCGCAAGGAGATCTTCGCGCCCGTTCCCAGCCTGGACGGGTTCCGTCTGATCCGGGAGATGGCGTTTCGCGCGGCGCCCAAGATCCGTCACTATTATCAGGAGGTCAAGGTCGCCTGGGATATCGGGGACGCGGCGCTGCGCCTGGCGACGAAGCGCCTGCGGAGCGCCGAGAAGGCCGAAGAAGCCCTTCGAGAGCTGGCCGCCCGTAAAAACGAGGCCGTCGACGCGCGATACGTCGAACGGGCTTTCGGCACGACGCTGAACTTCCTGCGGGTGCTGGCGGGAGAGGGGACGTTGTCCGCGCCCTCGGAGGAGACCTTCACGCGGATACAGGCGGGGGGAATATCCCTGGAGCCGACGGAGCCCGAGCCCCCCCAAAAAAACGCGACCCCTCAGGCCGAGGCCGTGGACGCGGATATCAAAAAGCTGGAGAGCCTGTACAAAAAAATGTCGCCGCTCAAGGCCGGCGAGACCGAGAGCTTGCAAAAGGCTCTCATCGCGGGACAGCCTTTGCCCGAGTCTCTGAAAAACAAACTGAGGTCGGCCCTTTTCTCTCAGGCCTCGCAAACGCCTTCCCCAACCGACGCCGCGCTGCGGCAGCCCCTTTTGTCGCTGCTCGAAACGTTCCATTCGGGCAGCGACAAATCTTCGTCGAAGCGGACGGCAAAACAAAAAAGACAGGACGAACAGGAGGCCGAAAAACTGCTTCCTTCTTTCAAAAACTCTCCTTACTTTTTGCTTTCGTTCGGCGCTGGGGAGGAGATGCTCGGTTACTTGGAATCATGGCGGAACATGCGCCGTCGCGCGGTGATTTTGCGGGAGCTGGGCATAACGCTCAAGACGGACAAGAACTGGGGAAACTTTTTGAAGCAGTTGGGCGCGGCCCTTGGAAAGGGCAAGGAGCGCTTCGACGTCTCCTTTGCCCTGACTCTCGACAACCCGGAGGCCACGACGAAACCGCAAGATTTGACGAAGATGCGGGATTTGGCGAGGGAACTGGCGCTGATGGAGCTTCGAGACGAGAGCGACAACATCCAATCCCTTTTGACCGCGGAGGGGAAGATCTCTCATTCCGACCGGCTGTCTCTTTTGGAGCTGCAGTCCCGCATCTATTACGCTCTTTCGGAGCCGGAGAAGGCGGAGAAAACGGCGAAAAAATCGCTTGACCTCATAACCGCGCCCCTGGACGCCCTCGACTCGGAGATGCAGCCGGACATGCAGTGGCGGGCTTATGCCCTCCTGGCCCGTATCGCCGAGGACAAAAAGGACTGGGGCGGAGCGGCGGGGTTGTATGAAAAAGCGCTGACTCAGGCCGCCAAGGTTCACCCCATCGAGGGAACCACGAGCCAGAGCGCCTCCGACCGGGCCGCCCTCTACAGCGGGGCCATTCGCGTCGCCTTCGAGCTATGGCGGGAAAAACCCTCCGCCGAAAACGCCGAAAAGGTATGGCTCGCCCTAGAGGGCATGAAAGGCCGTCAGTGGAGGGAGCTTATGGCCACAATGGGCGGAGAATTCCTGAACTCTCTGCCCTCCGACGTTCAGGGCAAGATACGGGCGCTGGAGGCGAGGCGCGTCGCGCTGGAAGGCGAGTACAACCGAGCGAGCGGCGCTAGGCAAAGCGAAAGGATGACGCAGATCAACGACGAGATGCGGCGCTTGAGGGAAGAACGCGTGAAGCTGACCCAAAATCTCTCCCTTGAGGTGAAGGAAATCCCGGGGACCGCCGCGGTGCGTTCCCTCATGCCTGCGGACTGGGGAGTGGCCGACTATTATCTCTCGCCGTCCCTGTCCTTTGCCATCCTGTTGAAAAAAGAAGAGGAGCCCAGGGTGATACCGCTTGACGTCGATTACGACTCCCTTTTCGGCTATTCCTATTGGATGCGGAGCAAGCAAAGCAAACTTTCGCCCTACGAGGAATACGACGAAAATAAATTCCCCGACCGGGGGGATCTCTATGTTACGGTCTGCGGGCTGTCTCCCCAGGACGTGGGTGACGGTCTCTTTCAACCCGTCGCCGCCGAGTGCGGAAAGTTGAAAAAACTCTTGGTCATCCCTCACGATATCCTCTACGTGCTCCCCTTCGAGGCCATGAGGCAAAGCAGGGACGACAAGGCTTCTTACCTGGTCGAAGACTGGACGTTCGCGGAATTGCCCAGCGCCTTTTTGCTGACGCGTGGCGAAAAGGCCGAGCCGGGCCTGGATAAATCGCGGAAAGAGAACTCCCTTCTTCTCGTCGCCAATCCGGCCTACGGAGAGCTTTTCACAAAGAAAGGCGCGGATTGGCTGGAGGTCGTCAAGCAAGATCCCGACGTCGAGAGCCTGTTTCAAAAACACATCGATGGAACGTCCCTAAAGCAATTTCTTTCCGCCGGTCCTCGAGGGGAGGAGTTTCAACAAATTCTGGATGAGGTTTGGGAGGAGAACCTCGCCGGCACCCGCAAGTTTATGGAGCTGGACTCCACCGTCAAGAAGGACTTCGCGCCCAAAATCACCCTCCTCGCGGGGACCCAGACCGAGGCCGACTCTCTGCGAGATCTATGGCGGGAGAAAGGAAACCATACCCCCAAAATGCTGCTGGCGGGGCACGCGTCGGAGGAGGCGTTCTGGGAAAGCGACCCCGGACAGTACCGCTATATTCACATCGCCTGCCACGGCTACGACCGCGGAACCATTCCCGACCTGCAGCCGGGGCTCGCCCTTTCGCCCATCCTGGATTTCAAGAACGACTCGTTTCTGCAGATGGGGGAGCTGTCCACCGTCAAATGGAACGCGGAGCTCGTCGTCCTTTCCGCCTGCGAAACCGGACTGGGGGACCTTTACGTGGGCGACGGCATGTTCGGCTTGTCCACGGTTCTTTTGGCCGGCGGGGCCAAAGGGGCCGTTCTGACTCGCTGGAGGGCTTTCGACGACACCGCGCCCCGCTTCATGGAAAGACTCTATTCCACGCTTCTGGACGACGTTTTGCCCGTCGACGCTTTGCATGAAGCCCAACTGTCCATGCTGAAGAGAGCGCCCCGGCACTGGGCGGTGTTCAAATACGTGGGCATTCCCTGGTGAAAATTATTTATAGATATTTTATAGATATAGAAAGGAAAAGAGACATGTTTAAGAAAACAGTAATTTTATTTCTGGCGGCAATTGTTTTGTCGTTTTGCGCCACGTCGTCGCGGGCAAACGAAGAACTGCACAAGCGCGCCAAAAATCTCTACGACGTCGGAGATTATCGCGCGGCTCTCAACCTCTACGAGAGAATTTTAGGCCAGGACCCCGAGGATGGAACGGCCTTGGATCTCTCCGCCTGGTGTCTGAGATACCTGGGAGAGCTGAAAAGCTCGGAGGAGATGTTCGAGAAAGCCCTGACCCTGCTTCGGGGCGAGGATGCCGTGTGGGTTTTTATCGGCTTGGGAGAAATCTACCTGGACGGAAAACTCTACGAAAAAGCCGTGCCGCGTTTTCAGGAGGCCCTAAAAGCCGCGCCCGGCGACCAAGAAGTGACGGAGCGGGCCTCACGAGGCCTGGAACTGGCTCAAAAAGCTCTTCAAGAAACCCCTGAAAGAGAAGCGGCTCCAGAAACGACGACGTTGACCGACAAAGAAGACCGGCAAAAAGACGCCCTGCTCGGCGAGCAAAACGCGGCGTCCGCACCGAACGCCGTGCCGAACCCGGAAGAGCCGGAACCGGAGCCCAGCCCGGAACCCCAGCCGGAGCCAGCCCCCGTTCAAGATACGCCGAGCCCCGATTCCTCGGCGACTACACCTCAAGAGGCCAAGCCTCAAAAGGCCGCGCCTCAAAAGGAAAAAACTCCTTCCAAACCCAAAAAGCCTTCCCCCAAAAAAGTTTCGGAAGAATCGGCCAAAGCACCCCTTCGGTACGAGACCGTTTACGGGGTGACCTTGGGTTCGAACATCGACGAAGCGCTCGCGAAGCTGAAAGAAAACGGATACCCGAGCGCGGGCGAGCCCTTCGCCAAAGACGGAAGGACCTACCACCCCGTCCAGGGGCTTCCCGCGGCATTGCCCCGTTCTCTCACGGACGGCGCCGTCTCCGGGCATTTTTACGTCACGGCTTACAACGAGGGGGTCCTGTCCATCGTCGTTCAATTGAACTACGATAACAATCGCTCTTTCGAGGACCTAAAAAATACCCTCGAGCGAGAGCTGCCCGAGCTGACGGGGAAAAGCGATACTCGCGGGATCCGGGCGACGGAGAGCATCTTCAGCTACGAAGTGGGTTTGGCTTTGTCCAACACCTACGGAATCTGGATGTACGTGACGGATAAGGCCAATGGAACCTTCCGGGTGGAAATCGAACACGTGGATTTGACGAATCTCAGCCACTACTGGATGGCCGGGGGAAAGTAAAAGGGGAAGTAAAAAATTCGCGCCTTCCGCAGCTTTTGCAACGGGCGAAGTTTTTGTGTTATACTTGCGCACGTGTTCAGTACACACACAGGATGAAGACGGACAAAAGGGTGTTTCGTACAAGAGGACTTCGTTCCGGCTGAAAAGCCCGGAAGGGGAGTTTCTCGGATACGAAATTTTTGCGCGTCTCTGTGGAGGAACAACCATTTGAGGAGGTTGAAAAATTGGCAGTTGTGAGCATGAAGCAGTTGTTGGAGTGCGGGGTGCACTTCGGGCACCAGACCAGGCGTTGGAACCCCAAGATGAAGCCCTATATCTTCACGGAACGCAACGGGGTCTATATCATCGACCTGCAAAAGACCGTGAGGGGCTTGGACAAAGCCTACGATTTCATCCGTGAGGTCTCGACGAGGGGCGGCACCGTTCTTTTCGTGGGGACCAAACGCCAGGCGCAAGACACCATCCGCGAAGAGGCCCTGCGATGCGGGCAGCATTACATCAACCAGCGCTGGCTGGGGGGATTGATGACCAATTTTCCCACGATTCGGAAGCGGGTGCAGCGTATGACCGAGCTTCGCAGGTACGACGAGGACAACACATGGGAGTCCTTCTCCAAAAAGGAAGTGGCCACTCTGCGCAAGGAGCAGGCCAAGCTGGAGAAGTACCTGGGCGGCATCGCGAAGATGGACGGCGTCCCCGACGCTCTTTTTCTCATCGATCCCAGGCGCGAGGAAAACGCCATCGCCGAGGCGCGCAAACTGGGCATTCCGGTGATTTCCATTGTGGACACGAACTGTGACCCCGAGGTGATCGACTATCCCATCCCCGGCAACGACGACGCCATTCGCGCCATCAAACTGATCGCCGGGTTGATGTCCAACGCCATCATCGAGGGCAAGCAGGGCGAGGACGCCGTGGAGGAAGAAGCTCCGGCTCCTCGAGAGGAAGTTGCCGCGCCCGTGCCCATCGACGTTGCCGAAGAGGATATTATTGCCGTCAAGGAACGTCTACACAAGGCTTACGACCCCGAAAACGTGGAAAATGCGTAAATGAAACGGGTGTTTCGCAAAATATGAAAAGCGGAGAGGCAAAGAGGGGAGATTTGCTCTAATGGCTGAAATTGCTGCAAGCGTCGTAAAAGAACTGAGGGAGCGCACGGGGTCCGGCATGATGGACTGCAAAGCGGCCCTCGCCGAAACAGACGGAAACATCGAAAAAGCGATAGATTACCTGCGCGAAAAGGGACTGGCGAAAGCGGCCAAAAAGGCCGCCAGAACGGCCTCCGACGGGCGTATTTTCCACTACGTCCACACGAATTTCAAGGTGGGCGCTTTGCTCGAACTGAACAGCGAAACGGATTTCGTCGCGAAAACCGACGAATTCAACGAACTGGGACACGAACTGGCGATGCACATCACCGCGGCGAACCCTCTTTACTTAAAACCGGAGGACGTTCCGACGGAAGATCTCGACCGGGAAAAAGCCATTTATCGGCAGCAGTTGATCGACGAGGGCAAACCGGCGGATCGCCTCGACAAAATCATCGAGGGCAAGGTCAACAAATTTTACGAAACCACCTGCCTTTTGGAGCAGCCTTATATTCGGGACGGCAGCAAGAAAATCAAAGACTTGCTCGTCGAGATCATCGCCAAGATGGGCGAGAACATCGTCATTCGAAGATTCTCCAGATTCATGATCGGGGAATAGAGACCGTTTGAACAAGGTATGGGCAAGTAACGGGCTCCGGCGTGGATCGTCTTTTCCGCGCCGGAGCCTTTTATGCGATAGGCAGACAATCGACGAGCAAGGTCGCTCGCGAACTACACGAACCGTTGGGTTTTTATTGGGAGGGATGTCCGTTATGCCGCAATATGCCCGGGTGTTGCTCAAATTATCGGGTGAGGTCTTGGCCGGCGACAAAAATTTCGGCCTGAATTTTGAAACCGTGCGCCGCATCGGAGAGGAGGTCGCGACCGTCCACCGGGCGGGGGTGAGCCTCTCTCTGGTGGTCGGGGGAGGCAACATGCTGCGCGGCAAGGAAATGGAAAAGCTCGGCATCGAGCGGGTCCAGGCGGATTACATGGGGATGCTGGGGACGGTCATCAACGCCCTCGCCCTGCAGGACGTGTTGGAGCAGTTGGGCGTGCCGACCCGCGTTCAGACCGCGATCGAGATGCGCTCCGTAGCCGAGCCCTACATCCGCCGACGCGCGCTCCGCCACATGGAAAAAGGGCGGGTCGTGATCTTCGCGGCCGGCACGGGGTCCCCGTATTTCTCGACGGACACCACGGCCGCCCTGCGCGCCGCGGAGATGAACGTGGACTGCATGGTCAAGGGGACGAAGGTCGATGGAGTGTACGACGCCAACCCTCAGACGAACGCGTCGGCGCGCCTCTTGACGGACATCGCCTACGAAGACGCCCTGACCGGCCGTTTCGAGGTCATGGACGCCTCGGCGTTTTCTCTTTGCATGGAAAACAAAATTCCCATTCTCGTCATCAATATTTCGAAGCGCGACAATCTGGTCTCTCTGCTTGTAAAAGGCGAACGAATTGGTACAATCGTTCATGATCGAAGCTCATGATTCAAGGGAATGTTCGCTCAGTTTTTGCTTTTTGCGCGAAATCGAGAAGGGAGGACTTACAATGCCGAAGGCCGTGGTAAAAAATTTGCGGGAAAAGATGGACAAGGCGCTGGAGTTTCTGCGAGGGGAATATCTGGCGATACGCACGGGGCGTGCGCACCCGGGCTTGGTCAGCGACATCAAAGTCGACTACTACGGCAGTCAGACACCTCTCAAACAAATCGCCAACATCACGATCCCCGAGGGGCGTAAAATTCTGATTTCGCCTTTCGACCGAAGCAGTCTGAAAGCGGTGGAAAAAGCTATCCTGGCGTCCAGCCTGGGCATCACGCCCCAAAACGACGGAGAATCCGTGCGGTTGACCCTGCCGGAATTGACGAAAGAACGCCGGGTGGACCTGGTGAAGCTGGTGGCGAAAAAAGCCGAGGAAACCAAGGTCGTCATGCGTAACCATCGCCGGGACGCCGTGGAAGTTTTGAAAAAAATGGAAAAAGACTCCAAGATCACCGAAGATGAGCTGAAAAAATTCAGTAAAGACGTGCAAGACATTACGGATGACTTCATTAAGAAAATAGACGATTCTTTCAAGGTCAAAGAAAAAGAAATCATGGAAGAATGACGGTGAAAGAGCGACGATGGAAGAATCACGGGGGAGGTGCCGTTGAATGGAAGAACCTAATCTCTATAATTCGCCCGAGTACGAGGCCTTCAAACAAAAGTTGCGCAGAATCATCGGTTTGGATCTGAATTCTTACAAAAATCAAATCCATCGTCGTGTTCACATGCTGAGAGATCGTTGGAACGTCAAAACGTACGACGATTATTTCAACATGATCAAAAACGACGACAAGAAACTTCGCGAATTTCTGGACTACTTGACGATCAACGTTTCGGAATTTTTCCGTAACGATAAACAGTGGTGGAAGTTGAGAGACCAGATTATCCCCGAGATGATCAAAAAACGCGGCACGCATCGCATCAAACTTTGGAGCGCCGGCTGCGCCACGGGGGAGGAGCCCTATTCTCTGGCGATTTTATCGGCCGTTTGCGGTCTGGAAGTCTCGGTTCCCGTTCTGGCCTGCGACATCGACCAGGGGGCTTTGGCGACCGCCCAAAAGGGGGTGTACTTGAAGCGCCAGCTTTTGAATGTGCCCCCCGACTACCTCCACAAATACTTTACGACGTCGGACGGAGGGGAGACGTACCAGATCAACTCGGAAATCAAGCGGCGCGTGACGTGGAAGCGTTTCAACATGATAGACGACTCTTTCGGAGCGGGTTTCGACGTCATTTTGTGCCGCAACGTCGTCATCTACTTCACCATGGAAACGAAAACCGCTCTCTACGCCAAATTCTACAACGCGCTGGCCCCCGGAGGCTACTTTTTGGTGGGCTCCACCGAGCAGATTTTCGAGCACAAAAAAATAGGGTTCGAGAGCGCCGGGCCGTTTTTGTACACGCGGAAGTAAAAATACGGAAAACACAGGACGCGGAAGGTGTGAAGGACAAAAACTCCCCTCTCGGCGGGGAGTTTTTGTATTGCAATATTGAATTTGCAAAATATATTCGCTAGAATAGATAAGAATATTCTTTACATAATTGACAACAGGTGGGAGTTCCCTATGCGGAGGTCGTTTTTGCGCGTCCTGAGTTTTGTTTTGTGTCTGTGGAGCATGAGTTTGCCGGCTTTCGCGGCCGAGACCAAGCCCGTCGCCTATTTCAACGACGTCGAATTCCTGTTTCTGCGAGACCATTCCTTCGGGGTGTTTCAGGTGGCCAACCTCTATTCCGACGATTTTCGCCCCATCGCCGAGAGCGGCATCCGTTTCTGGAAGCTGGAGGATTCTCTGTGGCTTCGCATCCCCATGGCGAAACTGCGGGAGGCCGCCAAAGCTTTCTGGGGGGAGGAGAGTATTCTGATTTTGTGGAACGAATACGTCTCGCGGGTCGATTTTTTCTTGCCTATGGCGGCCGGCGAGTTCAAACATTCGTTTCACGGATTGGACACGCCCGTCATGTTTCGGAGTTTCCCGTCGCGATACCCCACCTTCCGCTTGGAGGGAACTTACGACGAGGGATACGCTTACCTGAACGTCCGAACAAACGTGCCCATCGCTTTTGGCGTCGCCGTTCAAGCGGAACAAGACTTTCACGGACTGTTCGTCGGATATCTGACCCGGTACATGGCTTTTTACAGTTTTATGGCCGCGCTGATTCTAGCCTATTTCTTTTTCTATTTCATGACGGGAGACCTGGGATACTTCATCGCCGTGTTGCGCCAGTCCTGCACGCTTTTCTTCCTGTTTGCCTTCAACGGTTATTTTCAATATTATTTCGACTTCAGCCCGCACGTCGTCTACGTGATATGCTGGTTTTCCCTGGGGATGCATTGCGTCATGACGTCGTTTTTCTGCAAATATCTGCTGCAGCTGAACATGGGCCCGTCATGGCTTCGACGGTTGATTTTCTGTCACGCGCTCATGGGCATGTCGGTGGCCGTGACGGCTTTTTGGAGTTTGCCTTACGTGTCGCTGACGCTCACGGGCTTCTCCACAATTTTGGAGGCCCTGTCCATCACGTCGATGGGGATCGTCAAGTTTCGCCAGGGCTATCGTCTGATTTTCTTGTTCATGCTCTCGCGAATAGCTTTCGCCGCGGGTATCGTGTTCTTGTCGATCAATATTTTTTTCGTCTGGCCGACCTATATATTCGAGCATCTCGCGATGATCTCTTTTCTGCTCGATCCGCTTTGCCTCGCCTTGATGATGGTTCCGGGGACGCGGCGGCGTTTCGAGAACTATTTTGCCATCGAGGAGAAAGACACGCGTTACGAACAGCTGGGCCAGAGAGACGGCATAACGGGCCTTTACAACAAAGCGTATTTCCTGGCCCTTTTGGACGAAAATATCCGCGTCGCCCACCTCGGCGGAAAGCAATTGGCTTTCGTCATCATGGACATCGACCACTTTCAGAAGTTCAACGACACCTGGGGATACCCGGAGGGGGACAAGGCGATGCTGTTTTTGGCGAAGCTCATCCGGCAGTGCCTTCGGGAAAGCGATATCGCCGCGCGCTACGGCGGCGGGGAGTTCGGCATCATTTTGCCCGGCGGGACGCTGCCCTCCACCGTTCTCGTCGCCGAGCGCATCCGTCAGACTTTTGAAAAACAAACGCACGCGTTGGACAAAAACAAAGCGATCACGCTTTCCTTGGGGCTCTCTTTCCTGAGGGCGGGCGACACCGTCGTGACCTTGGTCCAGCGCGCCGGCGAAGCCCTTTATCGCGCCAAGACCTCCGGGCGCAACCGAACGGAATTCGAGGCCGCGCCATAATTTTTCGTAACTCAAGCAGAGTCCGTCCGGGATCCTATGTCTTCGGGGTCTTACAGATATAGTGCTTTAACAAAAGAACGTACTGGTAAAAATGAATTAAACCCTTTAAAAAGCTGTTTTAGCTATTCTAGCTTTAGGCCTTTTACTTCAATTCACAATGCGATCTTTTGGGGACATCACAGGTTCAATCCCAAATACGCGGCGTCCAGGTCCTCCTGTTCGATTCCGATGTACCGCAAAGTATCTATGCTGCTGCTGTGGTTCAACAGCTTCTGCACCAACCCCAGGTTTCTCGTCTGCCGGTAGGTGTGATACCCGAAGGTCTTCCTCAGCGTGTGCGTCCCCACGGCGTCTATCCCAGCTCGTTGAGCCGCTTCGTTCAAAATCCGATAGGCTTGCACCCGGGATAACGCTCCGCCCTTGGCGGATAAAAAAAGGAACCTGTCGCTTTCCATTCCCGCTCCCACATATTCCCTCAAAACCTTCAACACCGCGTCGTTGAGGGGAAACTCTTTCAACTTTCCCGTCTTCCCCTCTTTCATTCTCACGAAATTACGAAATACCCCATTGTTGTCCCGGACGTCCCCCACGGTCAAGGTCAACAGATCGCTCACCCGCAGTGCCGTGTTGATGCCCATGACAAAAAGGAGAAGGTCTCGTATGCTTTGATTTTTCAAGATAAGCTTCATCGACTCTATTTTTTTTACGTCCTTGATAGGGCGTACGATCTTCATTTTTTGCTCCACATGAGATATTGCGGTGATAATAACGATAATAAAGTATAGCAAAAAATGAAAAAAAGGCTCCTCATCCGTGAGATCCAAATATTAAGTGAAAGGAAAAATCGATGCCATAAAAAAAAGGGGCTCGGAGCGAGCCCTTTTTTTATGGTTCCGATTTTCTGTTTTCAACTTTCCGCTTTTCCCGCCTCCGCCCTGTCGGCCTCGAGTTTACGAAAGACCTCGGCGCCCGTTCCCGCAGGAATCAGGTGCCCGATGATCACATTTTCCTTCAATCCGTGCAGGGGATCGATCTGTCCCTTTACCGCCGCGCCGGCCAGGATTTGAGCCGTTTGCTGGAAGGAAGCCGCGCTCAGGAAGCTGTCGGTCGCCAGCGCCGCTTTCGTAATGCCATGAATGAATGGCTTGCACTCCGGGCTTTCGCGCAGTTTGCGCACGAAGGTGACCTCCCGAATCAGCTGTTTGACGACGGCTTTCGAGGAGATCGCGCGCACGAAAATTTCCATGGGCTCGCGATCGACGATGGCGTCCACCACCGTTTTGTTGATCTCTTGACCGGGCTCCAGAGGAGCGGCCGTTTGGTCGGAGAACGTGAAGTCGAGCAAGACCTTGCCGTAAATTTTAGACATCAAAAACTTGTGCAAAAGCGTTCTTCGAGGGAGAACTCCCTCCTCGGTCTCGATCGCGGCTATTTCTCCCTCGGCGAGGCCCCGCACGACGCGCGCGTCCACGTACTGCGGAATCCCCGAGATCGGATTCCCCTCTTTGTCCGCGGCCTGCAAAAGCGTTTTGCCCCAAAGGTTGTCGTTATTCATCAGGTCGTTTTGGAACATGTCGACGACGCCCACCTGCTCCACGTTGTGCCAGACCTTGATCTCGAAAAGATTCCGTTCGCCGATCAGGTCCACGACCTCCTTGGAGATCAGGGAATCCGCCTCTACCAGCGTTTCGCCATCTTGCACGATGCGCTCCGCCAGCCATTCCACCCCGACAAGTTTGTCGAGGGTGTCCCGGTCGCGCACCATGATGGGTTTGGGGTCGTGCGAGGTGATCAGGCGAAGCTGGGCCGCCGTCAACCGCTCGCCGGCCTCGATCTCCGTATCCTCGACGGAAAAATCGAAAACGAGCTCCAGGTCTTCCATCTGTTTGCGGAAGGCGGCTTCTCCAACCACGATGTTGACGTCACGGGCCTCATGCTCCACGACGACGTCGGAAATCATCATGCCCGGTTTCAGTAAAAGACGTATCCCGGCTTCATCCAGGGGTTTATCCAGAAGGTCGGCCGTCTCCTCGTTGGGTTTTTCCACTCTTTTAAGTTTATCCCCCGCAAAAATGCGCACGGCCTCCGAAACATTGCGCTCGTTATCCTGCTCGATACGCACGTTTTCTTCCTCGATATCGCTGAGCCACACCAAATCGCCGGCCACGAAAGACGTGTCTCCTTCCTCGATGACGCGAACCCGGTTCAAAGGCGCGACCTTGCGGAGGATGACCTCGATATGCTTGTTGTTGATCGAGACGCCCTGGGAACGATAAACCTCCTGAATTTCGTCGACCAACATGTGCTGCACCGCGTCGATTCCGCTGACCTCCAAAAGCTGCTGGGGGTCGATGTTGCCCTCAGTAAGGCGCGTCGTGCTCGCCACCTCCAGGCCCTCGACGATGTTCTCCTTGAGCTCCTGAGTCGCGGGGATCGTGTGGACGACCCGCGTCTCCCCATCGGGGGCGACGACGATGACCTTGCGCTTGCCCTCGGAATTTCGAATCTCCTCGATCGTTCCGTCGATCCCCGCCAAAAAGGCCACTTTACGGGGGCGGCGAACCTCGAAAAGCTGCTCGATGCGGGGAAGGCCCTGGGTGATGTCCTCTCCCGTCAGGCGCACGCCCCCCGTGTGGAACGTGCGCATCGTGAGCTGCGTTCCCGGTTCTCCGATGGACTGGGCCGCGACCACGCCCACGGCCTCTCCGATCGGAACCAGATGCCGCGAGGAGAGATCCATGCCGTAACACTTCTGGCAAAGCCCCCGCTTCAAGGCGCAGGCCAGAGGGCTACGCACCCAAACCTCCGTGACTCCGCTCTTGTCGATTTCGCTGGCAAGCTCATAGGTGATGAGTTCGCCTTTTTTCACTAGAATTTTTTTCGAGTTTCCCGTCCGAATGTCCTCCAGGGCCGTACGGCCCGAAATGCGATCACGCAGCGGAATCATGTCCTTGCCGTCTCGGGTCAGCGGGCGGATGCAAATCCCCTTATCCGTGCCGCAGTCGTGCTCGGTGATGATCAGGTCCTGCGCGACGTCCACGAGACGGCGCGTCAGATAACCCGACTTCGCCGTGCGAAGCGCCGTGTCCGCAAGTCCTTTTCGAGCGCCGTGCGTGGAGATGAAGTACTCGAGCATGTTCATTCCCTCGCGGAAATTCGCCGTGATCGGGTAGTCGATGATGCGCCCCGAGGGGTCGGACATCAAACCGCGGATGCCCGCCATCTGCCCCATCTGCCCCCGGCTTCCTCGAGCGCCGCTGTCCACCATCATGCGAACCGGGTTCGACTCATCCATGTGGCCCGCGATGCTGTCGGCAATCCTTCTGGCGGCCTCCGACCAGAGCATTTCCTTGTGGAAAAGATACTCGTCCTGAGTCAGAACTCCCATTTCGTACTCTTCTTTAAAGAGCTCGTCCTGCTTCATCGTCTCGGCCGTGATTTCCTCTTTTTCCGGCGGAATGATGATCGACCCGACGCCGAAGCTGATGCCGCTCTTCGCCGCCCAGCGATAACCCAGCGCCTTGATGGCGTCGAGCATTTCCACCACGGAGGTGCGGTCGACCTTGTCGTACGCGTCGTCCAGAAGACGACCCATGTTTTTCTTGTCTAACTGCTTGTTGACGTAGCACAACGGAGCCGCGATGATGCTGTTGAAAAGAACGCGTCCCGGAGAGGTCTCCACGAACACAGTGGCTCCCTCGGGAATTTTGCTCTTTTTGGCGTCGTCCACGATGACCGCCTTGCCCTTCGCCCCGCGGTATTTGCGCCGCCCCTCGGGCAGGATCGCCCAGTCGGGGTTCACCTTCAGCCAGACGCGGGCGTTGAGATGCGCCGCGCCGTGGTCGAAGGCCGAGAGCACGTCTTCCTCGCTGGAGAAATGCATCCCCTCCCCCGTCAAGCCCTCGTGCATGTCCGTCAGGTAGTAAATCCCCAGCACGATGTCTTGAGTCGGGGTGACGACGGGGCGTCCGCTGGCCGGCGACAGAAGGTTGTTCGCGGAAAGCATCAAAAGCCGCGCCTCCGCTTGAGCCTCAATGGACAAAGGAACGTGAACCGCCATCTGGTCCCCGTCGAAGTCCGCGTTGAAGGCCGTGCAAACCATGGGGTGAAGACGAATCGCCTTGCCCTCCATCAAAACCGGCTCGAAGGCCTGGATGCCCAGGCGGTGCAACGTCGGCGCGCGATTCAACATGACGGGATGGTCCCGGATGATCTCCTCCAGGATGCCCCAGATCTCCTCGCGCCCGCGCTCAATAATGCGTTTGGCGCTTTTTACGTTGGGGGCGAGGCCGCGTTCCACCAACTGCCGAATGACGAAAGGCTTGAACAGCTCGAGCGCCATCTGCTTCGGCAATCCGCATTGATAGATCTTGAGCTGCGGGCCGATGACGATCACGGAGCGCCCCGAGTAGTCCACCCGCTTGCCCAGAAGGTTCTGACGGAAACGGCCTTTTTTGCCGCGCAGAAGGTCGGTCAAACTCTTGAGGGGGCGGTTTCCCGCCCCCAAGACGGCCTTGCCCATCCTCCCGTTGTCGATGAGGGCGTCCGCGGATTCCTGCAACATGCGTTTTTCGTTGCGGATGATGATCTCGGGAGCCCGAAGCTCCTGTAGTTTCTTCAAACGGTTGTTGCGATTGATCACCCGCCGATAGAGGTCGTTCAGGTCCGACGTGGCGAAGCGCCCGCCGTCCAACTGCACCAAGGGCCTCAAATCCGGCGGGATGACGGGCAGCACCTCGAGGATCATGGACTGCGCCTCGGAGGAGCTCTTACGAAAGTCCTCCGCCACCTGCAGGCGCTTGACCAGCTTGCGCTTCTTCTGGCCGCTGCTCTCCGCGACTTCCTCGCGCAACGAGGCGGCCAACAGGTCCAGGTCCAGCCGGTTGATCATGGTCTGCACCCCCTCGGCGCCGATCCCCGCCTCGAACTTTTTGTCGTAGGCCTGGCACAGGCTCTGCTGCCGGTCATAAACGACGTCGGCCCGCGCGAAAGGCGACGAGCCCTGTTCGACGACGATGTAGCACGGGTCGTCGATCGTGACCCCCCAGCGCGGCGCCGAAAAACGGCCTGGATACTTCTGCTGGAAGAGTTCGAGCTCGCTCTTGGAAATGATGTTTCCCTTGACGAAGGGCAGCTTGAGGGCTGCGGTGACGATAAAAGCTTCGTTGTTGGAAATGAAGGCGCGTTTAAAGAGTTCCCCGCCGTCCCCCCGATCGCCATATTGCCCCAAAAGCCGTGCCATTTCCGTCTCGGACACCACATCTCCCGCTTTTATGGAGAAGTCTTCCACCTCCGCCAGAAGTTCGAAGGCGGGCTCCACCTTGAAAATCTCGTCTCCGTAATCCGTCTTGTAGCGGGCAACCTGCGGAGACGTCAGGATGTCCCCCTCGTTGACGGGGATGTTGTCGACGGACTCCAGGATGTAAGCCTCCTCGGCCTTGAATTTCGGGTCGTAATGCGCGTGGACTTTCATCTCGCTTTCGGATATGACCGCCCCTTTGCGAATCAGGTCCGTCCTGCGCCCGTCGGCGACAACTTTGAAAGCCCCCTCCTTTTTGCGGGTGGGGGCGAAATAAACCACTTTTTCGAGGTCCTTGGCGCTGGTGCCCAAGAGCAGGCTGAGGCGGCTGGGAATGCCGCGAAGGTACCAGATGTGGACGACGGGCGCCGCCAGCTCTATGTGTCCCATACGCTCTCGGCGCACCCGGTTGTCCGTCACCTCCACGCCGCAGCGGTCGCAGATGATGCCGCGAAACTTCGGCCCGCTGCGTTTGTATTTGCCGCAAGCGCACTCGTAACTCCGCGTGGGCCCGAAAATACGCTCGCAGAAAAGGCCGTCCTTTTCAGGGCGCAAGGTCCTGTAATTGATGGTCTCGGGCTTTTTTACCTCGCCGCTCGATATCTCCCGTATGCGCGCCGGGGTAGCCAGCTTGATGCGTACACCGACTATCTCTCTTCGGGCCATAGTGCGTCAGTCCCTTCTTCCTCTACCTCTACCAAAGACATTCCATCCGACAACGCTTCTTTCTCCAAAAACAAATCCGGTATGGCGAACATGTCCGTGTCCTCGACGAGCTCTTCCGGCTCCGACGATTCGCCGGCTTCGGGCAAACGCGGAGCGTCGCCCTTATTGCTCTCATTTTCTTCGAAGAACGCCGCCTCGCTGACCGCGCTATATCTGCGCATGCCCTTGTCCTCGTCCTCGTCGTCCAGCACCATTCCGCCCACGGTGCCGTCGTCGTACTGAACCTCCACGTCCAATCCCAGGCCCTGAAGCTCTTTGACCAACACCCTGAAACTCTCGGGGATGCCGGGCTTCACGAGGCTCTGACCCTTGACGATGCGCTCGTAGGTCTTGTCGCGCCCGCGGATGTCGTCGGATTTCACCGTAAGCATCTCCTGGAGGACGTTGGCCGCGCCATAACCCTCCAGGGCCCAGACCTCCATCTCTCCGAAGCGCTGACCTCCGAACTGCGCCTTGCCCCCCAGCGGCTGCTGGGTGATGAGGCTGTAAGGTCCGGTGGAGCGAGCGTGGATTTTATCGTCGACCAAATGGATCAGCTTCAGCATGTACATGCAGCCGATCGTGACCTTCTTTTCCATCGGTTCGCCGGTCCTGCCGTCCCTAAGGGTGATCATGCCGTCCTGGGTCAGGTCTGGGTACTTTTCGGCGCTCAGCTTTTCCATGTTCTCGAAAATTTCTTTCTCCTGGGCGCCCTCGAAAACGGGCGTGGCCACGTGCCATCCGTTATTCAACGCCACGAAACCCATGATGGTCTCCAAAACCTGACCCAGGTTCATGCGGCTGGGAACGCCCAGAGGGTTCAAAACCACGTCCACCGGCGTGCCGTCCGGCAGATAGGGCATGTCCTCCACAGGAAGGATGCGGCTGACGACGCCTTTGTTGCCGTGCCGCCCCGCCATTTTGTCCCCCACCGTGATCTTGCGCCACTGGGCGACGTAGACCTTCACGGTCCGAATCACGCCCGGAGAAAGCGCCTCCGGGTTGTCCATGCGGGTCATCTGCTTTACGGCGACGATCTTGCCCCTGGCTCCATGAGGCAATTTCAGGGAGTTGTCGCGCACCTCCCGCGCCTTTTCCCCGAAAATCGCGCGAAGAAGCTTTTCCTCGGGAGTTTGATCCGACTCCCCTTTGGGAGTGACCTTCCCCACCAGGATGTCGCCCGAGTTCACCTCGGCTCCGATGCGAATGATTCCGCTATCGTCAAGGTTTTTGAGCATATCCTCGCCCACGTTGGGAATGTCCCGGGTGATCTCCTCCGGGCCCAGTTTCGTCTCGCGGGCTTCGATCTCGTACTCGTCGATGTGTATGGACGAAAACTTGTCCTCTTTGACCAGGTTCTCGCTGAGCAGTATGGCGTCCTCGAAGTTGTACCCCTCCCAGGGGACGAAGGCGACCAGGACGTTCTGCCCCAATGCGAGCTCCCCGTTGTCGACGGCCTGTCCGTCGGCAATGATCGTTCCCTTCTCGATCTGCTCGCCCTTTTCCACCAAGGGGCGCTGGTGAATGATCGTGCCCTGGTTCGAACGCCTGAATTTGATCAAATCGTAAACGTGGCTGTGTCCTTTTTTCGATCGCAGCTCAATGCGCCCCGAGTCCACCCACATGACCTCGCCGGACTCCAGCGCCACCACGCAGGACCCCGAGTCTTTGGCGATGCGATGTTCGATCCCCGTCCCCACAATAGGAGCTTCGGGGAAAATCAAGGGAACGGCCTGGCGCTGCATGTTGGAGCCCATCAAGGCCCTGTTGGCGTCGTCGTGCTCCAGGAAGGGAATAAGCGCCGTCGAGGAGGAGACGATCTGTTTGGGCGAAACGTCCATATAGTCGACCTCTTCGACGGGAATCGTGTCGACGTCGTCCTGGTGCCGCGTGGGGCATTCCGTTCCGCTGATGGTGGCTCCGTCCTCTTCCAGGGGCGTGTTCGCCATGGCGACGTGGTAGTTGTCCTCCTCGTCGGCGGAAAGGAACTCTATCGCGCCCGTCAGCTTGCCTTTTTCGACCTTGCGGCGCGGCGTGATCAAAAATCCGTGCTCGTTCAATCGAGCGTAAGTCGTGAGAGACGACACCAAGCCGATGTTCGGCCCTTCCGGCGTCTCGATGGGGCAGACGCGGCCGTAATGGGTGTAGTGGACGTCGCGCGCCTCGAAACCCGCGCGCTCGCGGCTCAGGCCCCCAGGGCCCAGCGCGGAAAGACGCCGTCTATGGGTGACTTCCGCCAGGGGGTTCGTTTGGTCCATAAACTGGGACAACTGGCCGGAACCATAAAATTCGCGAAGCGCCGCGGCGATCGGGCGCACGTTGATGAGCTCGCGGCCCATGGCCGTGCTCAAGTTCGGAATGGTCGTCATGCGTTCTTTCGCGATGCGCTCCATACGCAGAAGCCCGATGCGAATCTGGTTCTGGAGCAACTCCCCGATGGAGCGCACCCGGCGATTTCCCAGGTGGTCGATGTCGTCGCTCTTCTTGTCGAGAGCGCGCATGGCGAACATCTCGCGCACGATGCTCAACAGGTCCTCCCGCGTCAAAAGGCGGGTGGATTCCGAGACGTCCAACCTCAAACGGCGATTGAGTTTGTAGCGCCCCACCCGCCCCAGGGTGTAGCGCCGGGGGTCGAAAAAGAGCGAGTACAGGTAGTCTCTCGCGTTTTCTATACGAGCGGGCTCATTGGGGCGGAGGCGCCGGAAAATTTCCTGCATCGCCTCGTCGGTGCTCTGGGTCGTATCCTTCTCCAAAGTCAAGGCCAAAGAGGGGTCGATGCCCTGCACCTCGATGCCGCCGCGTCCCTCCGGGTCCAACTGCTTCAATTTTTCCAAAGCGTCGCGGGTGATAGGGCGGTTGCGCGCCACAATCACGTTGCCGTCCGGGTCCTTGAACTCCGCGGCGGCCAGCATTCCCTTCATTTCATCGCTGAACTCCATAAACACGGATTCGGCGCCGAACAGCCCGAGGATCTCCTCGTTGTCTTTAGCGCCAAAGGCTTTCAGCAACAAAGAAACGGGCAATTTTTTCCGGTTGTCGATGTTGACCGAGACGATCTCGCCGGGAGCGGTCGCGAAATCCAGCCAGGCTCCTCTGTCGGGAATGATCTTCGCCGTACAGGACTCCTGGCCCGGGATCGAGTCCTCTTTCGTGAAATAAACGCCGGCCGAGCGCGCCAACTGATTGATGACGACGCGCTCCGTTCCGTTGATGATGAAGGTCCCTCGCTCGGTCATTACGGGAAAGTCTCCGAGAAAGATCTCTTCTTCCTTGATTTCCTGAAGTTTCGTGTTGGTCAGACGGATGGTCGCGCGAATCGGGCGCGCCCACGTCATGTCGCGCCGGCGCGCCTCCTCCTCCGTCAGGTTGGGATGGTCGACATAGTAGCGAACAAACTCCAGCGCAAATTGACCGTCATAGCTCTCGATAGGGAAAACTTCGTGCAAAAGCTCCTGCAAGCCTTGCATTTCACGTGAATCCGGCGCCACGTCGTCTTGATAAAACCAACGGTAAGAAGCGCGCTGAACCTCAATCATATCGGGTATTTCTATGAGGTCGTGCACGCGGCCAAAAGTAAAACGCTGCCGTTTTTTGCTGACTGAAACGAACTCGGGCATGGACTAAAAGACCTCCCTTACTGGTCGGGGAAATTTTATGCCGAAATATAATCATAACAAAAGGATACAGCCATGTCAAGCGACATGACCATATCCTTTTCAATTTTTATGGTGCCCGAAAGAGGACTCGAACCTCCACAGCCTTGCGACTACTAGAACCTGAATCTAGCGCGTCTACCAATTCCGCCATCCGGGCGCACTCAGAACTTGCCTCATGAACGGGAAAAAGTTTACCCTATCTTTTCCAATACGTCAACTAAAAACTAAACTCTCGGAAGGGTTCCCCTAGATTACAAAAAAACTCCCAGCGAAAATTCCAAAGAGCGGCAAGCGTTTATCGGCGCCCCTCCGAAGCCGGGGCAAGTCGAGTCGCCATCTTATTGCATATAAAATAAATATGATTGCGAGGTTATTGACAGACAGGAAAACGTCCCCTATACTGAGCGCAATTTATCGAAAGGATATGAGGTCATGAGCGGACATCCTTGGATTCAGAGCGCAAACGCAAATATGATGTGTCGTACTGTTCTTCCGATGCGGATGTGTCGCCGCGCCGGATATTTGCATAGGGATCATGTCTGTTGGATGAACACTCGGATATAAAGGCATCGAGAAGCGTTACGGCCCCGGAGGGGCGCTTTTTGAGAGTCGGTCTGTCATCGGCAGGCCGACTCTCTTTTTGGGGCTGGATATGGCAGGGATGGGATGGGAGGTGGTGCTCCGGGAGCGGCAGGGTATTGAGGAAGTCGAGAAAATCGAAAAGGCGTTTTTTGAGAATCTCAGAGGCGTTTTCATAGCGTGGCGTTTTCATGACGCCGAAGACACACTTTAAGGAGTGACGAACGTGAAAGACAAAACCGCAATAAAAAAATCGCTGTTGTTGTTGGCCGTGTTGTTGGCGCTCGGCGTAAGCCTGGCCGAGGCCGCGGAGGAGAAAGTTAAAGAGGAGAAATTCAAACTGGGAAGCATCGAGATTCAGGCCCGTTCCGGCTCCGCCTGCGGGGCTCCGGCGTACATCGCGCTCGAGAAGGGGTTCTTCGCGGAGGAAGGGCTCGACGTCACGCTGGTGGCGGGGAACTTCGAGACGCAAAAAGCCGGGCTCGCCAGCGGCAAGTTTTACGTCGCGAACGGAGATTTCAACTTTTTTCCGTCGATCGTTGAGGGGCTCGACCTCAAGATCGTCGCCGGGTTGCACGAGGGATGCATCAAACTGATCGTTCCCCCGGACTCGAGCATCAAAAACGCCAAGGACTTGAAGGGTAAAACCATAGGCGTCGACCAGATCGGCGGCACTCCCTTCTTCGTCGCGAGCCTGGTGCTCGCCGAGGCGGGGCTCGACCCCACCAAAGACGTGAAGTGGCGCCCCTACCCCCTCGATCAGCTCTCGGTCGCCGTCGGCAAGGGCGAGATCGACGCGTACTCGGCGTGGGATCCCTTCGGGTCTCTGGCGGTGAGAGACCAGAATTATCAGGTCATCTCCGACATCGCCACGGATCCGCTTTTCGCCGGCAGGTTTTGCTGCTTCCTCTACGCCTCGAATAAAAAGATAAAAGAAGAACCCGAGAAGGTCGAGGCCATTCTTCGCGCCTACAACAAGGCGATCGAGTGGATAGGGGCAAACCCGTCGGAGGCGGCAAAAATCGAGATAGAACAGGGTTACGTCAAAACAAGCGACCAGGCCCTCCTGACGCAGCTCCTTTCGGAGTACAAGTACCACGGGACCCAGCACCTGCACGGCACCGGCCAGCCCAGCGACCCGAAAGCGGACGCCTACTACTTCGCAAGCAGACTGCAAAAGGCGGGGTTCTTTCAGGGGAAGAACCTCGACGTCGAAAAATGGGTGGATGACGTGTATTACGACGTCCTTGGCACGACGAAAAAATGAGGCATGAGACAGGGGGCGACGTTCGCGGGAAAAAAGGCTTTTCACCCTGGCCGCCTCTGGCGATTCTCGCCTTCGCCTTCGCCTTGGGGGGAAATATCCTGATTCCGCCCGTTCGCGCCATCAACGAGACGCCCTATCGGACTCTAGTCGGTTTCATCGCCCTCTATATGGCGGGGAGATACGGGCTGTCGTTTTTCAGGCCCGGCGTCAAGGCGGCGGTCGAGTTCAAGGCCCGGTTTTTCGCGGCGGTGGGGATAGCCCTCCTGGCCTGGGACATGCTCTCGACCAAGGCCGGAATATTTCCGCTGCCGTTTTTTCCCGGACCGGTCCAAATCGTGGAGGTGGCCCGCGCCGATTGGCGGGAGCTTTTACGGAGCACCCTGTACTCCCTGCGTCTCTTCGCTTACGGTTTCGCCTCGGGGACGGTTCTCGGGGTCGTCACGGGCATCCTCATCGGCTGGTCCAGGCAGTGGAACTACTGGCTGTTTCCGGTGCTCAAGGTATGCGGCATCGTGCCGGCGGTCGCGTGGATACCCTTTGGGATGGCCGTTTTCCCGTCGAGTTTCATCACCGGCGTCTTCATGATCGCGATATGTTCCTGGTTCCCCGTCGCCCTGGCCACGACGAACGGCATCGCCTCGATACAGATTTCCTACTTCGAGGCCGCGCGCACGCTGGGGGCTGACGATCGATTTATCCTGCGCCATGTGGCGATACCGGCCACGGCGCCCTCCATCTTCACGGGGGTGTCGGCCGCGACGGGGCTGTCGTTCTGCACCCTCATCGTCTCCGAAATGGTGGGGGCGGAGGCGGGGCTCGGGTGGTACATCAACTGGGCGAAGGGGTGGTCGGCGTACTCGAAGGTCTACGCCGCGATCGCCGTTATGGCGCTGGTCTTCTCGGCGGTGCTGGCCCTGCTGAACTTCGTTCGCGGCAAAGTCCTGGCATGGCAGAGCGGTCTCACGAATGAATAAATCCTCGTACTGGAAACCCCGCTCCAACGCTTGGCAGGTTCTCGCGGCGCTCTCCTACCCCGCGGCTCTGGTCGTCAACATAGCGATGCGGCCCATCATCGAGGTCGACGAGAGGCCCTATCGTGTTTTTCTGCTGGCGCTGGCAGCTCACACCGCGGTCTGCTATCTGCGCGCCTTCCACGACGAAAAGCTCGCGCTCAAGTACAACCACAGGTCGCAGTTCACTTTCGCGGCCGGGGCGTTGCTCATGGTCTGGGACGTCCTCTCGTCCAAAACGGGGTCGCTGCCCTTGCCGTTCTTCCCCGGCCCCGCGCAGATCATGGAGGTGCTCTTCCGGGAGCGGAGCGCTCACGCGCTGAACTGCCTCTACTCCCTGCGCCTTTTCGCGGCGGGCTTTGCGGCGGGGGCCTTCTGCGGCGTGGTGAGCGGCATCTTGATCGGGTGGTCCAAGCTGTGGGATTACTGGCTTTTCCCCGTCATGAAGGTCGTCGGGGTCATTCCGGCGATCGCGCTCATCCCGATCGTTCTGATCGTCATGCCCGGCACATTTTCTACCGCTGTGGCGCTGGTCGCGATCAGCGCCTGGTTCCCCGTGGCGTTCACCACCGCGCGAGGAATCAAATCCATTCACAAATCCTACTTCGAGGCGGCGCGCACGCTTGGCGCTCAAAACGGGTACATGCTCCGCAAAATCGCCATCCCCGGGGCAGTGCCCTCCATCTTCACGGGAATATCCACCGCGACGGGAATATCCTTCAGCACGCTGGTCGTTTCCGAGATGGTGGGAGCCAGGGGAGGGCTTGGCTACTACATCAACATCGCGATGGGGTGGATGAACTACGCGAGCGTCTACGCGGCCATCCTGCTCATGGCGGTCTCCTTCACTCTGGTGTTGGCTGTGATCAACGCGATAAAAAACAGGCTGCTCGCCTGGCAGAAAGGACTGGTGAAATGAGCTCCCCCTCTATCGTCATTAACTCCCCTGCCGCCCCGCCCGTCATCATAGAGGTAAAAAACGTAACGCGCGTCTTCTGGGACGCCCGCGAAAAAAGCGAGAAAAGCGTCTCCGCCCTGGAGAACGTCGATCTCTCCGTACGAAAAGGCGAGTTCGTTTCCCTCATCGGTCCCTCGGGCTGCGGCAAGACGACCCTTTTGAGGCTGATAGCGGGTCTCGACGCGCCCCAGTCGGGGGAGCTTCTCGTCGAAGGCGAGCCCGTGACGGGCACGAGCCACGAGCGCGGCTACGTTTTTCAGCAGGCCAACTTGTTTCCGTGGGAGACCGTGGAGGAGAACATCGCCTTTGGGCTCAAAGCGCGCGGCGTGTACGAGGAATACCGCGGCGACGTGGCGGAGTACATCGCCATGGCCGGGCTCAAGGGGTTCGAGCGGTCGTACCCGCACCAGATATCCGGCGGCATGGCCCAACGCGCCTCTTTGGCCCGAGCGCTGATCAACAGGCCCAAGGCGCTGCTTCTGGACGAGCCGATGGGGGCGCTCGACTCGTTCACCCGAATGGACCTGCAGGAAAAGCTGCTGGAGCTCTGGCAGAAGTTCTCGGCGACGATCATCTTGGTGACGCACGACATCGACGAAGCGGTCTACCTGAGCGACCGCATCGTCATCATGACCCCGAGACCCGGCAGGATAAGCGAGATCATCGACGCCGACTACCCGCGCCCCAGGAGCAGAAGCAGCGCCCGATTCGTGGAGCTGCGCAACAAAGTGCTCGAAAAATTTCACCTGGCGGGCGCGGAGGCTCCCGTAGAGTATGCGATATAATAGCTCTTCCCCCACACGACACCCAACATGGAGGAGGCCCTTTGATGAAGCGGCTGTCATGGAGAATCGCGAAACTGATATTCGGACTGTTCCTTTTTTCCGTGGGCAGCTATCTGTCTATTCAGGCGAACATCGGGCTCACGCCTTGGTCGGCGTTCAACATGGGCGTGTCAGGAATCGGCGGAATATCTTTTGGAGACGTCAGCGTCCTCGCCTCGGCGGTTATCCTCGTTGTCGACCACCTGTTGAACGAACGGCTCGGGATCGGGACAATTTTAGACGCCGTGCTGATCGGGAAATTCACCGATCTGCTGCTCAGGGCCGACCTGATGCCTTTGTGCGACAATTTCGCGGCTGGAATGGCGGTTCTGCTGCTGGGATTGCTGTTCATGAGCGTAGGCAGCTACTTTTATATCAGTGCCGGGTTGGGCTGCGGGCCAAGAGATTTACTGATGGTGGCGCTTGGAAAACGCCTGCCCCAAACGTCGATCGGCCTTATCAGGGGATTGATCGAGGGAACGGCTCTTCTGACAGGGTGGTCGCTGGGCGCAAAAATCGGGATCGGCACCGTCGTCTCCGTCTTGGGGATCGGCCTGATCCTGGAGTACACGTTTAAATTATTGCGTTTTGACGTGAGGGCGATTCAGCATGAAAGCGTGCTGGCATCCATAAAAAACGTATGGAGAGCGTCAGAAAGCCTGGTTAAATAAGTATTAACGGATTTAAAATCACACCGGGAACGGGGAGTGAAACATGTCTGAGAACACGTACCGCTTCGACACCCTCAAAGTGCGGGCGGCCTATAATTCGGAAGAGCACAACCACGCGGTTTCGGTGCCGATCTACCAAACCGCGTCTTATGATCTGGGCGGCACGGCGCGCGCCGAACGTCTGTTTCGTTTCGAGGAACCGGGCTGGCGCTACAGCCGGGGGAGCAATCCCACGGTCGGGGTGCTGGAACAGCGCGCGGCGGCGCTGGATGGCGCGTCGGGCGGCATCGCGCTCGCCTCCGGCATGGCCGCCATCACCTATACGCTGTTGAACCTGGCGGAGAACGGCGGCCGCATCCTCTCTACGCCCTGGCTATACGGGGGCACCGCGGACGGGTTCAAAAAAATATTCCCGAGGCTCGGCATTCATGTGGATCTGGCGGAGGACCTCTCCGACCTGGACGCCCTTGAAACGTTGATTCAGCCGGACACCAAAGGTCTATTCATCGAAAGCGTCAGCAACCCCAACGGCGTGGTCGCCGACATAGAGGCGCTTGCCCGGATCGCGCACCGCCACGGCATTCCCCTGGTGGTGGACAATACCTTCGCGACGCCCTACCTCCTCCGGCCGATCGAGTACGGGGCCGACATCGTGATCTACTCCGCGACCAAGGCCCTGTCGGGGCATGGCAATCTCATCGCCGGCATCGTCCTGGAGAGCGGGAAATTCCCCTGGGATAACGGGAAATTTCCGCAATTTATGGAAAAACAATACACTCTGCGCAACATGGACGGAGAACCGCGGAATTCGCTGGAAGTTTTCCCTAACACGCCGTTCACGTTCCGCATCAGAACAGACTACCTCAGCTACACCGGAGCCACGTTGGGCCCCTTCGAGGCGTATCTCGCCCTCGTCGGCATCGAAACCCTCTCGGAGCGCGTTCGGAAACAGGTCTCCAACACGAAAATAATAGTGGAATATCTTCTTGGCAACGAGTACGTGGAGTGGGTAAAGTACCCGTCGCTGCCCGACAGCCCCTACTACAAGCTGGCGCAAAAATACCTGCCCTTGGGCGCGGGGGCGATTTTTTCCTTCGGCTTCAAAGGGGACGAAAAACAAATCGAGGCGTTCATCGACTCGGTCCGATTATTCAGCTACCACGTGAACGTCGGCGACGCCCGGTCCTTGATCGTGAACTCCCCCAAGACCACACACGGCGAGCTCACGCCGGACGAGCAGAGGATAGCCCATATCGAGCCAAACCTGATCCGGCTCTCCATCGGCCTCGAAGACCCGTCGGACCTGATCGAGGACCTTGACCAAGCCTTCGCGGCCGTATTCGGCAAGAAGCCGGACGTACGAAAAACATCCGCCTGGGAATAACGCAAACGCATCGCCTAGACCACAGCCAGAGGTATTCGAGAGGTATTCGCGCAGGGCAAACGCATCGGGCCTTGACCTTTGATAAAAATCCTGTAGAATACTTTACGTAAAGTTCGGGACGTAGCGCAGCCTGGCTAGCGCATCTGCATGGGGTGCAGGGGGTCGGAGGTTCGAATCCTCTCGTCCCGACCATTTTGTGTTTTCACATTTTTATTTTTTTACATTTTCAAAAGGACGGAAGTATGACGGGGTCTTTCTGGAGGCAGAAAGGCCCTTTTAGTAATATATCCTGTATCGGAAAGGAGGAGTATGTTCGGCGTTGACTCTGGGCGCGCGGCGTTTCTAATTTGCTGGTAGGGACAACTATGGGAGGTGCAAAAATGAGGAAAGTGCTTTTGGCGAGCGCAATATTCTTCGTGATGCTTTTTGTTTGCTGCGGTGTCGGGTATTCGGCGACAAACCCGGTGGAGCTCAAGATGAACGTGACCACGTCCGAATCCAGCGTGTGGATGGTGGGCGCCAGAGAGTTCAAGCGTTTGGTCGAGGAGAAAACCGACGGCAGGTATATAATATCCATCTTCCCCAACGAGCAGCTTTCAGGCGGCGACCTGGTAAAGGGCGTCGAAATGCTTTTCACCAGCGTGACGGACGTCGACCTCCACTCGGCGATCAACATGACGAGTTTCGAGCCGAAGCTGACGGTCGTCACGATGCCGTGGCTTTTCCCGAACGGATATCGGAGCGTGGACGAGGTCATCTTCAACGGGGAGGGCGGAAAGCGCCTCCGCGAACTGATCGAGAACAAAGGAGCGCACGTTATCGCCTTCGGCGAAAACGGATTCAGGCAGATCACCAACAACGTTCGCCCAATAATCGGGCTCGAAGACATGAAACAGCTTAAAATCAGGACTCCGCCTATAGCGATGTACCTGGATCTGTTCAAACTCTTCGGCGCGGATCCGACGGTAATGAGTTATTCGGAAGTCTTTACGGCCCTCCAGCAAGGAACCATCGACGGACAGGAAAATCCCTTGGACACCATACGCAGCGCGAAAATACAAGAGGTTCAGAAGTACATTTCCATTTGGAATTACTCTTACGACCCGATCGCTCTCTCGGTCAGCAAGAAAGTGTGGGCGAGGCTGAGCGACGAGGACAAAAAGATCTTCGACGAGGCCGGCCAGATGGCGATGAAAACGCAAGTCGACGCTTCGCGGGCGATGGACAAAGACATCCTCGAATCCTTCAAAAGCTATATGGAGATCACCGAGCTGACCGCCGAGCAGATCGCGGAGTTTCAAAAAGCCGCCTCCCCTATTTACGAAAAGTATAAGGAAACGATTGGAGTCGACCTCTTCGGCGCGTTCGGATATACGTTCAAGTAAGTTCAAGCCCCATGCGCCAGTTACGTCCCGACAAGGGGTTCCAGGGGGGCTTCGCCTTTCAGAGGGGCTTTGCCCCCCTGGTTTTGAGCGTTTACACGAAGTCGAGGTGCGGGGAAAATGTTGACGAAGGCCTTTGATTATCTGGAGGAAAGTCTTATCGTTCTGGGCGTCGCTTTCATGACGATAATGAATTTCACCAACGTGGTGAGTCGTTACTGTTTTACGAATTCTTTTTCCTTTACCGAAGAAATCACGATCATGACGTTCGTATGGGTGAGCATGTTGGGTATCGCCGCCGGATTCAAGCGTATGTCTCACCTGGGCATGAATTACTTCGTGGAGAAACTTCCCGCGAAAATGCAGGCGCCCATGATGTTGTTATCCATGTTCTGCTCGTTGGCCATGATTTCGGTCATGATTTACGAGGGCATTGAGATGGTCGACGGGCAAATCATGCTCGGGGCAAAGACCCCGGCGTTGCATCTGCCGTTGGCGGCTCAAGGTCTTGCCATCCCGGTCGGAGGCCTGTTTATTGCCGTAAGGATTCTCATCGCGGGCTGGACGGAGTTCAAAAGGCTTTCGGCCGGGTCGAAATCCCCCGAGGCCGGAGGAACCCCAACATGCTAGGGGTACTGTTGTTCGCGATCTTTTTCGCGTTGGTGTTCCTGAATATCCCCATTGCCGTCGCGCTGGGGCTTTCTTCTCTGATCGGTCTGCACATGGCGGATTTTTCTTTCCTGATGTTTCCAAGCATCATTTACACGTCTATCGGCAAGTTCGCGCTCCTCGCCATTCCTTTTTTCATTCTCGCGGGCATTATCATGGAGTACGCCGGAATATCTCAGCGGCTTATCCGATTCGCCTCCGTCTGCGTAGGGCACATGGAAGGCGGGCTTATCTCGGTAGTCGTGGTCGTGTCGTGTTTTTTCGCCGCTATTTCAGGCTCGGGGCCGGCGACCGTCGCGGCGTTGGGGAGCATTTTAATCCCCGCGATGGCGGAGGCGGGGTACGACAAGGCGATGGCCACGTCGCTGATGAGCGCCGCCGGCGCGATCGGCATAGTCATTCCGCCAAGCATAGCCTTTGTGGTGTACGCCTCCATATCCGACGTCTCGATAGGGGCGCTTTTCAGCGGCGGCGTCATTCCCGGCGTCCTGTTGGGTTTGGCCTACATCGGGGCGGCCATGTACTCGTCCCGGAACGACAAGAACATCGTGCGGCAACCGAAGGCGAGCGCCAAAGAAAAGTGGCTGGCCTTCAAGGACGCCTTCTGGGGCCTGATGACGCCCGTCATCATCCTCGGCGGCATTTACGGAGGGATATTCACCCCTACCGAGGCGGCCGGCGTCGCCGTCGTATACGGACTGTTCGTGGGGGTCTTCGTATACAGGGAGATCAAATTCAGGGATCTCTGGAGACTCTTCGTGGACGCGGCAGTCTCGTCCGGCATCGTGATGTTCATCGTGGCGGGAGCCAGCGTGTTTGCGTGGCTGCTGACCACCACCCACATCGCCGGAGATATTTCGAGCGCTTTGCTGGGGTTCGGAATCAACAAAACGATGATGCTCCTGATGATAAACGTGATTTTCCTGATCGCCGGATGCTTCCTCGACGCCAACTCCGCGTTCTATATTCTGATTCCCATCATGATGCCGATTGTGGCGGCGTTCCATATCGATCCGGTGCACTTCGGCGTGTTCGTCACGGTCAACATGGCGATAGGGCTGATCACGCCGCCCGTTGGAATAAACCTCTACGTGGGGTGCAACATCGCTCAGATTTCGGTGGTCGACGTTTGCAAAAAGATCGCGCCGTTCGTCATCGCGGGCATTCTTGCCCTGCTGCTCATAACTTTCGTCCCCTGGCTCTCTCTCTTCCTGCCCCAATATCTGCGCTGACGAGCGGCAATCAGTTCGAGAAAGGAGAACGCGTATGCGACGTCTCGGCTTTATAGGGCTTGGCATCATGGGGCTTCCTATGGCCAGGAATTTGACGGAAAAAAGCGGACTTCCCGTGCTGGGTTACGACGTGTCCCAGGCGCGGGGCGAGTTGGCGTCCAGAAGCGGCGTCGCGGCCGGCAGCCTGGAAAGAATCCGCGCGGAGTGCGGCGTCATATTTCTCAGCCTCCCCAAAAACGAGCTGGTGCAAAGCACCGTCGAAAACCTGATCTCTTCCTGTCCCGGAGGGACGGTGGTCGTCGACATGAGCTCCACATCGCCGGCCGTCATCCGTCCGCTTTACGCGGCGGCCAAAGAAAAGGACGTCTCGTTGCTGGACTCGCCGGTAAGCGGCGGAGAATCCAGCGCTGTCGACGGAACGCTGGCGCTGATGTGCGGGGGGGACAAAGAGGTGTTCGACCGCGTTCTGCCGTTGCTTCGAACCATGGGCAAAACGGTGACGTACATAGGGGGAAGCGGGTGCGGGTGCGTGGCCAAGATAGCGAACAACATGATCGTGGGCTGCAACATCGCGGCGCTGGGAGAGGCGTTCTGCTTCGCGAAAAAGGCGGGGTTAGACTTGGAAACGTTGTTTGAGGCGATCAAAAACGGTTTTGCCGGCAGCGCGGTGATGAATGCCAAGGCGCCGCGCCTGATTACGGGCGATTTTTCGCCGAGCGCCCGCATCGCCGTACACCAAAAAGACCTCAAAAACGCCGCGGCGCTGGCGAAAGAGATGAACGTGGAGATCCCCATGTCCCAGATCGTGCTCGACTACATGAATCAGATGGAAAAGCAGGGTCGGATCGACGAGGATCACTGCGCAATCGCCAGCGTCTACGAACAGAGCATGGGGATAGCGCTCGGGCGCGATTCTTGTTCCGATTCTTCTTCTGATTCTTGTTCTTTGCCGTATGAAAGGAGATCGAAAAACCTGCCATGATGAACGCGTTTGTAAAAAAAGAACGCAAATATGGGGCGTCTTACGAGAAAATTCCCATTCCCCAACCTCTGGACGGAGAAGTTTTGATCGAAATCGCGAGCACGGCCATCTGCGGCACGGACATTCATATCTATGCGTGGAACGCTTGGGCTCAGGCAAATATCAAGCAAGTCCCGATAACCATGGGGCACGAATTTGTGGGCCGGGTGGTCGAAACGGGGCCCGGCTGCAAATCGCTGAAGGTGAACGACGTCGTCTCCGGAGAGACCCATATCCCCTGCGGGCAGTGCTACCAATGCCGCAACGGCATGCGGCACATCTGCCTCAATCTCCAGTTGCCGGGAATTCATCGGGATGGTTCCTTCGCCGAATACCTGTCATACCCGGAAATGTGCCTCGTAAAACTTCCCGCCTCGATTCCGGTGGAGTGCGGCGCGCTGATGGAGCCCCTGGGCGTCGGCGTCAGCGCCGTGGAAAACGCGCAGGTCGCGGGCGGAAATGTCGTCGTGATCGGCAGCGGCCCCATCGGCCTCGGCGTCATCTGCGCGGCCCAAGCTATGGGCGCGGGGACGATCACGGCGCTCGACATTTCCGAATACCGACTGTCGCTGGCGGCGAAATGCGGCGCCGATTACGCGATAAACCCGTCGGAAACCGATCCGAACGCTTTTATCGGCGAAAAAACCCAGGGCGTGGGGGCCGACGTGATCTTCGACGCCTCCGGGAATTCGGCCGCCATAGCGGGCGCGTTCAAGTATCTGCGTAAAGGCGGCAGCGTGCATCTTCTGGGCCTTCCCTCCACGCCGACGTCGATCGATCTGGCGTCGGACGTGATCTTCAAAGAGGCGACCATTCACGGTTATCATGGACGTAAAATGTTTCAAACCTGGACGAGGATGATAAACTTGCTGGAGTCGGGGAAGATCGACCTCGGATCGATGATCTCGCATCGTATGCCGCTTTCCGAGGCGGGAAACGCTTTCGAGATGCTGGAAAAGGGAGAGAACGCCAGTAAAATTCTTTTGGTGCCGGAGAGGTAAACCGCACAAGCGAACCACGGCATCATGGTCAAGGGAGGCAGGTTCATGAGTCAGGTACGCCAAAAATCCAAACAGGTCGGTAACGTACGAACTATCGTCGGCAGGCTTTTTCCCAAAACGGACCTGATCGCCGGCATCAAGGCAATCTGCGCGGAGCACGGCGTCAGAAACGGCGTCATCGTGTCCTGTATCGGCAGTCTCGATGTTGTCCGTTTCGTGTGGGCCACGCCGGACCCCTTCGCCAAACTGGGGTTCAAGTATGGGGAACCGGCGGTCATCGCCGGCCCGCTGGAATTCATCGCGGCCCAGGGAACAATCGGAACTCTGCAGGAGAAGAGAGACGAGCTTTTCGTCCACATGCACATCGTCGTTACCGACGACCAGGGCGTAACCCGGTCTGGGCATATTCAAGAGGAAGGGAACCGGGTCTGTTGCACGATGGAGATAGTCATCCACGCGTTCGACGGAGTGGATATCACCCGCGCCGTGGATGAAGAGTCCGGCGTGGCGATTTTCAGCATCGACTGACGTGAAAGGGGGAGGGTGATGTGAGCGGCTTAGTGATCACCATCGGCAGGGAATTCGGAAGCGGGGGGAGACAAGTCGGCGAGCGGCTGGCCAATGAACTGGGGGTTGCCTTTTACGACAAGTCTTTGATTCACTTGGCCGTGACCAAAAGCGGGCTCGATCCTATAACGATCGAGAAGGCGGAGGAGGAGGCCACCAGTAAATTCCTGTTCAATCTCGCCATCGGAGGCTACGTCGCGGCGGGCGTTTTTTCTCAGGTCAACGTTCCCATCAGCGATCAAATTTTTTTCGCTCAGTCGAAAGCCATTCAAGAGCTTGCGGACCAGGGCGGTTGCGTCATTATCGGACGATGCGCCAACCATGTTCTGCGTGATCTTCCGAATCTCGTCAGGGTTTTTGTCTACGGCGAAACGAAAGACAAACTGCGGCGCATCGTGGAGGAATACGGCGTCGCGCGGGAGGACGCCGAGGCGACGATGGCGAAAGTGGATAAAGGCCGGGCCAATTATTATGAACACTACACAGATGAAAAGTGGGGAATTGTGAAATCTTACGATCTCGCAATCAACACCAGTTTTACCGGTATCGGCGGCGCGGTGAGAATCATCCGGGCAATGATCGAGCAATAAATGCAACCTAAGCCTATACTTCTTGGCTATTTATCTTATAATCGATTATAATGACCGCGTCACCGCAAGATCAAACGAGGGAGGGGTATATTAAGTATGTTGAAATCGACTACCGTCATCACCGACGAGCTTGACGACATAGACGCCGGGACGTCCGAATTGGCGAGGAAAACTCTGGAAAAAATCGAACTGCAAAGCAACAGCTTCGCTCTCTTGTTATGCGACTCCGACGTGGACCACGAGGATTTCGCGAGGAAACTGCATCAAAAGTTGGGCGTCCCTATCGTCGGTTTTTCCTCGACCGCGATGATCTCTGGGCAAAAGGGATTGACCGACATGTCCGCCGTTTTGACCACCGTCACCTCCGACGACGTGTTTTTTTCCATGGCGACGAGCGAGCCGCTCACGCCCGAGAATATCGTCAGTCAGATAGAGCTCACGTACAAGAGGGCGCTCGAATCGTTGAAGGGCGAACCGGCTCTCGTTTTGGCGTTCCCCCCCTACATCCTGGGAATCATGCTCGACATCTACCCCAGGGAGTTCGACCGGGTCTCCGGAGGGCTTCCGGTATTCGGAGGGCTTCCGGCCCATGACGAGGTGAATGGCCGCACCGCCGTTTACTGCGGCGACACGGCGGCAAGCGACCGGGTTACCGTGATGCTGGCATCCGGAGCGATCAAGCCCGTGATGACGGTCAAGAACCACATCGGCACGTTGATCTCCGGCCTGAAAAGAACCGTTACAAGCTCCCAGGACAATGTGGTCCATAGAGTGGGAAACGGCACTTTCGTCGAGTTCATCGAAGAGTTCGGCCTGGACAGCGCGAAACTCGCCAATCCCGATGAAAAGACCACATCGTTCACCACCTATCCCCTGCTTATCGAAAGGCCCGACATCGAGAATCCCGACGGCGTTCCCATCGTGAGGACTCTGCACGGCATCGACCTGCAAACGGGTTCGGGAACGGCGATCGGGGAAATTGCGGAGGGCAGCGTTCTTTCGATCGGCGTCCTCCAGGCGCAGGATATAGAGACTTCGACTCGAAACAGCACGGAGGACCTGTTGGCGGCAATAAAACAAAACGAAGCGGATGGCTACAAATACTCGATGGTTTTCGCCGTGTCCTGCGTGGCGCGATATTACGTCATGGCGGGCAGAAACACCCTCGAAGCGGACGCCTTGAAGACGGGGCTCCCATCGGATTTGTCCCTGTGCGGGTATTACAGCTTCGGGGAGATTTGCCCCACCTCCGTGAGGTCGGGCAGGGCTCTCAACGCCGCGCATAACGAATCTCTGGTTTTGCTTGCCATTTGAATCGGTATATGGACGAAAACAGACAATACAGTGATGAAGAAATAAAAGAAATCATCGCCGAGTCCAAAAAGAACAAAAGAAAAATCGACAAGCTGGAGAGAAGTTACGCTCAGCTCGCCCTGATGTACGAGAACTCCGAGCATCTTCGGAGTTTTAACGAAAAAGAGCTCGCGCTGCAGTTTCTATACAATCGGCTGTTGCTCGAAACTTCTCCCATTCTTATCTTTGTGCTCGACAGGGAGCTGCGATACGTTACGGGCTCGCGCCAGTTGATGCAGATGTTGTCGTTCTCCGATCAAAGAGAGATGGCGAGGCTGACGTTCGGCCAGCTTTTTTCGAGGATCGCCCCGGAGTCGTGGGTCGAAAAAATGGTTGGGGAATGCAGGCTTTCTTTAGAGCAATCGAAGCGCATTCATTTCAACGATGAAATAAACATGAACTCCGGGGAACTGCTTCAGTTCGACGTGTACGTCTCGCCGGCGATAGGCTCCGACGGAGTGTGTCACGGCGTGGCCGTCGTCCTTCACGACGTCACGCAGTTGTTCAGCGCCATCAAAAAGGCCCAGGCCGCCGAGAGGGCGAAAACCACTTTTTTGGCGAACATGAGCCACGAAATCCGCACGCCCATGAACGCCATCAAAGGGATGAGCGACCTGCTTTTGCTCACGAAGCTGGACGACGTCCAGGCGGGATATACCAAAAGCATCACAAACGCCTCCCAGTCCCTCCTCGCGATCATAAACGACCTCCTCGACTTCTCCAAAATAGAGGCGGACAAACTCGACCTCGTCGAGGTCGAGGCCAACCTGGGGCAACTGTTGAGCGACGTCTCGGGGCTCATCAACCTCAAAGCGTCGGAAAAAGCGATCGCCTTTGTGACGCGGATCGATCCCCGCGCGCCTGCCGTGATTCTATGCGACGACATAAGGCTGAAGCAAATTTTGCTGAACCTGCTGAACAACGCCGTAAAGTTCACGCACAAAGGGCAGGTGGGGCTGGGGCTTGTCCGCGAACGCGCGGGGGAAGGCGAAGGCGCGTGCCTGACGTTCGAGATATGGGACACGGGGATAGGCGTGAAGGAGGAGGACCTCAAGCTGATCTTTCAGCCGTTCGCTCAATCCGACAAATACGCCAATCGAAGCGTGGAGGGCACCGGGCTCGGGCTCTCCATCAGCAGCAGGCTCGTGAGAAAGATGGGCGGGGAGCTGAAAGTTCGAAGCGTGTACGGTCAGGGAAGCACCTTCTTTTTTTCCATAAACGTCTCTGCCGCGTCCGACGCGCCGCTTGCCGCGGTTTCGGCGGCGGAGTCGAAGAGGGCTCTTTTGCTCGCCGACGGCCCGCACCGTTTGGAATACGAGCGAATGCTCGAGGATCTGGGCGTGGGTTTCGACGCCTGCTCCGACGAGGACGCTTTCGCCTCGCTCTTGAAAAACGGCGGATACACCCATTTGATATACGAGTACGGCGTCGGCCACGATATGCTGAACGCCCGAATGGAAAAGATACCCGACACGTGCCGGATCGTCGCGCTGAAGGACATAAAGTTCGCTGCGAGGCAGCATACGGATTCGAAAATCGAGGTTCTTTTCGAGCCGGTCCTGGCGACGGCGATGAGTCAAGCCCTCAACAACATGACCTCCTCCGCCCAGGACGCGCGGGACAATACGGACAACGGCGTCATCGGTTCTTTTCAATGCCGCGACGCGAAGATCCTTTTGGTGGACGACAACGAGATCAACCTGCTGGTCGAGAGCGAGATCCTGCGTCAATACGGCATAGAACCGGACCTCGCCGACGACGCCCGGAGCGCCTACAACCTGGTGAAGGATAAAAAGTACGACATCATCTTCATGGACCACATGATGCCGGAGATCAACGGCATAGACGCGACGAAAACCCTGCGGGCGACGCCGGGCTGGACGGAAGACGTCCCGATAATAGCCCTCACGGCAAACGCCGTCACCGGAATGAAAGAGACTTACATGTCGTGCGGCATGAGCGATTTCATCAGCAAACCCATAGAGATCCCGGACCTCAACAGAATTTTGCTGCAGTGGTTGCCTGAAGATAAAATATTAAAGGATTGAATCAAAATAACGAAGTGAATAAAAAACTAATTTGCGCGCCGCCGCTTCGACCGCCGAAGTCGGCTTATATCCTGGTGTTCTCGGCCACTCGGGGGTATAATACGACATTATGCGAGATTTTATCTTTGGGAACAGAGGCTTCGTCATGCATGAACTGTCGCTTGCGGAGGCAATCAACAAAACTATCAAAGATCTGTGCGAGCGTTCCGCGTGGGCGCGTGTTCGCCGCATCGTTCTGAAAATCGGACACATGCGGCAGGTGGATCCCGAGTTGCTCTCTTTCGCCTTCAACGTGGTCGCCAAGGGTACGGTGTCCGAAGACGCGGAACTGTCCATTCTGGAGTTGCCTATCGTCTTTAAATGTCATGCTTGCGGCAAAAAAATTGGAAGCGAAGCCATGACCTTCATCTGCCAGGACTGCGGCAGCACGGATGTGGAGTTGCTTTCGGGCATGGAGTTGACCATAGAATCCATGGAGGTCGAGGGCCGTCAGGTCCTGTGATCGACTTTCATAGTTAGGATAATGATAATGAGCGAAATCGTGACGATACAGCAGGCCGTTATGGCGGAAGATGAAAAGTACGCTTCCCGCATCCGGCGGCTTATGCGGGACAACAAAATTCTGATGGCGAACATCATCGGTTCTCCGGGATGCGGCAAGACGAGCTTGCTTGAAGAGACGGCCCCCAAGGCTGATTTCTCCTTCGCGGTGATCGAGGGGGACCTGGAGACCTCGCGCGACGCCGAACGGTTGGCCGTAAAAAACATCAAAGCCCTTCAGATCAACACCAAAGGTTGCTGTCATTTAGAGGCTCATGTCGTCGAAAAAGCGCTTTCTTCGCTTTCGCTGGACTCCTTGGACGTTCTCTTCGTCGAAAACGTGGGAAATCTGGTCTGCCCGGCGGAGTTCGATTTGGGAGAGGACTTCAAGGCGGCGGTCGCCAGCACCCCCGAGGGCGCGGACAAGCCGCTCAAATATCCCGCGCTTTTCGCTCAGGCCCAGGTGGTGTTGTTGACGAAAGTGGATCTTCTGCCCTACGTAAGGTTCGATAAGGAACTGTTTTTGCGGGACGTGAGGACTCTCAACCCCAAAAGCCCGATCATCGAACTCGATCTGATATCCGGCGTCGGAGTGGAGGAATGGGTGTCCTTCCTCTCCGACCGGCTCAGGAGGAAGCGCGCTCATGTCGATTGACGAAAAAACTCCCCTCCGGCTCCCCGCCGGCGACGACATTTTATCGAAGCTGGCTCCGCGCCAGAAAGAGGCCGTGACTTACATCGACGGCCCTCTTTTGGTGTTGGCGGGGGCGGGAAGCGGCAAAACGAGGGTTCTGGCCCATAAGGTGGCGTGGCTGATCGCCGAGCGCCACGCGGCTCCCTGGCAGATCCTGGCCGTCACGTTCACCAACAAAGCGGCGGGCGAGATGCGCGACCGGGTCTCCGCGTTGGTCCCTTACGGGGCCGACGAAGTGCAGGTCAGCACATTCCACTCCTTTGGACTGCGCCTTCTTTTTCGCAACAAAGAGGAGGCGGAAAAAATCGTTCGCATCCGGCCGGGTTTCGCCGTTTTCGACCGTGGCGACAGCCGCGCCCTGGTCAAGCAAATTCTCGATAACGCCCATATCAACACGAAGGACATCGAGCCCGCGTCGTTGCTGGACGCCATTTCTCGGGAAAAATCCGCTTGGTCGCCGGGCCCGCGAAACTCCACGTTGGAGGGGCTCTATCTGGACGTCTATCGTCAATATCAGGACCTTTTGCGGGAACGCAACGCGGTGGACTTCGACGACCTGATGATCGCCCCGCTTCAAATGCTGGCCGCGGACGCCGACCTGAGGGCGCGGGAGCGGCAGCGGATCAAATGGCTCCTGGTGGACGAGTATCAGGACGTCAACAAACCGCAGTATCTTCTTTTGCGCTACCTGGTCGGCGACGACTGCCGGATCATGGTGGTGGGCGACCCGGACCAGTCGATTTACGGCTGGCGCGGCGCGGACATCGGCGTGATCCTGAACTTCGAACGCGATTTTCAGACGGCAAACGCGGCAAACGCGCCGAATGGCGGCCAGGGCAAGACCCACGTGGTCGTGTTGGACGAAAACTACCGCTCCAGCGGCAACATTCTGGGAGCGGCGAACTCTTTGATCCGCAACAACTCTGCCCGCAGAGAAAAAAACCTGAAAACGGCGCGTGGCGAGGGCGAGAAAGTTTACAACCTTCTGGCGCAGAGCGATTTTCAGGAAGCGGATTTTATCACGGCGGAGATCGAACGACTCCGCGTCAACCACGGCTACGAGTACGGCGATGTCGCCCTTTTGTATCGTCAGAACGCGATGAGCCGCCTCTACGAACAAAAACTGTTGGAGGCCGGCATTCCCACAGGGTGGTGCGGGGCGTGGCCTTTTACGAGCGTAAAGAGGTCCGGGATGTTTTATCGATTTTGAAACTGGCGGTCAATCCGGGGGATCTGAACGCTTTGGAGCGCGCCGCCGGCTTTCTGGTGAAGGGCCTTGGCCCCAAAAAGATGATGGAATTCGCGGCGTGGGGCCGGGACTCCGGCGGTTTCTTTTTGGAACCGGAGAAGTTTTGGAAGAACCTAGCCGGGGGGGCCTGCCCGATAAAGGGGCAGGTGGGGCAGTCCCTAGCGGAATTGGGCGGATATATGTCGACGCTTTTGACGATCTCGGAGAACATCGGCGCGGCGATAGACCATATCCTGACCACAATGGGCTACGAGGACCTGCTGCGGCAGAAAAACCCGGACGACTGGGAAGACCGTATCGACAACATCATGGAGCTACGGTCCATCGTCCCTGGGGGAGACCTGGCTCAGGCTCTGGCGGAGGCCGCTCTTTTCACCGACGCGGACAAAAACGACCCCGACGAGCGACGGGTCGTCAACCTCCTGACGCTTCACGCGGCGAAAGGACTGGAGTTCCCCGTGGTGTTCCTGGTGGGGCTGGAAGAAAACGTGTTCCCGAACTATCGCGCTCAGGAAGACCCCTCTCAGATGGAAGAAGAGCGCCGGCTCTGCTACGTGGGCATGACCCGCGCGGAGGAGCGCCTCTACCTCACCGCCGCGCGCAGCAGACGCCTCTACGGCGCGACGTACGACAAGGGTTTTTCGAGATTTCTCTTCGAGATCGGGGACAATTATAAATTTGTGGATGATCGAGGAGGCGAGGCGCGCCGTGACGACAGGTACGGTTATGGCCATAACCGGCGACGTTGGGGCTGGTAAATCCACGGTCGCCAAAATGTTCGCGTCTCTCGGCGGTTTTTTGATCGACGCCGACCGAGTGGTGGCCGAACTCTGGCGCACCCCCGAGGTGATCGAGGCGGCGGTGGGACGGTGGGGCGAGGCCGTTCTCGACGAGTCGGGGCATGTCGTACACAAGCGGATCGCCGAGCGTATTTTTGGCGATCAGGGGGAGTACGATTGGGTCACGGGGCTTTTGCACCCTCGGGTCGATAAGGAAATCGAGCGCCGGATCGATTTTTTAAATATTAATTTTTTAAATTTAAATCAAGAAAAGCGAAGCGAAACGCCGCAATGGGCCGTCGTCGAGATCCCGCTCTTGTTCGAGGCGGGCGTCGCTCCTTGGGTCACGGTCACGACGTTCGTGACGGCATCGAGAAAGACGCGCGCGGCCCGGTGCCGCGCAAGGGGTTGGGACGAGGCCGAGATGACGAGACGGGAAAGTTTTTTCCTGCCGAGCGAAGAACGCATGGCTCGGTCGGATTACGTCATTCGAAACGACGGCGGCTTGGAGGATTTGGAAAAAGCCGTAAAGGCCGTGCGCTCGAAGGCGATATGCCCGAAAGAAACACGCCGCGCCGCAAGTTCCGAGGGAGGGTTATAATGTACTTGATAACGAGCCATCTCAATACGGACTTTGATTCTCTCGCAAGTATGGTCGCGGCGCAGAAACTTTACCCCGACGCCGTGATCTGTCCGCCCGGCGCGATGAACCGCCGCGTCAAAGATTTTCTGAACCGTTACGGCCATCTGTGGAATTTTCAGAAACCCAGCAAAATTCCTGTGGATCAAGTGACCTTGATGGTCGTGGTGGACACGCGTCTGCGGTCGAGACTCGGCCCCTTCGCCGCCCTGGCGGGAAAACACGACGTGGAGGTGCACGTCTACGACCATCACCCTCCTACGATCGACGACATTCCCGCGAACAAAATGGTCTACGAACCTGTCGGCGCAACGGTGACTTTGCTCTTCGAACGGCTGTGCAAAGAACGCGCGCGCATTTCCTCGGAGGAGGCCACCCTTTTTGCCATGGGCATTTACGACGACACGGGCGCGCTGACCTACGAGGCCACCACGGACCGGGACATCATCGCGATAGGGCGTCTCCGCCAGATGGACGCCGACATGTCGATGATCCTCTCGCGCGTCGAGGTGTCCATGCCGGCGAACGAACGCAGGCTCTTGGACGCCATGGTGGAAAATTCCTCGGAAATGTACGTCAACGGCGCGAAAGTCGTTTCTTCCTGGGCGGAATCGGAAGAATACGTGGAGGGGCTTTCTATTTTCGTGCATAAATTGAAGGACTACTGCGAATCTCACGTGACGCTGGCGGCGGTGCGCTGCGGCAAAAAAACGTGCCTGATCGCCCGCAGCGCGCCCAACGTGCTGAACGTAAAAGAGTTTCTCACCCCTTACGGCGGCAGCGGACACCTTCAGGCCGGTTCGGCGACGCTTTTGGACAGAAACCCTCAGGAACTCCTGAAAGAACTCGAGGCGAAACTACCCGAGGCCATCGCCCCCTTCGACAAGGTATCGAGCGTGATGACCTCTCCCGTGATGGCCGTCGTGCCCGACGCGATAGTGGGCGACGCGTATCGTACGATGCTGCGCTTCGGGCACCAGGCTCTGCCGGTCGCCCGCGACGGGGAGGTGCTGGGCATGATGACGCGCAAGGACCTGGACAAAGCGCATCTTCACGGCTTCGACCGCGCCCTGGTCCGGGACTTTATGACGGAGGGCGTCATCGCCATTTCGGCCGACGCGTCCGTCAACGAAGCGCATCGCCTGATGGCGACCTACAGCTTCGAGCGGTTGCCCGTCCTGCAACAAGGACGCCTCGTGGGGATTGTAACGCGCGCCGATCTCGTGCGCGCCCTCTACCAATCGTCTCGGACGCGCGGCGAAAAAGACGCGGACAACGGGTTTTTGTGGATGGAGAACATCACGGCCCTTCTGGAGGCTTCTTTCGCGCCGGAAGTCCATACCCTGCTGCGGCGCATCGGGGAAAAGGCGCAGAAGATGGGCATGAAAGCCTATATCGTCGGCGGCGCGGTCCGCGATATTTTGAAGGGAGAGCGCAACATCGACCTGGATATCTCCGTGGAGGGGGATGCGGAGCTTTTTGTCCAGAGCTGGGATCAATCGGGGTGCCGCGGAACCATTCACGGACGCTACAAAACGGGTACGATCGCGTTTCCAGGCGGGCTCAAGGTGGATATCGCCACGGCGCGCCGCGAGTTTTACGAATACGCGGCCGCTATGCCGGAGGTCAGCAGCGACTCTTTGAAACAGGACCTGGCCCGAAGGGATTTCAGCATCAACGCGATGGCCGTGTCTTTAAGCGACGGCGACTGGGGTACCTTGATCGACTTTTACGGGGGCCGCCGGGATTTGAAAGAGGGCACCCTTCGAGTACTGCATAACCTGAGTTTCGTGGAAGACCCGTCGCGGATTTTGAGGGGCGTTCGCCTGGAACAGCGCTTGGGGCTGAAATTCGAGGACAACACCATGCGCCTCATCCGCAGCGCTATCAAGGGAGGGCTTTTGGGAAAACTCTCGACCCCTCGCGTGCGGATGGAGGTAGAGATCAACGCCAAGGAGCATCGATCCAAAAAGGTCTTCGAGCGGATGCAGGATCTGGGGATCTGGGAGGCGCTCTTTCCCGGGCTTCGTTGGGGCCCGGCGATCATCAAAAAAATGAGGTATCTGCAAAAGATACTGTTCGTATTCAAGAAAGCGAAGCCCTCCTTTAAAGGGATGGAATGGCTGACCTATATGGCGGCGATCTTCTCGGAGTCCTCGGCGAACGTGCGCTCCGCCGCTATGGACCGTCTGAATTTCACGCCCCAGGAGCGCGAAATCCTCACCGCTTGCTTTTCCTCTCTGACGCCGATCGAGCAGTTTTTCGGCTCGAAAAAAACATTCAGGAATTCCGAGAGCTATCTTTTCCTGAAAAACTACGGCCCGGTTCCGCTTCTATATTGCATGGCCGCCGTAAAACGGCGTCAGACGCGGCATTGGCTCGCGCTGCAGGTATTTTCTTTCGCTCCCCTGAAAGGGGAATTGAAGGGCGACGACTTGTTAAAAATGGGATACAGCGCCGGCCCCTGGTTGGGAGAGATGCTGGAGGGGATTCGCCTTGAGCGCATGGACGGCAGAATCAAAACACGAGACGACGAGGTGCTCTATCTGCAGGAAATGCTGAGGCGAGATTGACGCCGAAAGGAGATAAGTATGGGATTTCGCAATTTAGGCAGCCCCGAGGGGCTGAGGATGCTTTTGTTGACGTTGCCCGCCGTGTTGTGGGCCATATCGTTCCACGAATTTTGTCACGGCTACGCCGCCAAACTGGTAGGGGACCCGACCGCGGAGCGCCAAGGGCGTTTGTCCCTGAACCCCTTGGCGCATTTCGACGTTATGGGGACTCTTCTGCTTTTGTTCGTGGGTTTCGGATGGGCCAAACCCGTGCCTATCAATACACGCTATTTCAGAAACCCGCAGCGCGACATCGTTTTAGTCTCCCTCGCCGGGGCGGCGGGGAATGTGGCGACGGCCATCGCCTGCGTTCTTTTTTTGCGGGTTTTCGGCCGCGTGTGGCTTTCCATGACGGGGGGAACGGGTTTTCTGGTCGTCTGGCAGATGGTGACCGTCAATATGGGGCTTGCGGCCTTCAATTTGATACCGATCCCTCCCCTCGATGGATCCAAAGTGCTTTACGCTTTCATGCCGTACCGCTATGTCCATCATTATTACTGGCTGGAGCGAAACGGCATCATTATTTTGTTTGTCCTGCTGTTCACGGGCGTCATCGATTTTCTCTTCAACCCTATTTTCCGTTTGTTATTGAGCCTCTTGCCCTTGGGCGATCTGAGGGGCGCGTTTTTTTAAATTAAATATCAAGTAAGGAAGCGAAAAATGAAAATTTTGATCTCCAACGACGACGGCGTTCACGCGCCGGGCATTATCTTCATGAGCAATCGGCTGGCCGAACTGGGGCACGCCGTCACGGTCGTCGCTCCCGACCGGGAGCGCAGCGGGGCGGGGCACTCCGTCACCACCACCTCTTTGCACCTCAAACGGGGAACCTTTCCAGGGTACGACCCGCGAGTGCGAACGTTCAAATGCAACGGAACCCCGGCGGATTCCACGCTGCTGGGGCTGGGCGTCGCGGCGCCGGACGCCGAACTGGTGCTCGCCGGAATCAACAGCGGCCCCAACATGGGGCGCGACGTTTTTTATTCTGGAACGGTGGCGGCGGCGCGGGAGGGGTATTTCGAAAACCGCGGGGCCATCGCGATGTCGCTTGCCGTGGAATATCCCGCCCGGGACGAAGGAACCCGCGAAGAAGAACACTATGAAACCGCCGTTCGAGTCTCCGAAATTCTGGTGGAGAATTTGAACGTCTTTTTTGGCGGCTTTGGCGAGAATGGGGGCCGAGAAGCCGCCCTTCTGAACGTGAACGTCCCGAATCTGCCGCTTTCGGAGATCCAGGGCTTTAAAATGACTTTTACCGGGCGCCGCCGTTATCGGGATCGCGTTCAAAGGATCATGACCCCGCGAGGAGATCCGTGCTACTGGATTCAGGGCGCTCCCGCCGACTCCGAAGAACTGGAGGGCAGCGACGTAAAGGCGGTGAACGACGGTTTCGTCGCTTTGACCTTCCTGCAATACGACACCACAGACTACGGTCTCAACGACCGCGTCGGCGCGGAGGAAATCGACAAGCTCAAAATAAATCAGTGTTAAGAAAAAAAGCTATAATGGCCCCAGAAATTCAGACCAGGGGTTAAGCAATAAAAGGAGGATGCGGTTAATATAATTGACCCAATGAGATGGAAATTTCAATTAATTTTGTATAATAGATTTTCTTTAGATTCTTTATGGGAAATTTGAGACGTTGAAATTTGTTATGTCTTTATTTTTTAATCATCTGAAAATATAGACTCTTAATTTTCTGAATAATCCAGGACTAAATTGACGCGTGACGAATCTCATTAAATAGATATTATATTCTGAATGTTTTGCACTGAACCTCTAATATCTATGACGTTCGAGAAAAGACAGTGTTTAAAACGTAAATCCCCGGAATTTTTTATAGGTTTAGTTTTCTAGTATTGAAGATACTGGATTTTTCAAGAAATTAGACCTATAATAGTCTGTAAATTATAGGTACAGCAGGGGTCATATTATGCATATTGTTGAGAATAA
>JAISQE010000118.1 GCA_031274425.1 Synergistaceae bacterium | reverse complement strand
ATGACGCGGTTCCACATCGGCGACGCCGTGCGCCACAAGAAGACCGGCGAGATCGGGTACATCTCGGATATCGGCGAGAGCGGGGCGTATTTTGTCAGGTTCGCCGACCGCGCCGCCGTGCATTTGTACGGCTCATTGCTGGAGCCGGAAAAAATCCCGTATTAGGAGGTTATGAGGTCGGAATGCGAAGCAGTCAGGATGTGGAGAAACGCGAGAGAGGACAGCAGCATCAGCGCAGGGCGCGTAACAAAAAGCGAGACCGGCGCAGAGACAACGACCAAGAAGAAAGGCAATAAGGCGCAGGAGGGATTCCTGGCTCAATTCAACGGCGGGACGCCGTGTAATGAAAGGTTGCGTGATTTTTAATGACACTTAAATACAACGTTACAGCGGAGGAACATGGCGGGCTCGGAGAGGGAATCAAAGAGCTTTATGCGGAGAAAGACGGCGTTTTTGTTCTGGCGGTCGAGGGAATCGATGACGCCAGCGCCTTAAAAGGAGCACTGGAAAAAGAGCGGGCCGCCGCGAAAGAGTACAAAAAACAGGTTGCCGCGTGGGAGGCGATCGGCAAGAAACCGGAAGAAATCTCAGAGATCATCAAACGTCTGGAGCAGCAGAAGCCGGAGCAAGACCCGCCGAAGCCCCCTACCGAGGACAAGGGAAAAGATAAGACGCCACCCAAGGGAGGCGACGAGAACGACCCCTTTAAAGACCTCGCGAAAAAGGTCGAAAGCGAACTTGCCGCGCAGCGGGCCGAGATGGCCGCGTTACGCAAGGAGCAAGCCGAGAAAAACGAACGCGAGAAGCAACGCGAGCGGGAGGCTCGCATCCGCAAGGAATTCGAGGGGTACTCGGAGGAGCAGAAGACGGCGTTCGTTCGGATTGTCGAGGGGGAAAAAGACGAGGAGATCGCGGAAAGCGTGAAGGCGGTGAAAGCGATGTTCCCAATTCCGGTAAAACCGGTAGGCGGGCCGACGAATCCGCCTAAGAAGACTCCGGATACCGAACCAGAAGCCGTGAAGATCGCAAGGGCGCTCGCTGAGAAGAAATTGGGCACACGCAAGGCCATAAGCGAACTTCTCAAAAACACATAAGGAGGAATAAAAAATCATGGGAAACCTCGATAAGGGCAGTAAAAGCTATGGAGCGGGGCAGACTATTCTAGCGTCCCTGAGTCATTACGATACGAAGAGCGTAACGGTAAGCGACGTAGGCGTGGCTCCCGACGAACATCTCAGGAAAATCGTTCGCGCGGGGACCATCGTCGGCGGCATCGGCGGAAGCGTCATGCGGGACCAGGATTTGCAGGTCGCCGAGCACGGCGCTTCGACTCTCTATACATCGCTCCCCGGCTACGATAACGACTTGCTTTACGTGGCGCTTACCTCGACGGCCACGACTATCGCTTACGTCGATCCGGGCGCGCCAAGCACTCCGATATCGGCGACGGCTGCGGGCAACAACATCACGGTGACGCTTGGAACGGACGCCGACGGAAAAATCGTCAGCACCGCCAACGACGTCAAGAACATCGTCAACAGCACGGCGGCAACCAACGTCCTCGTCGAGGCGAAGAACATCGTCAGCGACAGCGGCGACGGACTCGTCACGGCGATGCCTCAGACGGCGCTCGTTTCCCACGCGAACGTTTCCGTGCCCGAGGGCGTGCTGTTCAACGACGTAGACGTTACTTCCGGGCCCGCGCCTTGCGCGATGCTCTACATGGGCTCCGTGGAAGTCAGCCGTCTTCCCAAGGCCCCGAGCACCGCGCAGATTGCCGCGTTGCCGCGCATCAGCTTCATGGACTACAAGAACCGTGCGGTTCGTTAAAGGAGGAATGACTTATGGCCAATCCATCGATTTTTGACAGTTTTACACCCGACGCTCTTGCCGCTTACATCGAGGTGCTTTCTAAGCAGGAAGAGCAGAACTACATCACGAGACCCTTTTTCCCGACCGTTTATACAGCCGATCTGGAAATGTCCTACTTGAAGGCGAAGGTATCGCTCCCGGCGGCTATCCGTCCGTCGTCCTTCGACTCCGAGCCCTCGCTTCGCTCTCCGTCTGGGTTCCGGGAGATCATTAAAGAGATTCCCTTCTTTCGCGAGGCTTATTTCGTCGGAGAGAAGGAATACAAAGAGCTTGTCGCCATCTACAAGGGCGACAAGGCGGCAAAATACGGACAGGAGATACTGAATAATTTCTACGAGGACGGCACGAATCTCTATTCCGGCGCGCAGATGCAGCTTGAGGCCATGAGGATGCAGCTCCTGAGCAAGGGAGGAAAAATCACCATTGGCGACGGGGCTGCCGCGTACAGCGCCGATTTTGAAATGCCGTCTCAGAATCTCTTTATGCCCGCGCCCGGCAAGGAGTGGAGCAACACGGCCACGGCGGAGATTATCAAGGACATCCGCGCATGGCGCGAAGCTATGCAGAACGGTCCCGGCAAGGTTCTTCCCACGATTCTTATGATGAACCTCAAGACGTGGAACTACATTTTGGATAACGAGATCATCGCTCGCGGGATTTACGACGAGCGCAACATCCGCGACGGCGCGGCGCTTGCTGACGGAGAGGTGAGGGATTACATCCAAAAGAAGCTCTACACCGGCGTTGTGGGTTATCGCCCGCTTACCTTCATGGTCATCGACAACGGCTATTACCCGCACCTGGATTCCGGTTTCGTTCCTTACTTCGACGACGGGAAGGTCGCGCTCTTGCCGGGCGACGCGCCGCTGGGCAACACCTATTGGTCCGACACTCCCGAGGCCGACATCGGGTCAACCGAACTCAATACGGGAAAGTTTACCATGCGCGTCATGGAGGATAGCGGGATCACGATTTGCCAGAGCATCTCGGATACCCCGCCCATGAGAATCAAGACGTGGCTCTCCATGATCGCTATGCCGTCCTTCCCGCAGGTCGATAAGTGCGGACTCGCCACGGTGGCGTAGCATGACCAGGTGCAAAGTCCTTTGGGGCCGGGTTGGTTCCGACCCCAAGGGCAGCATTATCGAACTGAATAACGCCGACGCCGGCCGCCTCCAGAAAATGGGGGCGGTCGTCATTTTGGCTTTGCCCGAGGCTGAACCCGAGGCTGAGACTGAGACAGAGACCGAGGTTGAGACAGAGACCGAGACCGAGGCTGAGACTGAGGCTGAGGCTGAGACCGAGACCGGGACCGGGACTGAGACTATTCCATCTCAGTCCTCGCGTCGCGGGAGACGGCCCAAGAATCAGGCGGTGGAATAAATGCCGCAGCCGTGGGCGACGTGGACGGATCAACAGTGGCTGGACAACGCGGCATCCTATCACGCGGCACGGCTCACGGCTGACGCGTGGAGCGCGCTGGACGCGACGAAGCAAAGCCGGGCGCTAACCAGCGCGCGCACTCAACTTACGCCGTGGATCGAGAACGCCAACTATCCGATGGCCGTATACGAGCAGGCGTTGTGGATGACGACGGAGGCGGGAAGCAACTCGATCAACGACTACTCCTCGGTGTCGGTGGGCGAATCCTCCGTCAGCGTCAGTTACGGCAGGTCTCGGAGTTCCTCCGGCAACCCCGCGTGGATGAGCCCCGTCGCGTGGGCATTGCTGGGCGAGGACGAGACGATGGGATCGAGAGGAAAGTGGACGGTAGGGAGGTTGAGGTGAATGCCGGCAGGCGGGGCGCAACCGAAAAGCAAGGCTAGCGGGACGGAGATGATCGGCGGCGGGGTGTTTCAAACGGCGCTTGACGGGGAAGACAATATGGAAGAACGAGACCATCGCGAGGGGAATCGGCTCTATTTTAGTGACGATGTTCCCCAACAGCTCATAGAGGAGATGGAAGAGCAGTTCCCCGGCATAGACAAGGCCACAGCCGAGGCTTTGGGGCAGTCGATCTATGGATTTTCCAGAGGCTTTGATTCTTACATGAACAACTCACAGCAGGCTTGGCTGGAAGGCAAGGAGTTGACGGATTGGGGAGAAATGGCGTTGAATCGCGCGGCGTGGGTAGAAAACTACATCGAAAAATCCCCGAAATTCGACTCCTCGAAACCGTTGTATCGTGGGCTGAATAGCAAGGACATACGCCGATACTTCGAAAATGCGAACCCCGGCGACATCTATACTCCTGGACGCTTATCGAGTGCATCGTCTTATATGGGTACAGCGGAAGCTTTCGCCACAAAAAGAACCAAGGCTAACTCCGTTATATTGGAAATAGAAGGTCCGCATAAAACAGCGGCAAGTATACGGCACATAAGTCATTTTCCCGAAGAAAATGAAGTCATGTTCAGCGCGAGGTCAGCATTAAAAATTATCTCGAAATACACTGATAAAGATGGTATACTACACGTAAAAGCAAAGTCAGGCGCACCCGATAAAACCATAACGGAAAAACTCCGAAAACTACGGCTCAAACCTGTCAACAACAAGGCAGACGTGGAAAAACTCGGTAAAATCGACAAAAAAAACCCGCCCCCGCTAACCAAGACAAAGTAAGGAGAGGAAAAAAGAATGGCTAAAAAGGCGAGCACGAAAAAAACACTGATGGACGGTAGTCTTCACAGCAAATGGGCGAACGACAGCGCGGCCTTCGAGGAAAAGTTGAGAAGAGAGGCACAGGAAAAGAAAAAGGCGAAAAAGTGATGCTCCTTCACGCCAGCGCCGCCTGATGGGTAGCTGGTTGTGGATTCGCTCGCAGTCTTTATTCGCCAGTCTGGAAGACACTAAACTAAACGTTTCAATCACGGCTCCCTAACGGGGGCCTTTTTTATTGCCCGAAAACGGGGAGGTGAGGCGGTATGCCGGCGGGTGGAGCAAAACCGAAAAGCAAGGCTAGCGGGACGGAGATGATCGGGAAAAAAGAAGCGGTAGCAGAAGGCGAGGAAGACCTGTATAATGGGATCAATACCAAGGAAGACGCGCTTGACGACCTGGAGATTTCCTGGAATGGACAAGATATAAAGAAACACATAAGGGAAACGCTCAAGAAAGCTGGTTACAACACGGACAATGTCTTGGATATGGCAAAG
>JAISQE010000095.1 GCA_031274425.1 Synergistaceae bacterium | reverse complement strand
GTGCTTAAGAATCAAGATTATCCCATCTGCTGCATGGCGGAGGTCATCGGGCCGAAAATGGCCATGGCGATCAACGCCACGATACCGCCGACGAATATGATCATGATGGGCTCCATCAGGGACGTCATGGCTTTGATCTGCTCGTCCAGTTCCTGATCGTACCATACTGCCACCTTTTCCAACATGCCGTCCAGGTGTCCCGTCTCCTCGCCGATGCGAATCATCTGGCAGACCAAAATAGGAAATATCTTGGCCGCCCGCGCGGCGTCGCCCAGGTTGCTTCCCCGCTTCGCCGCCTCCAGCAGGTCCTCGAATCCCTTGGCGATCAAGGCGTTTCCCGCGACCTCCCGGGCCATTTCCAAACCGCGCAGGATGGGCACCCCGGCCGAAACCAGCGAGGCCAGGGTCTGAGTGCAGCGCGCCATAACGGATTTGAACACCAAGCCCTTGATGACCGGCGCCTTCAATTTGAAGGCGTCCATTAGGGGTTTGGTGGTCTTGCTGGAACAGAGCCATACGAAAGAAACGACCACCGTAACCGTGACGCCGAGAATCATCGGCCACTGATTCTCGCAGAACTCTCCAAAATCGAACATCGCCTGGGTCAAGGCGGGCAGCTCGATTCCCATCCCGCCAAAAACCTGTTTGAACTTGGGCAGGATAAAAGCGATGAAGACCACAACCACGCTTATCGCGAAAAAGATGACGAAAGAGGGGTAGAACATCGCCGATTTGATTTTGCTCTTCAACGCCGCCTGCTTTTCGAGCAGCAGCGCCACCCGGTCCAGGGCGCTGTCCAAAATACCGCCCTCCTCGCCGGCTTGAACCAGAGAGGTCATCATCGTGTTGAAAACCGGCTGCTGCTTCATCACCTGGCTCATCGGCAGCCCCTGATCGATGCCGTTTTTGACGGCGTTGACGGTATCGCGGAAGATCAGGTTTTTCTCCTGCTCCACCACGATGTCCAGCGCCATCGTCAAACTGAGCCCCGCCTGCACCATGGTCGCCAGCTGGCGGAAAAAGACCATTTTCGTCTTGGACGGCACCGTGCCGATGCGCTGCAACTTATCGAACAAGGTCATGGTGCGTTTGTTGGCGATCATCGCCGCCCCGCCTCGTCCCGCCTGGTTGACGGACAGAGGCAGCATCCCTTTCTGCCTCAAGGAATCCAACGCCAAACCTTGATTGTCGGCCTCTAAAAGGCCCTCCACGATTTTCCCGTCCGCGGCGCGCGCCTTATATCTAAAATTCATAGCACCCTCCTAAAGTTAGGATAAATTCAGGACCATCCATCAAATTCAAGGCCACTCATCAAATTCAAGACCACTCCCAAAATTCAAGACCCTCCATCGATCTTCTAACGCGCGCCCTGTTGCTCCAAAAGAATGCGTTGCAGGTCTTTCGGGTCGTAGGCGTAGGTCAGAGCGGCATCCAAGGACAGTAATTTGTTTTTGACGAAAGCGGCCAGGCTTTGCTCCATCGTGTGCATGCCCACGTTCACCCCCGTCTGAATCAAGGTCTTGATCTGGTTGGTCTTGCCCTCGCGGATACAGTTTCTAACCGCGGGGTTGGCGATCAGAAGCTCCGTCGAGCAGATGCGGCCCCCTCCCCCCTCTTTTCCCTTGGGGATCAGCTGCTGCGAACAGATGCCTGTCAAGACGGTCGACAGCTGAATCCGAATTTGCGTCTGGTGATGGGGGGGAAAGACGTCGATGATACGGTCGATAGACTGGGCGGCGTCCTGGGTGTGCAGCGTCCCGAAAACCAAATGCCCCGTCTCCGACGCGGTGATGGCCGCGCTGATCGTGTCCAGGTCGCGCAGCTCTCCTATCAGAAGAACGTCCGGATCTTGGCGCAGAGCGCGCCTCAACCCCTCCGAGAAACTCTCCGTGTCGCTGCCGATTTCCCTCTGATGCACCAAACACTTGGCCGAGCGATAGACGTACTCGATGGGGTCCTCGATCGTGATGATGTGATCGTAACGGGTGTTGTTGATTTCGTTCAAAATCGCCGCCAGTGTCGTGCTCTTGCCGTGTCCTGTTGGGCCCGTAACCAAAAAGAGGCCTCTCCGCCGTTTGCTGATTTCCTTCAGAACGGGAGGGAGGCTCAAATCATCTATGGAACGGATATTCAGAGGAATCAGACGGAAGGCCGCCGCCATGTTGCGAGATTCGAAATAAGCGTTGCCCCGGAAACGCGCCTCCAGGTCGCCCAGCGCTTTGTAGGAGAAGCTGAAATCCAGTTCGTTCGAGGCCTTGTACTTCTCTATCTGCTCGCTGGTCAAAATCGTCTGCAACGCTTGCTCCACATCGTACCCCGTAAGCGGCCCCACCTCCTCCACGTACTGCAAGCCGCCATCGACCCGCATCGCGGGCGGAACCCCCACGCTGATATGCAAGTCGCTGGCGTTTCTTCTAATAACTTCGCCCAACAGGGCTCTCAAATCCGCTGGCACAATAGACCCCTCCCGTATGCGGCATGACTAAAGAGTCGTCGCAAAAACTTCTTCTATGCTCGTCAACCCCGCCAAAGCGTTGTTGATTCCCGATCTCCGCAGCGTTTTCATCCCTTTCGCTATGGCTTCGGCACGAAGAGCGATGTTGCTCGCTCCATCCAAAATCATCCTTCTCAGGTCGTCATCCACCATCATGATCTCATAAATACCTTTTCTTCCCTTGTATCCCTGCCGGCAGTCGTTGCACCCTTTGGCCTTCCACGCGTGGGAACCGCGAGGGACTTCCAGCGCGTCGCACATGTTGGGGTCCATCTCGTACTCCTCCTTGCAGAACGGACAGAGTTTACGAACCAGCCTCTGAGCTATGATTCCCGACAGGGAGGCCGAGACCAAGAACGGCGCGACGCCCATATCGACCATTCGCGTCGCCGCGCTGGGCGCGTCGTTGGTGTGCAGGGTCGATAAAACGAAGTGCCCCGTAAGAGCCGCTCTGATGGCGATTTGCGCCGTTTTTTGGTCGCGTATTTCTCCCACCATGACCTTGTCGGGGTCTTGACGCAAAATGGAGCGCAGCGCGGACTCGAACGTCAATCCCGCCTTTTCGTTGACGTGCACTTGGTTGATCCCCGTAACCGTGAACTCGACGGGGTCTTCGACCGTGATGATGTTCACGTCGGGCTGGTTGATTTTTTCGAGTATGGAATAAAGCGTCGTCGACTTCCCGCTTCCCGTGGGCCCCGTGACCAACATGATCCCCCAGGGAGTCCCGCAGAAAATATCGATTTTTTCCATGTCGTCGGCCTCCAGGCCCAACCGTTCGAGCCCCACCGACGAACTTTCCTGATCCAAAATACGCAAAACCATTTTTTCGCCGTTCATCGTGGGAAGCGAACTGACGCGAAGGTCGATGCGGCGGCCCGATACCTTGATCAAAATACGCCCGTCCTGTGGTTTTCTTCTCTCGGCGATATCCATGCCGGCCATGATCTTCATTCGGGCGGAGACGGCCGGGTGCAAAACCACCGGATAGTCGAAGGCCGTATAAAGCGCGCCGTCCACGCGATAGCGTATGCGCGCGGTCTTTTCGTAGGGCTCCACATGAATGTCGGAAGCTCCCTCCCGCACCGCTTGGTCCAAAACATTGGTGACCAACTGGATGACCGGGGCGTCGTCGACGCTGGCCTCCATGAGATTGTCCTGACCGGCGTCCTCGCCATGCATTTCCACAATGGCTTCTTCCAGGTTGCCCTGAAGGTTGTAGAGCCGATCCAGGTTATTCTGAATTTCCGAAAGAGTCGTGATCCCCACCTTGATGTCGCGCCCGGTGAGCATGCGGACCTCGTCCTGGGCCAGAAGATCCAGAGGGTTGGCCATCGCGACGAGCAGCAGATCTCCCTCAACGATGGAGAGCGGTATAAGCTGCAAACGCTCGGAAACATGACGAGGAACCGATTTGATGGCCTCTATCATAGGGCGGTAACGCGTCAGAGTGAACATCGGCAACTTGAGCTGGGTCGACAAGGCCTCCGCCAATCTGACTTCCGTGATAATGCCGTCCGCCACGAGAATTTCTCCAAGGCGTTTTCCCGTGTACTTTTGTTTTTTGAGCGTATCCGACAGCTGCATATCGGTGATGACCCCGGCCTGCACCAGGATATCGCCCAACTTGGGCTGGGAACGCATCATGTCCAAAATATTCCCCGACACCTTTACCTGGGGCTCGACCGAAACGGCAGGCGCTTGCGGCATAGGTGCTTGCGGCGTGGGTACTTGAGGCATAGGCGTTTGAACCGCGGGCGCTTGAGGCGCGGGTGTTGGGGGCACAAGCGTTTGGGGCGCGGGTGCTTGAGGAACCGCCGCCTGTAGCGCCTGCGCGGCGGGGGCAACAGCCGTTGCCTGGACAACCGCTGCCTGGGCAGGCGCCGCTTGAACAACTGTCGCCGGAGCGGGCGCCGTCGCCGTCTGAACGGGAGGAGTTTCCGCCTGAAAGGGGGGAACCTCGGGAACATCCGCCGTCATCACCGTCGCGTCGGGAAAAAATGACGGCGGCGGAGGCGAAAAGACATCGACGATGGGCTCGGGAAAAGACTCCACCGCCTGAGGCAATTCAACCGGAGGAACTTCGGCGACCGGCGGGGGTAAAAGGTCCGAACCCGCTCCGATCCCCAACGCCTCAAGCGAGGGAAGAGCGGGAGGAAGGTCGGAAGGCGGCGAAAAGTCGTCCGCGCCGAACAGAGGAAGAATCGGCGGAGATTGAATTCCGCTTGTGATCGCAACCAAAGCCGAGTAAATATTTTGCTCCGTGGCGAGGGCAAACTTGATGTTGAGCGTCGTCGCCATGCGCAGTTCATCCTGAACCGGAAGGTTCAGAGGGTCGGAGATCGCCACCAAAAGCGTGCTGCCGTTGTTCTGCAACTCCAACGGAAAAACGCCCAGGCGCTCCATCAGGGACCTGGACAGAGAATTTATGGCCGATATATTGCCAAGGTATTCGTTGACGTTGACCACAGGCAACATAAACTGAAGCCCCAAAGCTTCCGTCACCTGCTGCGCCGTCAAAACCCCTTTTTCAATCAACAATTCCCCTAATTTGTTGTTGGAACCGACTTGATCCTTTAAGGCCTCGTCGAGTTGAGCCTGGGTAACGCTGCCCGCGTCGAGAAGAATTTCTCCGATTTTTTTTCTTGTATCCATGTATCCTGCCTCCCAAAACTTAAGGCAATTTCGCTCCCCGCTATTTTTCGAAATTTATAATGCCGCTTTTATTTTACTTTACTTATATCCGCCCATAAAGGCATTACCTTTGATCATACACTATCGATCTCTATTTTTACGATCAGCGCACCATAAATCTGCAACGCAAGAATTTTTCCATTATTTATTATACAGAGTATTTCTCCATAATCCAAACAATGAAAGCGGGCTGAAAAAGTATTTTGACGCTTTTTCGCTTTTTGACGTTAAAGAGTGGTCGCGAAGACCTCCTCTATACTGGTCAATCCAGCCAAAGCGTTGTTGATGCCCGATTGCCGGAGCGTCTTCATCCCTTTTCCGATCGCCGCGTCCCGAAGCTGGAGGTTGTTCGCCCCCTCCAGGATCATTTTCCTCAGGTCGTCATCTATCGTCAAGATCTCGTAGATGCCTTTTCTCCCTTTATATCCTTGCCGGCATTCGTTACACCCTTTCGCCCTCCAGACGCGCGCGCCGCGAGGGATTTTGAGCGCGTCGCACGTATAAGGATCCATCTCGTACTCCTCCTTGCAGAACGGGCACAATTTTCTGACAAGCCTTTGGGCGATCACTCCGCAAACCGACGCCGAAACCAGGTACGGCGCCACGCCCATGTGGACCATGCGCGTCAAAGCGCCGGGCGCGTCGTTCGTGTGCAGCGTCGACAACACGAGATGCCCGGTAAGGGCCGCCCTTATGGTGATCTGGGCGGTCTCCTGGTCTCGAATTTCCCCCACCATGATCTTGTCGGGATCTTGGCGCAAAATGGAGCGCAGGGCGGAGTCGAAACTCACCCCCGCTTTTTCGTTGACGTGAATTTGGCTGACCCCGTCCAACGAATATTCGACGGGGTCCTCGACCGTGACGATGTTGATGTCCGTCTGATTGATTTTTTCGAGGATGGAGTAGAGGGTCGTCGACTTGCCGCTCCCCGTCGGCCCCGTAGCTAAAAGCACGCCCCACGGAATCGCGCAAAAAGCGTTGATCTTCTCCATATCGTCCGGCTCCAGGCCCAAGCGTTCGATCCCCACAGCCGTGTTCTCCTGGTCCAGAATGCGCAACACGATTTTCTCGCCCCTGGTGGTGGGGACGGAACTGGCCCGAAGATCGATGAAACGTCCCGCCGTTTTGATCAGAATACGCCCGTCCTGAGACTTTCTTCTTTCGGCGATGTCCATCCCCGCCATAATTTTCATGCGCGCCGAGACGGCCGGATGCAGCGTCAGGGGATAATCGAAAGCCTCGTAAAGAATGCCGTCCACTCGAAAACGGATGCGGCCGCCTTTTTTGCAGGGCTCGACGTGGATATCCGAGGCCCCTTCCCTCACGGCCTGCCTCAAAACGTTGCTGACCAGCTGAATCACCGGCGCGTCGTTCGCCTGGGCCTCCATGAAATGATCCACGGGGGTCTCGAAGTCTTTGACCTCCACAATAGCGTCCTCGAGGTTGCTCTGGATATCGTAAAATCGGTCCAGGTTATTTCTGATTTCCGTGGGCGTCGTGATGCACAGCCTGAGGTCGTATCCCGTAAGGATGCGCACCTCGTCCTGGGCCAGAAGATCCAAAGGATCCACCATCGCCACGAGCAACATATTTCTTTCGATGGAAAGAGGAACCAGCTTCAAACGTTCGGCGACGCCGCGCGGAATCGATTTGAGCGCCTCCGACATGGGGGTGTAACGCATCAACATCAACAAAGGAAGCCCAAGCTGTATCGATAAAGCCTCGGCCAGCTTCACCTCCGTAATGAGCCCCTCGGAAAGCAGAATTTCTCCCAAGCGCAGATCCATGCGAGCCTGCATCCGCAGGGCGTCGGCCACCTGGCTTTCGCTGACGTCCCCGTTTTGCACGAGGATCTCCCCCAATTTAGGCTTCGGCTTCTGCGCGCCGATAAGCTTGAAAGGCGACGGCCGAGGCGTTTCCACCGGGCGGCGTTGAAGTTCCTTCCTTGGGTTTTCGGCCGGCCGGCGCGCGGCGTCGGGAAGCGGCGCTATTTCCGTCCGTGGCTCGGAAGGCTCCCCCGTCGTTTTCGACGACTTCGAGCCCCGGTTTTTATCCGCCGCCTCCAGCGCGGCGTAAATATCCCGCTCCGCCGCCAGCGCAAATTGGATTTTATAAGAAGTCGCCGCGCGCAGCTCCTCCCGGGCCGCAAGATCCAATGGATCGGCAATCGCCACCCAAAGCGCGTCCCCGTCTCGCAGCCCCAGGGGAAAAGCCCTCTGACGCTCCAGCAAACTTCTGGGGAAAAACTTCACCCCCGCCGGATCGGCAAGGCAATCGTCGAGGCCGACGACGGGCAGGCCAAATTGAACCCCCAAAGCCTCCGTTATCTGCCGTTCTTTCAAGATCCCTTTTGCCGCGAGTATCTCGCCCAACAAACTGCTGGAATCCACCTGATCTCGAAGGGCGTCTTTCAACTGCGCCGTGGTGATATGCCCCATTTCCACAAGAATCGCGCCTATCCTTTTTTTCTTATTCATCATCGAAAAACGCGAAGACGCCTATATCAGACCTATCCAACGCGGCAGGAAAAGCGTCAAAACCGGGAAGAAACAGAGGAGCGCCAGAGCCAGAATAGCCGCGACGATCAAGGGTATCGCGGGGCGCGCGATCTGCTCCATCGTCAGGCCGCTGATGCGCGCGCCCACGAAGAGGTTGACCGCGACGGGCGGCGTCACCTGCCCGATAGCCAAGTTGATCGTCATCATGACGCCGAACCATATAGGGTCCCACCCCAAGACGCGGATGATCGGGATGAGGATCGGCAGGAAGATGTACATGATGGAGTTGGCGTCCAAGAGCATGCCCGCGAAGAGCAGGATGATGTTGATCATCAGCATGATGACCGCGGGGTTGCTCGACACGCCGAGCAGGAGCCCCGCGATTTTATCGATGAGCCCGACGGTGGCGCCCAGCCAGGAATAAAGCCCGGCGCAGGCGACGACCAGCATGACGACCGCCGTCGAGACGACGCTTTCGGTCAAGATTTCATAGAGCATCTTGAACGTCAGGGTCCTGTAGATGACCAACCCGACGAAAAGCCCGTAAAAGACGGCGACGGCCGCGGCCTCCGTTGGGGTGAACACGCCTCCGTAGATGCCGCCCAAAATGATGACGGGGGTCATGAGCCCCCAGAAGGCGTCGATCAACGTTCTGAGAACGACGGACGCGTTTCCCCTGGGCTGTCCCCTGTAGCCGTGGAAACGGCTGGCGAAATAAACCGTGACGCACAGGAACGCCGCCACAATGACGCCGGGAACGACGCCCGCGGCGAACAACGCCCCCACCGACTGCTGCATGATGTCGCCGTAGACGATGAACGATATGCTCGGCGGAATGATGATGGCAAGCCCCGAGGCGACGGAGACGACCGCCGTGGCAAACGCCTTGTCGTAGCCGGCCTCGGCCATGCTGGGGATGAGAATCAACCCGATGGCGGCCACCGTGGCGGGACCGGAACCGCTGACGGCGCCCCAGAACGCCGCGACGATCACCGTCGCCACCGCGAGTCCCCCCGTCACGTCGCCCACGATCTGTTTTATCAGCCCGACGATGCGCTCGGCGATGCCCACCTTTTCCATGATGATGCCCGCCAAGATAAAGAAGGGAATGGCCAGAAGGGGGAATTTCGCGATGCCGGCGTAGAAGCTGTAAGAAAGCATCTGGTACCCCATGTCCCAGAACCAGACGACGGAGATGGTCGCCATGCCCAGCGCGACTCCGATGGGGACCCGCACGACCAGGGGAACGAGGAAAAGAGCCAGCGTCCAGAACACGGGGTCTTTCAGCAAAGGCATCGGATTACCTCCCTCAATAGCGGCCGTCCCGCACGATGTCGCGGCAGGACTGCAATATTCGCACGATGATCAGCACCGAGAAGACCGGAATGCCCGCGGAGTAGATGGCCGTTGGGATCGCCAGAGCCTCCGACGTGACGCCCAACTCCATTTCATCCAATACCTGGACGCTTCCCAGCCAGATGAGAAGCGCGAAAAAAACGATGCACATGGCGTTGGCGATCAGGAAACTCAGTTTTTTCAACGCGAGGGGCATGAAATCGTAAATGAAGGTCATGGACAGATGAGCGTTTTTGCGAAAAGCGGTAGAGATTCCCAACAGGACGATCCAGACGAACATGCTGACCGTGATCTCCTCCGTGAACGCCAGGGGGTAAATAATGACGTAGCGCGTCACCACGTTGACGAACGCCACCGACACCATGACGGCCAAAATAAGAGCGCCGAATATTTCCTCGAAATGATCGCATAACTTTCGGAACAACACCCGCACCTCCCGAATGAAGAAAAAGAGGAGGGGAACTCCCCTCCCCCCGTCATATCGAACCTCTATTGCCGGAGCGCTTTTTATCTTGCGGCGGCCATGTCCTCCTCCGCGGCTTTGACCAGTTCCTCGCCGATCGTCTTCCGCCAAGTCTCGACGACGGGCTTCGTCAGTTCGACGAATGCCTGCGTCTCCTCGGGCGTCAGGTTCGTGACGACCATGCCGACCTTTTTGAGTTCCGCGTCCCAATCGAGCACATCGGGGACTTTGCCGATGCTCTTCAGGTATTCGAGGTTCTTGCCGCCATCGTTCTCGTCGATACCTATGCGGGCGAGGGCGATCTGATAGGCCGCCGCTTCCTTCGCCGCCTTCGCGATCAATTCCTGATCCTCAGAGCTGAAAGAGATCCAGATTTTGGGGTTTACGACGAACATTGTGGGGTCGCCCATGTAGTGCCAGTTGGTCACGTACTTGTTGTACTCGTGGACCTTGAGGGGATAGAAGGTGTTGATAGGGTTTTCCTGGCCGTCGATGGTGCCCTGCTGCAGCGCGGCTATCGTATCGCTCCAGGGCATGGCGACGGGGTTGGAGCCCAACGCCTTGAACGTGTCGAGGAACAGCGGGCTGCCGACGACGCGCATCTTCACTCCTTCCAGGTCTTTCGGCGCGCGAATCTCTTTTTTGCTGTTCGTCATCTCCCGGAAGCCGTTCTCGCCGAAGCAGAGGAACTTGCCGCCCTTGTCCTCGATGGCCTTCGCGATCAGCTCTCCGGCCTTGCCGTTCGTGATGGCGTCGAGGGCTTTGTAGCGATCGGGCTGTCCCGACATGAAAAACGGCAGCGCGAAAAGGTTCAGCTCGGGAATCTGGGGCGAGTAGTTGATCGTCGACTGGCAGGCGAAGTCGATGGCGCCGTTGCGAAGCAACATAAAGGCGCTCGTCTGCTTGCCCGTCGCCAACTGAGAGTTGGGATACACCTTGATGTTGATCTTGCCGTCGCTGCGCTCTTTCACCAGATCCGCGAAGTACTGAGCCCCCATGCCCCACCCCGTCGAGAGACTGGGGACGATGTCCAGCTTGTACTCGTCCTTGTACGCCGCCAACGCCGGAGAAACGAAAGCGCTCAAACATACCCCCATCAACGCTAAAACCACTATCTTTTTCATTGATACACTACCTCCTCGCTATAATTTCTGCCCACTGGCAGATGGATTACGGACTTGATTGCGAACCAACGCCTAGATTACGAATCTTTCAAAAAGCAGGAAACGATCGAGAAATCAATTTCCTTTCATTATACCTCTTGTCAAGGAGTTTTCGGCAGGTGAATCGCCTTTCCCCAAGAGGCCAGGGCAGCCTCTCCCACGGCCTCGGACACTGTGGGGTGCGCGTGGATGGTCGAGACGAGTTCCTCCAGCGTCGCCTCCAGCCGGAGCGCCAGCCCTCCTTCCCCGATCATGTCCGTGGCGGGCCCGCCCACGATGTGCACGCCCAGCAC
>JAISQE010000082.1 GCA_031274425.1 Synergistaceae bacterium | reverse complement strand
TATTAGAGACAAAAAAACAAGAGGTTTATTTTTAAGAAACCATTATAATCGTAACTTTATTGAACTTTTTATGATGTTGGATAATTATGTTGGTAGAAAAATCCCTGGGAACTACAGATTATCGTCATATAGATTTAGGAAAAATAACGATGAAAACATTGAATTAGTCGATATTTGAATATATTTTTCGAGCTGCGCTCGTACAAGTTGGTTCGTTAAATTAATTTTATCCTGATTTATATTTTGACCTTCTATATGCTCCTGAAAATTTGCTAATGAGCTTAAATATTTTCCATTTTTCAACATAAAATCCCGAAATTTCGCAACATATTAAATCATTGTCACGTAAGTTTATTAAAAACAACTGATAAAAAGCTTCCGGCGATTCTATTGTCTGATTAAGCTGTTCTAGTTGCTCTTTTTTTAGGAGCATATGAGCTAATAATCCCAGTAATGTTTCCTTGAACGGGGTTGGGTAATTTAAACAATATTCAAAAATTTCGTCACTTATGCTGACCTCGTTTATTTTAGATAAAATTTCAATAAAAAACCACTGAATGCGTTCATCTTTACTGCTATTTTCGAATAACTCTAATAGTTTATCTTCAGAAACACTATCTTTTTTATATTCACTTGCAATACTCATTCCTTTCCTACATTTTTCAAATAGCATTTGGATATATTCTTCGTTGCCTTTTTTTAAAAGATTTTCAATTAAAATATTTATGCTTTGCATAATGGTCCTCTCGGAAAAGAATATCCACGTTTTCGACTCAAGATAATAGAGATATCATTGGTTGTCCATTCAGATAATTTACACCTACAATAAAAAATGTTTTCCCTTCACAGAAATCAATAATCCTCAGGAGTTTGTTTGTAAAATCCAAAGGGTCTGCCCTTTCTCCGAATTGTACACCTGGATCAAAGAGTTCACCTCCTTCGGTATCTTTTTCAACCCACCATTCTATAGATATATTGTGGTATATAATTTTTTTCATTAAGTCAATAATCGTTTTGGTTTCAAATGTCTTGTCATATGCCATTTCCCAGTATTTTCCCCGGATATCAGGGCTTAGAAAATGTGTTTCGTGATATTGTATTATGAGTTTCCTTAATGTCGCCCACTCGCTATCATGTACTACATCTAAAAGCCATCTTCTTTTTGGGGGAAGATTATCCTTGCCGGAGGATATACGCAAGGTGGTGCTGAAAAACCAAGATTTTTCACCGCTTAAAATCTGTTTGATGAGCAGCCAACCTGATCGATCTTCGACACTCTGGTAATAAATTAAGTCAAAACATTGCAAAGCAATGTTTTCTAAGTAAATGTATTCACCTTCAAGCCATTGCTTTTCTCTATCATGATCAAGAATTTCATATATTTTTGATTTGCTAATATCTTCTGCGATACATCGGTCAACTAACTGTTCAAATTCATTTCTAGTCACCATAACCTCCATTTATGTTATGGTTTATTGCCCTTCTCCGGAAGGGCAATAAACCACTGGCAATTTAACGAGCAATCGTAAAGACGACGTCCCGTTCAAGGAAAAAGCGTTTGCCGCTCTTTGCGCCGAACGAGCCCTCACCGCCATATCCCCAGATAGCCGAGCCCGAAGGCGATCATCGACGCGGCCATGAAGAAATCGAACATCCCGCGCCCCCTTTGTCCGGCGCGGTAGCGCACCGTTCCCATGTAGCCCATGGCCAAGGCGCAGGCGAACAAAACCAACGCAGGCAGATCACGCATCGACGCAACGCTCCTTTCACAACTCGAAACTCTGGGGGCGACCGCTCCACGGCAACCCCCGCGGGCGCTTTTCGTTCCTCATGCGCGACTCCGCACAAAAGGCGTTTACGCAAAAGCTCCCATGACATTCTCTCGCCCTTGCGTTTAGATTACCAGAAGATCGGCGAGGCGCAAGCGTCTCCGATACTATGAGGATATTGCCAGGAGGGATATCATGCAATACGGTATTTTATGTGTTCTGTGTTTTTCGTTTTTATTGGCGCCTTTCGCTTCCGGCGCGTGGGGAGTCGAGTCCGAGGATCTCGCGCCGTCTCCCCTTTCCGCGTCTCTCAGTTCCGCGTCTCTCAGTTCCGCGCCTCTTATTCCCATGGAAGATTTTTTCCGCAACCCCGACATCGCCAGTTTCGCCATCTCGCCGGACGGTAAGAAACTGGCCTATAAAAAGCCGTGGGAACGCCGTTTGAACATCTATGTACGCGATATCGCCAGCGGCGAGGAACGCCGGCTGACCTCCGCGACGGAGCGCGACGTCTCGGGCTTTTTCTGGAAGGGTAGCGATCGCATTGCCTTCGCGCAAGACAAGGGAGGAGACGAAAATTTCCATATTTTCCTGGTGGGCATCGACGGCGGCGAGCCCAAAGAACTGACGCCCTTCGACGGCGTCAAAACCTATGTTCTGGACGATCTGGAGGAGGACCCGCGCCACCTGTTGATCTCCATGAATAAAAACAACCCCGAGGTCTTCGACGTCTACCGCTGCGACCTGGAAACGGGGGAACTTACGGAAATCGCGCAGAACCCCGGCAACATCACGGGCTGGATGACCGACCACGAGGGCAGGCTCCGGGTCGCCTACGAGACAGACGGCGTAAACCAAAGCCTTCTTTATCGCGCGACGGAAAAAGATCCCTTTAAAAAGCTGATCACGACAAGTTTCAAAGACGATTTTTCCCCGCTCATGTTCAGCTACGACAACAAGCTGCTTTATGTCGCGTCGAACCTGGATCGCGACAAAACGGCCATTTATACCTTCGACCCCGACAAAAACAAAACCCTCGATTTGATCTACGAGCACCCCGACGTGGACGTGTCGCGCCTGATATCCTCCAAGAAGCGCAAGGTCATCACGGGCGTGGTCTACACCACCGACAAGTCGCACTACCGCTTTTTCGACGACGATAGAAAACAGCTCCAGGACGTGCTGGAAGCGCGGTTCCCTGGATACGACGTCGCGGTCCTGGACATGGACGACGACGAAAAACGCGTCATCATGGCCATATACGGCGACAGAATGCGCGGCGTTTACTATCTCTACGACCGCCCGACGGACAAGCTGGAAAAACTGGCCGATCTGGCTCCCTGGCTGAAGGAAGAACAGATGGCCCCCATGACGCCGGTCGAGTTCAAGTCTCGGGACGGTCTGACCCTCCACGGCTATCTCACCCTGCCCCTGGGCGTGGAGCCCAAAGGGCTGCCCGTCGTGACGATTCCGCATGGAGGCCCGTCGGCCCGCGATTCCTGGGGCTTCGACTCCGAGGCGCAGTTCCTGGCCAACCGCGGCGCCGCCGTGCTCCAGGTCAACTTCCGGGGGTCCACCGGTTACGGAAAGGCATTCTGGGAGGCCGGCTTCAAGCAATGGGGCAAGGGAATGCAGAACGACGTGACCGACGGGGTGCAATGGCTTATCGACCGAGGCGTCGCCGACAAGAAACGCATCGCCATCTACGGGGGAAGTTACGGCGGGTACTCGGCCCTGGCCGGGGCGGTTTTCACGCCCGACCTTTACGCCTGCGCGGTGAGCTACGTGGGGCCGTCCAATATCTTCACGCTGTTGGAAAGCATCCCTCCCTATTGGGAGCCGCTGCGGGACATGGAATACGAGATGATCGGCGACCCCGTCAAGGACAAAGCGCTTCTGGAGGAGGTTTCCCCCGTCTTCCACGCCGACAGGATCAAGATCCCCCTTCTCGTGGCCCAGGGGGCCAACGATCCGCGGGTCAAGAAGGCGGAATCCGACCAGATCGTCGAGGCCGTGAAAAAAGCGGGCAAAGACGTCGTCTACTTGGTCAAGGACGACGAGGGGCACGGGTTTCACAACGAGGAAAACCGTTTCGATTTCTATCGCGCCATGGAGGACTTTTTCCGCAAGCACCTGGCTTTGCGCTGACAGTCGGCCCATCGCTCAATCGGGTAATCGATGGATGGATTCCGATATTTTTGAATTATCGGCTTCAGTCGATACTCAGAGATGTCTAGGGGATATTACGCTGTATGCAAGAGGAGATGAGCTTCATAATATGCTTAATATGCCATCGTATCATATTTGATAATTAAAGCACTGCTGGTGCTTCGGATGGCGTCTAGGGTTCATAACGAAAGAAGTGACTGTCTTGGAGCCAATATCCGCAGCCGTGTTGGAATGTATTCCCCGTATAGATCAGATGAAGCCGCCGTGCCTGGACATGGCGGTTTTCGGGATAAGTTGTTTTCTCTCGTCCGAACCCCGGTTCGGCATCACCAAGGGGATATGGAAAACAACCGTCGGGTACGCGGGCGGGAGACGCGATTCTCCCTCCTATGACGATATGGGGGACCACATCCAAGCGGTGTCGGTGGAGTACGACCCCCTGACGGTCAGTTATGGTCAGCTTTTGGAAATTTTTCTGCTCTGGCAGAAGCCCTCGCGAGAGGGCACGCCGTGCCGGCGCGCTTCGCACATTTTCGTCAAGAACGAATTCGAAAAACGCCTGGCTCAGGCGGCGTTGGAGCGTTACGAATTGTGCTCGGGAAATTCTTGCGAGACCCTCGTGTCGATGTGCAAATCTTTCCACGAGGCCGAGGACTGGTATCAAAAATATTTCCTGCGCCGATTTCCGGTCTTGATGCGGGAGATAAAGAATTTCTATCCCCAGGAGAGGGATTTGATCCGTTCCACTCTCGCGACGCGGTTGAACGGCATTTTGGGGCAGTCTTCACTTGCGTTCAACCTTCCTGAGGACATCGAACTTTACGATTTGAGCGAGGACGCCGTCCGCACTTTGAGACATCTGACGCCGTAACCTGTATAGGGAGGTAGAGTGAATATGAAAATAGTCGTTGTGGGACTGGGAGGGGTCGGAGGCATCGTTGGAGGCCGCCTGGCGGCCGGGTTGTCCGATACGTCCGACCACGAAGTCGTTTTCTGGTGCCGAGGGAAGGTCCTTGACGCCATCTTGGAAGAAGGGCTCAACATCTTGGGCAACGACGGGAAGATGACGGTTCGCCCCGCCTTGGCCACCTGCGACGTCGCCGACGTCGAGGGGGCCGACCTTCTGATCTTCGCGACGAAGGGGTATCATCTAGACCTTGCGGCGCAGGAACTCGCCCCGTCCATCACCCCTCAAACAACGGTGATCCCCCTGCTCAACGGCGTCAGCGCCGCATCCATCCTGGAGAAACGCCTTCCGAAAAGCGACGTCCTCGAGGGATGCATTTACGTCTCCGCTTACGTCGAAAAGCCCGGAACCGTGCGCCAGGTCGGCGCGGTGCAGCGCATCTTTTTCGGCAAAAAGGGCATCAGCGAGGCGGATAACCGCATACGCTACGGAAACATGGAGCAGGTTCTCAAAAAGAGCGGCCTCAACATCACTTTGACGGAGCGGATCGACGTCGAGGTATGGTCGAAATTTATTTTCCTGTCTCCTTTTGCCGGCGTGACCACGCTTTTCAGGCGCAGCATCAGCGAGGTGCTGGCCGAGACGGAGAGCTTCGAGACCGTCGACAGGATGATCCGCGAAATCGAAAGCCTGGCCAGGGCGAAAAATATCGACCTGCCGGACAACATCGCCGACATCACCGTCGAGAGGGCGCGTTCCTTTGCCCCCTTCACCAAAACCTCGATGCAGCTGGACCAGGAAAAAGACCGACCGACGGAGTTCGAATCCCTCGTCGGCTACGTCTGCAAAGAAGGTAAAACCATGGGGGTGCCCACCCCCACTTACGAGACCGTCTACAAAGGACTGAAAGCCATCTGCAGGTGACAGCCAGGGCCCTCGGGCTCGAGGCGGCGAGGGAATATGGTACAATGACTACAATATTCTAAATCTACGGATCGGAGGCGAACTTGATGGAGGTTCGTTTTGCAGCGCGGGGAACAGAGATCGACGCGGGACTCAAGAGTTACATGGAGGGTAAGGTCTCTAAACTCGAAAAGTTCTTTCGCAAAATTTCGCACAGTCAGGTGGTCGTCAGTTTCCACAAGGGTAACTACAACGTGGAGACCACAGCCAACGCGAATGGGGTCATTCTGCGGGCGGAAGACAACGCCCAGGATCCGCGCAGGGCTTTCGATCAAGCGCTTAAAAACCTTGAACGCCAGATCAAGCGTCATAACGAGTACCTCAAAGACAAGGGACAGTTCCACAGCGAAGCGGACTTTTCCTTCAGCGTCGACAGCGCCGGGAGCGGGAATAAAGAGGATTGGACCACATACGACCCCGTGATCGAAAAAGTCAAGAAGATCGCCCTGCACCCGATGGACCCGAAAGAGGCCGTTATGCAGATGGAGTTGGTGGGACACAGCTTCTTTATGTTCCAAAACGGGGAAACGGGAGACGTCAATGTCGTCTATAAACGCAAAGACGGCAATTATGGCCGTTTGGAGCCCATCAAGTAGGGAAAAATTACGTGCGCCCGTTTCATTTGACTTTTGGAGTCGATACGCCTATTATGAGGACGTATCGGAATAAATGGAAACTCTCGGACTTGTGATTTCAAATGTGAAATTTCGAATTTTGGGGAGGGAAAGATATCGAGTAAAGGAGGTGAATGAATGAGTTACGACGGAACAAAACTGGTCTATTTCGACGGAAAACCGCAATGGCTGATGCCGGACGGTTCTTTTGTCCCCGTGAAACATCAGATCGACGGATCTTACGCGCCGGGTTCTCTTTATCTTAAGGAAAGAGCTCGAGAAACACAGTGTTTGATCGTGGATTGAAGGATGCGGAAGAGATAGGCGAGAAGGCTTTGGACGTGGTCTTGGCAGGCAGGGGGGACCACCCTTTGTAACTGGAATTTAAGGGCTATATGCCCTTCAACTCGAATTTTTCAGGGCAAGTACGCCCTTTTTCCCGGATGTTTCCAGTAGAAGAGGTCAGTGGGTCAGTTGCGCGAAGGCCGATTCCCCAAGGGGGAATCGGCCTTCGATAATTAGTGTTCTCCGTAGTCGTCGCAAGCTTTCAGGATGGATTTCGTGTTTTTCGGAAGGAACAGCCCTCCCAGGGTATAGGGAATCATCATCCCCGGCACGGCGCCGAGAACCCAAGAGGCGGCGCGAAGGAGATCCTCCGGAAGCAAAAGGGGAAGCGCCCCGAAAGAGAGATAACCGGAAAGCACCACCAGCAGAATGACGAGATTTCCCTGCCTGGAAAGACGACGGCGATTTCCGTCGTTCATATCCTGAGAACGCAGTTCCCGAAAACGCAGTAGCCTGTCGAAAATGTTCCAGAGGAGACCTCCCAACCCGACGACGATAGAATACCAAAAAAAACACCGGTTGGGGTTGCCCGCGCGGATGCGTATCAGGTTGAAAAGCAACGCGCCGCCGACGCCTCCCGCGACGGAGAGGGCGTAACGAACCCACCAAACGCGCCGAATCTTGCCTCGTTTCGATAACAGCTCAGCCGCTTTCAGTATGAAAAACGTGTCCGACGAGGTGATTTTGCGCTCCCTCAAAGCTTTCAGGCGTTCGATCACGGACGACGCCCTCTCGGCCTGAAGGATATTTTTGGGGGCATTTTGGGGTTGATTTTGAAGTTGAAGAAACGCGGACAGCCCGTCGATCACAAAAGCTATTTTCGCGAGCATTACGGAAGAATGCCCCAGGCAGCGAACTCTCGCCAATTGCTCGTATTCTTCGAGGCTCAGGTTTTCGTAAAGACACAAAACCGACGTCCTAGGGATCAGGAGTCCCCGCGTCTTCCAGGATTCCAAACGCTCCAAGCCGGACGCGTAGGTCGGAACGCTGCGGAACAAATCCAGCAGCGCCCGAGGCAAATCGTGGAGTTCCTGAAACTTTTCGAGGGCCTGCCGCTCTATGGGAAAGACCGGGTCCATTTGCACCAGGCAATCCAGAATTTCTTCGGGACATCCTGTCGAAAGGTCGCCGGGCCAGACCCAGGCGTAGGGGTTCCGCATCGCTTCAACGTAGGACCACTGCCGCCGAAGCGTTTTTCTGTCCATGAAAAGCAGCAGCTTGTAGAGGAAAGAATCCCGCGGTTGCCCGGAAAACGCGGCATATTCGTTGTAAAACGAGAGCAGTTGCCCGTCGCCCAGCATCTCGGTCAGACGCTCCTCCGTGTTGGACGCCTCGCCGCGGACGGCTCGCCCCAAAAAAAGAAAAACGGCGTCCACATCGATCGCTTGCCCCCAAATAGCAAACGGGCACAGGGCGTTCGTGTGGATGAATCGAAAAAGGGCGCGTTCGGAAAGGGTTGGGAGGTTCTCGTTCGCCAGTTCGGCGGCTTCGTCGAAGAGCATGTTGCCCTCGAACCACTTTTGGATGTAGCGCAGATGGGTCTCGGCGGAGAGCCAAGGCGTTTGAGAAACGGCAAAGGCCAGAGCCAGTTCCTCCGTCGTGAAATAGTCTTTTCCCTCGAACCGAAAGGGAATTTTTTTCGGGCTCCTTCGATCGGGGAAAGACATCGGGCTCGGTTTCGCCGCCTTCGGAACCGTGTCCTCACCAGAAAATTCCCTCAGCGTCGCCGGGCCTTCCGTCAATCGTCCCATCGATTTCGCCGCCTCCCGTTGTCTTTAAGCTGTACAGCATTATACAGAAGGGTTGGCATCCGTCGTTTTACAAGTTTCTCGCGTTACAGAGGACGTCAAATATGCGAAAACGCTTAAGTTGTTGATATTGCATACGTAAATACTTGAAAAACACGTTCTTAGACGTAGGCTCCGCTACGTTCCCATCATTCGTACCTGCGCGGGGGTTCCTCGTTGCGGAGGGCGCGAAGAGCGCCCTCCGCAAGGGCCCGCATCTCGTCTTCGCCGGGGTAGCGCAGTACGGGGGCGACAAAGGCGATTCTGGCCGAAATACGTTCGCAGAGTCTGTCGCTGAACGCCAGCCCCCCCGTCAGAACCACGGCGTCCACCGCGCCCTTCAGAACCGTGGCGCAGCTCCCGATTTCTTTCGATATCTGAAGGGCCAACGCCTCGAAAACAAGGGCCGCCCGCGCGTCCCCCGCCGCGATTCGTCTTTCGACCTCGCGCAGGTCGTTGGTTCCCAGGTGCGCCACAAGGCCGCCCTTCCCGTTGATTTTCTTTTGAATTTCCTCCAACGTGTAGTCGCCTCCGAAGCACATGTCGATCAGACCGCCCACGGGCAGGCTTCCCGACCGCTCCGGCGACATCGGCCCCTCCCCGTCCAGCGCGTTGTTCACGTCGACGACGCGGCCGCGATAATGGGCCCCGACGGAGATCCCCCCGCCCAGGTGCGCGACGATCAAGCCGCACTCCGACAGGGGTTTTCTCAGGTCGGCGGCGGCGCGGCGCGCCATGGCCTTCTGGTTGAGGGCGTGCAGGATAGAAACGCGGGGGATTTCCGGCAGACCGGAAAGACGGGCCTCGTCCGCCAACTCGTCTACGACGACGGGATCGACGATGAAGGCAGGAATGTCCCCCGCGGCCATCGCGAAACGAACGGCGAGGAACGCGCCCAAGTTGCTGGCGTGAGCGCCGTAGGTCATGTTTTTCAGGTCCTCCAGCATCCGATCGCCCACAAGATAGGTGCCGCCCTCGATGGGCTTCATCAGACCGCCTCGCCCGACCACGGCCGAGAACTCCCCAGGGGAGGTCCCTTTGGAGTCGAGCACCTTCACGATCTCGTCGTAGCGGAACCGCTCTTGATCCATGACGTTCCCGAACCGCTGGATCACATCCGTTTCATAACGCTGGGCGTCCGTCCAAAGGCACTTTTCGTCGTTGAAAAGCGCGATTTTCGTGCTGGTAGAACCTGGGTTGACGACAAAAATTTTCATTTCTCCCTCTTAATTTCACTGAGAATGGTGGGCCATCATGACGGCCGCGGCGATGGATAGCATCTTCGTGCGCGGGGAGTCCGCCCGGCTCGTGAGGACCACGGGCGCCGACGCCCCCACAATGATCCCCGCCGTCTCGTTCTTGGAAAAGTAGACGACGGACTTGGCCAGCATGTTGCCGTCATCGATAGTGGGCACCAGGAGGATATCGGCCTTGCCGGCCACGGGAGACGTTATTTTCTTGATTCTGGCGGACTCCTCGTTGATGGCGTTGTCGAGGGCCAGGGGGCCGTCCACCACGCAGTTTTTGAGCTGCCCTCTCTGCCCCATCAGCGTGAGAGCCGCGGCGTCCAGAGTGCAAGGCATGTCGGGGTTCACGACCTCCACGGCGGCCAGGCAGGCGACCTTGGGGCAATTCACCCCCAGGGCGCGGGCGAAGTTCACGGTATTTTGGAGGATGTCGGCCTTTTGCTTCAAGTTGGGATAGGTGTTGAAGGCGGCGTCGCTGATGAAGATGATGCGGTCGTAGCCCTCGATCTGGTGGAAGTAGCAGTGGGAGATGACCTTGCCGCTCCGCAGGCCGACCTCCTTGTTCAACATGCCGCGCAGGAAGTAGTCCGTATGGAGCTGCCCTTTCATGTAGATGTCGGCGCGCTTCGAGGAGACCTCCGCGACGGCCACGATGCCGCACCTGGCCTCGTTTTTCTCGTCGATGAGGATGTAGTCGTTTTCGTTCACCCCGGCCTCGGCGATGGCCGCCTTCATCGCCGTGACGTTTCCGACCAGCGTGGCCTCGATGAGTCCGTCCCGACGGGCCTCCTCGATGGCCGAGATCAGGCCCGGGTCCTCCGCCATCGCGACGGCGACCCGTTTTCTCCCTATAAGGGAGCAAAGTCTTTTAGCCTCTTCAATCATCTGTGAAAGCGAACGGATCTGTTCCATTTCCATCAACCTCCGGTAATTTTGTATTTTGTATAGGATAAATTTGTATAGATTATAGACCCATCTCCGAATTTTACATCAGATCTTGGGAGCGTAGTCGCCGTAGTTTTTGGCCTCCTCCTCGCCCTTCAGCACCCGAAGCGCCCCCTGAGTCAGAGCCAACATTTCGTCCTCCCCCGCGTAGACGAGGCAGGGCGCGATCCACTGCACTCGTTCCTGCACCAGGCGAACAAACTCGGAGTCGTAGGCGATGCCGCCGGTGAGGAGTATCGCGTCAACCTTTTCGTCCATGGAAACGGCCTGGGCCCCGATCTCCTTCGCGATCTGCCACGCCATGGCGCGGTAGACCAAAGCGGCTTTTTCGTCGCCTTTTTCGATCATCTCCCGGACCTGGCGCACGTCGCTGGTTCCCAGATAGGCCAAAAGCCCGCCCTGTCCCACGATCTTGCGCTTGAGCCCCTCCTTGGAGCACCGCCCGTCGAAAGAGAGCCGCACCACCTCGCCCACGGGAAGCCCTCCCGTGCGGCTGGGGGAAAAAGGTCCGTAGTCGGTGCCGTTGCTCGTGTCGACGATGCGCCCGTCGCGATGCGCGACGATGCTGACCCCCCCGCCCATGTGAGCGACCACGGCTCGAAGCTGGTCCCAGGGCACGTTCAGGTCGCGGGCCGCGCGGCGCACCGTGGCTTTGATGTTCAGCGCGTGGGAGAACGAGGGCTTCGGCAGCTCGGGCAGCCCCATGATCCTGGCCTCCGGCGCCATTTCGTCGACGCAGACGGGATCTACGATAAACGCGGGCACGTTCCACCGGGAGGCCAGCGCCTCCGCCAGAACGCCCCCCAAGTTCGACGCGTGCTCCCAGGGTTTGCCCAGCTTCAGCCGCTGGACGAGAAGGCGGTCCACGCGAAACGTGCCTCCGGGCAGGGGGTCGATGATCCCTCCCCGCCCGACGACGGCGTCGACCTTTTCGTCGCCGTGTTCTTTCAGAAGGTCCCGGATCGTCGAGAGCCTGAAATCGAACTGGTCCACGATGGAGTCGAAAGGCGCCAACTCGTGGCCCGCGTGCCGGATGGTCTCGCTCCAGCTCTCCGCCTCGTCGACGAACCTTGCGACCTTCGTGCTGGTGGAACCCGGATTGACGGCCAAAATGGAACATCTCTCCGGTCGCTTGGTCGCTTCATCCAATGTCATGTCGCCGCCTCCTTCGTATCGTTATTCGTGCCGCTATTCGAGCCATTCCAGAATATGTTCGAGATAGAGGGCCGAGAGGCGTTTCGTCTCGGGCCCCGGCCGGCCGTCTCCGATGATCTGAGTACCCACGCGCACCACCGGAAGGATTTTCTTGACGCTGCCCGTGATGAAGGCCTCCGTCGCCTGGGGCAACTCCGCCAGGAGAGGGCAGCGCTCCTCCACATTCATGCCGACGCCCCGCGCCACGTCGAGAACGGCTTGGCGCGTGGTCCCCTTCAGAACGCGCGACAAGGGGGCCGTGATCAACATGCCGTTCACGCAGAGAAAGAACGAGCTGTGCGCGCTCTCGGTGATCTCTCCGTTGGGGCAGTAGAGGATTTCCGTATGTTCGTCGTGGGGCGACAAAGTGTATGCCTTGCGGTAGTCGACGCTCTTGGTCGCTGGGTCGTCGCGCCAGTCGTCGACGGGCTCCAGGCGGATGCCGTTCTCGTAATATTCGATGGGAGGAAGATCCAGAGAATCGTAGGTGACAAAAAAACGCGGTTCGGTGAAGCCGTCTACCCGGTCGAAAATATCCCCTCCCGAGAGGTAGACCTTGATCAGAAGTTCTTCGTCCAGCTTCTCGATGCCCTCTCGGATGATGTCGCGCATCTCCGAAATGCCCAGGGGCGGATGGATGTAAGAGTTTTTCGCCCCCGTCAGAAGGCGCTCCAGGTGAGGCGTCAACATCAGTGCCTTCTTTTGATAGGTGCTGATTGTCTCGAAGATACCGATGCCTCGCTGGATGATGAGATCCGAAATCGGGAGCAGCGCCTCCTCGGGAGGAACAAATTTCCCGTTGACGTAACAAAGTTTCACCCCAAACCCCTCCCATTGATCCTCGTACTTACGACATGGGCAATATTGTGACGTTTCGACGTCGGTGTCAATAGGCCAGGGGCATTTTCACGGCGTAGTTTTTATGAGCGCCTCCGATTTTCGACAACAGGTGGACGATTCTCTTGGAATTTTTGGCCCTGGCGCAATCCAGAGGAGAGTTGCCGTCTTTGTCCCGAATCGAGGCGTCGGCGCCCGCGTCCAGGAGCAGCCGCACGAAAGCGGGGTCTTCTTCGAGGCTCACGGCCAACAACAGCGGCGTGCTTCCATTCGGCGCGACCACGTTGACCTCCGCCCTGCCCAGCACCAGTTCTCTGATGACCGCTAAATTTCTGTACGGGCTGGCGAGAGCGTAAAAAAGAGGCGTCCAGCCCTTGCGTCCCTTCTGTTCGCTCTCCGCGTTCACGTCAGCGCCGGAGTAGATCAATTCATGAACGACGTCGGACGAACGGCCGTAAGCGACGGCCTGCATCAAGGGGGTAATCCCCTCCGTCGTGCGGACATTGACGCTGACCCCGGCGGACAACAACGCGGAAACCAGGGAAGCGTTTCGGTCCGGGTCCAGCGTAGCGAAGAGAAGCGGCGTCCACTTTGTCCAATGAGGAGAATAGCAGACCGCATTGACGTCCGCTCCATGACGAATGAGTTCCATCGCCACATTTCGGCGGTTTTCCTCCCTTTCGAGGGACTGGGGAAGGTTCTGCGCGGTATGGTCGTATGTCTCGGTCAGGAGCGACCACATCAAAGCGGTCATGCCGTCGTGGGTTTCGGCGTTGACGTCGGCCCCATTCCGGAGAAGTGCTCGGACGATGTCCGGATCGTCATTGAGAATCGCGGCCAGCATAAGAGGCGTGAATCCGTGAGCGGACGTTTTGTTGACGTCGGCCCCTTCCTCAATGGCTTTTCTCGTCGCCGCCTCGCCCCGGCCGGGAACGGACAACAACTCCAACAAAGAAACGCCTCCAGATAAATCCCCCACAGTGCCATCCTCCCCCTGATCGCGTCTTCGATCTTCTATCCGAATCGCGGAACAGCCCCTATGGTATCATTAATCCCTGAATTGCAAGCTTCAACTTACTTATATCATAAGGAGGATTTGTTTATGTTCAGGATAGCGATCGGGTTGTTTGCGGCGGTTTTTGTAGGGGCGTCGGCGATGGGGGCCTATGCGGCTTCGCGTCCAACGGCGACGTTCGAAACGTCTATGGGGACCTTCAAAGTGGAGCTTTTCTCCGACCTTGCGCCGAAAACGGCTCAAAATTTCATCGATCTGGCGGAGAAAGGGTTTTATAACGGCGTGATTTTTCATCGGGTGATCGACGGATTCATGATTCAAGGCGGCGATCCCACAGGAACGGGAACGGGCGGCCCCGGCTACTCGATTCCCGACGAGTTCGGGCCGGGCTTGAAGCACGACAAACCCGGCATCCTGTCCATGGCCAACGCGGGTCCCAACACCGGGGGTTCCCAGTTTTTCGTCACGCTGGTCCCCACCCCGTGGCTGGACGACAAGCACGCGATCTTCGGGGCCGTCGTCGAGGGCATGAGCGTGGTGGAGGCGATCGGCAAGACGAAGACCGGCGCTTCCGACGCGCCCGTCGTGGACGTGGTGATGAAATCGGTCACGATCACGGGCAAGTGAGGGCGTGCGCTTGCGCTTTCCCATTTGCGGCATTTTCGGAGACGCTCAAAGGTATCTTTCTTGCGGCTTATCCCCATATTGCGTTCGAAGACGATAGGGACGGCAACCAGTTTAAAGTAAACGTCGACTCCGCTCCCTGAAAAACAAGGAGCGGAGTCTTTAAACAGAACTTGACTTAAAGCGGGGCAGGGATCGTTCGCCGCACGCGGGCGTTGATCGCGTTCATTGACTCTCCCAGCCCCCCTAGCGGCTATTCGGCGTTTTAGCTCCCGAACGGCATTCCTCGACGATGTAGAGGCCCGGCCCGCGCTCCATGAAGTCGATCGTGACCTCCTTCCCCTTGTAACGCTTGGCGAAGTCGGAGGGGGAAAGGGCCTGCTGGCTGTCGTCGAGAAAACGGCAGTGCCCCGCCGCCTCCAGGAGGGCGGTCTCTCCCTCCGGCAGTTTCACGGTCAGAAGAGAGACGCCGTCCTCTCGCGTCTCCAAGTCGAACAGGATGGAGGCGAGCGTGAATACCTCCGGCTCAATATCCGCCAACCTATCCGGCAACTCGTCCACCAGCGCTTCGCCGGCGGACGCGGGCAGAGGCGAGAACAGCAGCGCGAGCAACAGCAAAAGCGAAAATATTTTCTCCATCAGAAAGTCTCCCTCCAATACTGCAAATGCGGAATCTCCGGCTCTATGGGCAGGGACAACGACGTCGAACTCCAGTACGCCCTGTTGGTCTCTATGATCGAGCTATCCGCGTGGGTTACGTAGTTTTTCGTCTCCTCGTACTGCGCGAACTCCTCCAGCGCTCCCGCCTTCAGCGTCTTCACGCCTATGAAGAGGTTGCCCCGAGCCGCGGATATGCCCACGATCTTGATGTTTTTGAAGACGTAGGCTTGGCCCCCAGCCCACATCGACTCCCCCGTATCCGGGTCCAGCGCGTACCATTTGCCGTAGCCGATGTCCCGGCACCGCTCCTGATCGGTGGGCAGCTCGGTGAACGGGATGAAGGTGGCGACGTATAGGACGCCGTCCTGGTAGAAGGGCTCGGCCGTGACGTACTCCGCCTCCGTTGGCTGATACAGATCGTCGATCTTCGGGCGCAGACGCAATTTCCAGCCGTCCGGGCCCGGCTCGTCCTGGGACACTAGCCCGACCTCCCCGAGCCAGACCGGCGTGATCTCCGGGGTGGTCTTCAGGTACTTGAGCGGCGTCAAGTCGTTCACGGTCATGGGGGTCGAGGTGTTCCCCGACGGGTAGGACAGATCCGTCTTCACCTGCGCCTTCGGGTTCTTCAGGTGCAACCCGAAGATGTACTGCTCGTCGTTACGGATCCCCCTCTGCTGGTTGACCTTCTCGCCCGTCGGCATGGTGATCATGACCTGCCCCGGCGCCATGACGTCGGCTGTGCCGCCAAAGAGCCACTGGCTTCTCCCATTGCCGCTTTTCCCATTGTCGAGGACCAAGTAGCCGACGGAAAGGGCTATGGGCTCGTCCGCGTCGGAGCGCAGACGGAAAATGCTCTTGAGCTTCCAGTCCTCGACGGGGACGGTCAGGTCGCAGTGCAGGACGTTGCCCTCGCTGTCGCCCGTGAAAAACTCCTTCGCGTGGAGTTTCGTCTTTTTGTCGTTGTAGAGGAAGTGAACCGGCGTGATCCCCATCCCCAGGGTCGAGCCGGCGGGGCCGGCGTAGCCGTTCGTCGTCGTGATTTTTTTGATGATCGATCCGTCGCCGGGCTCGAAAATATAAAACGCCCTGCCCTGGGAGTCGTTCAGGTTGTACCCCAACCCGCCGGGGATGATGCCCACGTAGCGGAACTGGTCATAGCTGTCGTCGGCCAGCTTCTTTCTCACTCCCTTCAGCTCGGGCGCGACGATCGTCAGGCCCAGGTCCTCGTAGCCTTTGTAAAAGCTTTCGTAGTTGCCAAGCGTGTTGCCCCAGCGGTGGGCGGAGCCGTCTTTCGGCGTTTCGTAGCGGTCGTTGTCGATGGCCCATACAAATTGGGGTTTCGCGCTGTCCGGGTCCGTGACGTCCATCATGTAAAAGCCATTGCCGGCCCACCCCAGCGCCCCCGTCATGTAGGTCGCGGGCGTAGCGCCGAGCGTGATGTCGTGGTAGGCCAGGAGTCCATCCAGCAGCATCAGCGGCTGGGACGCTCGGGTGTTCACCCCGTCGCCGCCCATCCAGACGTTGTTTTCAAACTTCTGGTACTTCAGGCGATTCTGGAAAATATTGGGGGGGATGAAGGCCCACTGCTCCGAGCCGGTCTCGTAGTCCAGGGAGTGCAAGACCCCTCGGTTGGTTTGGATGTAGATGCGGCTGGGCCTGTTTTTGTCGATTCCGTCTAAATCCGGCGAACCCACGGTCAAGTAGACGGAATGCTCCATGTTGCCCAGAATCCCATTTTCATTGGGGACCCCGTTTGCGTCGGCGTATTCTATGAGCCAGTCCCTGAACTTCGAGGCGTAGTTTGTCGGGATGCCGGCCAGGGAGCCGAAGGCGTTGTCGTCGATCGCGTCCAGGAGGACCGCGTTTGCGCCGCCGTTGACGTCAATGACGGCCTCGTCCGTGTAGAGCTTGTTCCGCCGCGCCGTGTCGGTCTCCATTTTTTTCCCCGCGTCCCACTTCAGCACCGAGTTGATCTGCCCCTTGGGGAGGGTGTAGCGTGCGAGGGAGCTTGCCCACTGCCTCAGGCTGTCCAGGGTGTAGGACGAGGAAAACAGCGCCAGGTCGCCGTCTTTCTCTTTGTCGTTTTCCAGCAGAAGGCGAGGCGCGCCGCCCGCCAGACGCTCGGTTCGGATGGCCGCGAGAACGGACTGCAATTTCTCGACCAGATCGGACACGTTATCCGCGAAGATGGGCTCCACAGCCAGGTCCGGCGTTCCGTCCTCCTTGGGCTGGCCCGCGTGGGCCATGCGCCTCATGGCCTTGCGGAGGCGCTTCACCGGGGAGTCGGACGATTTGTCGGCGACGTAGGGGTCGCCGTCGTTCTCCATGCCCTCCGTCGTGATCAGGCCGACGACGACCGTGCGGATCGGATGGTCCATAACGAACTCGTCCATCAGCTCCCATTTCGACCCGTTCCAGTTGCGGCCCCTCATTGTCTGGGACTCCAGGTAGATCTTCTGCAGGTTTTGCATCATGGAGCCATTATCGTTGACGCTCCAGCCGGGTTTGGTCTCGTTGCCGGTGGTGAAGTAGATGATCCAGTTGCCCTGGCAGGAGCCCGTGACGGGGAAGTAGCCGCGCGTGTCGCCGGTTCCGTCGGCCGTCCCCTCGTTGTAGGCCAGCGCGGTGGTTTTGGGGTGGAAGAAGTCGCGCACGGTGCCCACGATCGTGCCGGTCATCAGCCCCTCGGCGTTGCGCACGCGCCTCATGATCACTCCGTTGTTCGAAAGGCCGGAGTTGGGGTTGGGCTGCGCGGTCCGGTTGCCCTCGGCCCCCGTGGCGTACTGGGCGGTCCTGGTGTAGCCGGGAGTATCGTAGATCAGATCCTCCGGACTGCCTGGCACCGCGCTGATGAAAAACTCGTCGTTGAGGATGGCGCTGGTT
>JAISQE010000064.1 GCA_031274425.1 Synergistaceae bacterium | reverse complement strand
ACGACACTCGCGCCGGATTCGGCAACCCCATCGAGATACGGATCAAGGGGGAGGACATGAACGTCCTCTACTCCATCGCGGAGGAGGTGCGAGCCAGGGGCCGCGCGATTCCCGGCGTTCGAGACCTGACCATCGAGACGGAGATGGGCAAGCCCGAACTTCAGATCGCCCCCATTCGCTGGCGCCTCGCACCTTTGGGGCTGAACCTTTCGGACCTCGCGAGCATCGTGCAGGGTTACCTCATCGGCAACGACGCCGGGAAGTTCCGCCGCGAGGGGTTCGAGTACGACATCAAGGCCCGGCTGGATCGCCGGAAGGCGGGCGACATCTACACCGTTCCGGAACTGCCGATCATGACCGCCTACGGCCTGGTGCCTCTGAAAGAAATGGCGGACGTGGTCTGGAGGGACGCCCCCACGGAGATTCGCCGCGTCGACCGCGAGCGCGCGGTGGTCATCACGGGCAACGTGCGCTACATCACGGCGGGCGAGGGCAACGAGAAGATGCGACAGCTCCTCTCGACGTTCACCCTACCGGATGGGTACTCTTTCAGCTTCGGCGGCGAGGAGGAGAGCATGGCGGAGGAATTCGCGGAGCTTTTCCGCGCCATCGTCATCTCCATTGTGATCACCTACATCGTCGTGGCGGCCATCATGGAATCGTGGGCCTACGCCTTCATCATTCTGCTGACGGTCCCCATGGCCCTGATCGGGGTGGTGCCCGCGATGCTGGTTTCGGGTACGTCCATCTCCGTATTCGCGCTGATCGGCGTGATCATGTTGATCGGCATGGTCGTCAACAACGCCATCGTCGTCGTCGACTACGCGGAGGCCCTGCGCCTAGAGGAAAACGTCCACCCCTATCAGGCGATCGAACAGGCCTCCGAGACGCGCTTCAAGGCCTTGGTCATGGCCGTCGCGACCTCGGTCGTGTCGCTGCTCCCCCTGGCTCTGTCCACCGGCGGAGCCTCGGCGATGCGTTCTCCCATCGCCGTAGTCGCCATCGGAGGTCTGATTGCGGGCGGTTTCCTGGCCCTTCTGGCCATCCCCGCCGCCTACAAAATCTACTGGGCGATCCGCCTTCGTTTGGGGCGCAAAAAACCGGCGCCCGCTCCCTCCCCTGAGCCCGGTACGCCCCTCGCGTAAGTACAAACGTACCCATTCAAACCCAGGAAACAGAGCCCGGCTTTCCTGGGTTTGAACTCGAATTGTTTCAAACTTCACCCTCGCACAATAGAGCGCTCCGTTTTCGGTTTTTCGGCCTGTCTCAACCGGAGTGCGCTTGCACGCCGCCCGCGGGGGAGAAAGAGTCGCGCTCCAGCTCGGCGTCGAGAGCGCTTTGCAGTTTTTCCAGGTCGGGGACGCCCTCGAAAATTTTTTTGCGCCCCAGGATCCACGCGGGCGTCGATGGGCGTATGCCGTAGCGGATGTTGTCCCAAAACGCGATCATGTTTCTGGGGTCCACGACGGACACGTCCACTCGCTCCCCGTAACGCTCCCGAAGAGACCGGAGAATTTTGCCGACGCTTTGAATGTGAGCCTGCTGCTCGGGAAACGATGCTTTTTCCATCGGGCCGTAAGAAACGCACCCGCAGCACCCGAGCCGAGCGACGCTTCGCTCCATAATAATTTTAAGACGAACTGTCATGAGACATGCCTCCCTCAAAAAATATTCTTCAAAAAATATTTTCCAAAAATTATTCCCCAAAGCCCCGGCTTCGGGCTTTTCCCCCAACCCGCCGTGCAAAAACTCGGACATTCGATGTTAAGATGGTCCCGACGCTACAATATTTTACAGTATTCCGGAAACATAAAGATACGGGAGGTTGGGACAAAAATCATGTCGTACATCTTTTTTGGGCTTTTTAGGCTTTTTATTAGGAGAAGGGTCGTCGCGACGCTTTCCTTTTTGTTTTTCGTTTCCCTATGGACCGGCGTCGCGGCAGCGGCGGATACGGCGGAGCTGGAGCGCGTCTGCAAGTCCGGGACCGTGTCCGAGTTGAAGCTCGCCCTCAAGGAGTCCTCGGCGGACGCGGTGTTCCCGAGCGGAAACCGCCCCCTCCACGTGGTGGCCGAATACTCTTCCGACCCCGCCATGATCGAGCTTCTCGTGAAGCGCGGGGCATCGCTTTCCGCGGAGGGGCTCGAACGACTGACCCCGCTGATGCTGGCGGCGGCCTACAACCCCAACGTCAAAATAACGGAGGCCCTGCTGGGGGCCGGGGCTTCGCTGAACTCCGCCGACAGGCAGGGGCGGACTCCTCTTTACCTGGCCTCGGCCTCCAGCGAGTCCTCGGAGGTCGTGGCGTCCCTTCTGAGGCATGGGGCGCAGCCGAACGCCCGAGACAGAAACGGCAGGACCCCCTTGTGGGTGGCGGCCACGCGCGCCCACTCGGAGATCGTCCGGCTTCTGCTGGATGCCGGCGCTAAAGCGGACGAACCCAACAACGAGGGCGTCACGCCCCTTCTGGTGGCTTCCGAGAAGCCCGACGCCGCGGTTTTGCGGCTTCTCGTCGAGGCCGGGGCGGACGCCAACGTCCGGGGAAAAAATCGATACACCCCCTTGATGAGCGCGGTGGCGGCCGGGGCCGATCTCGGTTCGGTCCGCGCGCTGATCGACGGGAAGGCTGATGTCAACGCCGAGGACGACCAGAACAGGAGCGCGATTCTCCTCCTCGCGTCGCGTCAAGACGCGGCCCCGGAGATCCTGACGGCCTTGGTCGAGGCGGGAGCCAACCCGAACGCCGTGGACTCCTCTCTGACGACTCCCTTGATGGAGGCCTGCAAACAAAAGAACGCGGGCGCGGCGGAGGCTCTTTTGAAAGCGGGGGCCCGAACCGATCTTCGCGATCGCAATTCGTGGACGGCCCTGACGCACGCGGCCTCCAAAGGAGCGCCCGAGGAGATCTACGCGCTGCTGAAAAACGCGGGCGTCGACATGGACGAGAGCACGCGCCAGGGGACTTCCGCCCTGATGATCGCGATAGAGTCCAGGGTCGGCTCCGAGGACCTTCGAGCCCTTCTGAGACAGGGGGCGAACCCCAATCACCAAACCTACGACACCATTTCCGCGTTGATGAGCGCCGTGGCGAACCTGGATATCGACGCCGCGAAGACGCTGCTGGAGGGCGGCGCAGACCCCGACCAGTCGACCTGGGACGGGTTGTCCCCCTTGATGCTGGCCGCCCAGAGGGTGCGGGACGCGAAGATGCTCGACGCCCTCGCGGCCGCCGGGGCGAACCTGAATCGAAAAAACACCCAGGGCATGACGGCCCTCACGGTCGCGGCCACGGTGGGCAACGTCCCGGCCGTGGAAAAACTCGTGGCGCTGAGCGCCGACTTGAACGTCAAAGATCTGGACGGGCTGACCCCGCTGGCCCATGCCGTTCAGACGCGGGAGGAAAATGACGGCAACCTGGCGGTCATCGACCTTCTCATCGCGTCGGGGAGCGACGTGGACAGCGTGGACGCGGGGTATTCGACGCCCTTGATGCACGCCGCCCTGCGCGGGAAACTGGAGACGACCCGGCGGCTTCTCGACGCCGGGGCGAAGGCGGACGCCGTCGACGCGGTGGGGTGGACCCCGCTGCACTTCGCGGCGCGCAGCGCCTCCGGGCTGGAGGTTCTCCGCCTTCTGCTGGGGGAAGGAAACCCCGACGTTCCCGACAACGGGGGCACGACGCCTCTGATGGTCGCCGCGTCCTACAACAACGCGGACTCGACGCGCTTCCTTCTGTCCGCGGGGGCCAGCCACGAGCGCGCCGACAACACGGGCCGCAACGCCTACGAATACGCCGCGCTGAAAAACGCCTCCGACGCCCAAAAAGCCATCGAAGAGTTTCGGGAGGAAGACGCCGAGTAACGGCGAGGTTTAATCCAGCAACCCAGCAATCGAGCGAAATATCCCCGGCGGCGAACCCTCCTTCGCCGCCGAAAATTTTTACCGATACGTAATTTCTCGTATTGAACTCCTTCGAATGAGGGGCTATTATTTCCACGTGAAAAATGATTAGCACTCTTTCGTAAGGACTGCTAACATTAAAAATCTCAGGAGGGATTGTTTATGAATCTCAAGCCACTTGGAGACAGGATTGTAGTGAAGGTTCTCACCCGCGAGGAAAAGACGAAAGGCGGCATCGTTCTGCCGGATACGGCGAAGGAGAAGCCGACCGAGGGCGAGGTTATGGCCATCGGCTCGGGCAAGGTGCTGGACAACGGCCAGAAACTGCCCGTCGAGGTCAAGGTCGGCGACCGCATCATCTTCAGCAAATATGCGGGCACCGAGGTCAAGATTGACGGCGACGAGTACGTCATCTTCAGCGAGCGCGACGTGCTCGCCATTATCGAGAAGTAGTCAAGAGGAGGCACACATACTATGGCTAAAATTCTTTCTTTCGGTGAGGACGCCCGCCGCGCGATGCTTCGCGGCATCGACAAGGTTGCGGACACGGTTGGAGTGACGCTTGGCCCCAAGGGGCGCAACGTGGTGCTCGAAAAGAAGTTCGGTTCTCCCACCATCACCAATGACGGAGTCACCATCGCCAAGGAGATCGAGCTGGAGGACCCGTTCGAGAACGCGGGAGCCCAGCTTTTGAAGGAAGTCGCCTCCAAGACCAACGACATCGCCGGCGACGGCACCACCACCGCCACCATTTTCTCCCGCGCCATCATTCGGGAGGGCATGAAGAACGTCGCCGCGGGGGCCAACGGAATGCAGATGCGCGCGGGCATCGAGAAGGCCATCGATTTCGTCGTGGAGGAACTCAAGAAGAAATCGATCCCCGTGAAGGAAAAGGAAAAGATCGCTCAGGTCGCCTCCATTTCCGCCAACGACAACGCCGTGGGGGCCTTGATCTCCGAGGCCATGGCCAAGGTGGGCGAGGAGGGCGTCATCACCGTCGAGGACAGCCAGACCGTGGGAACCACCCTGGAGATGGTGGAGGGCCTTCAGTTCGACAAGGGCTACATCAGCCCCTACATGGTCACGGACGGCGAACGCATGGAGACCAGCTTCGACGACGCCTACATCCTCATTCACGACGGCAAGATCGGCAACATCAAAGACCTGCTTCCCGTGCTCGAAAAAGTGGTGCAGACCGGCAAACCCCTGGTGATCATCGCCGAGGACGTGGAGGGCGAGGCCCTGGCGACGCTGGTCGTCAACAAGCTGCGGGGCGTCATGCAGGTCGCGGCCGTCAAGGCCCCGGGCTTCGGGGATCGCCGCAAGGCCATGCTGGCCGACATCGCCATCGTCACCGGCGGTCAGGTCATCAGCGAGGAAGTCGGCCTTAAATTCGAGAACACCGAGCTTTCCATGCTGGGCAAGGCCAAGAAGATCCGCATCACCAAAGAGGACACCACCATCACCCAGGGCGCGGGCAACCCGGAGGAAATCCGCAAGCGCGCCTCCCAGATCAAGAAGGAAATCGAGGACTCCACTTCCGACTACGACAAGGAAAAACTTCAGGAGCGCCTCGCGAAGTTGGTGGGCGGCGTGGCCGTGATCCAGGTCGGCTCCGCGACGGAGACCGAGCAGAAGGAGTTGAAGCACCGCATCGAGGACGCGCTGAACGCGACCCGGGCGGCCGTGGAGGAGGGCATCGTGGCCGGAGGCGGTGTCGCCGCCATCAACTGCGCCACCGCGCTCGAGAGCTTCGTCGCCAAGCTGGACGGCGACATCAAGACCGGCGCGCAGATCGTCCTGACCGCTCTGAAGGCGCCTCTTTTCCTCATCGCCGAAAACGCCGGCTACCAGGGCGACGTGGTCGTCGAGAAGGTCAAGACGCTGAAAGCCGGAGAGGGCCTGAACGCCGCCACGGGCGAGTACATCGACATGGTCAAGGCCGGCATCATCGACCCGGTGAAGGTCACCCGCTCCGCGCTCCAGAACGCCGGCTCCATCGCGGCGATGGTGCTGACCACCGAGGGCATCGTCGCCGACAAGCCCGAGAAGAAAGAGGCCGCTATGCCCGGCGGTATGGGCGGCATGGGTGGAATGGACGGCATGTACTAGGCGCGAGCCCAATAGCGCGAGAACTGAAAGAGCCCCGGGAAGTCCGCTTCCCGGGGCTCTTTATGGGCGATCCGCGGACGGATCTTCCCGGTTTCCCGGCGGAAACTCCAGGCATCGCATGAAGAGTTCCTCATACCCCGGCGTCGCGCCAAGCTCCAGGCACGCGACGGAGCGGGCCAACGCTTCCATCTCCTCCCGAACGGAGGAAGAGGTCAGGGCCTTCCGCGCTCCGATCCGGGACGAGTTGCCCAGGTATTCGATTTTCCCCTGAAGCTCGGCGGGGAGGATGCCGCACCCGGTCAGGCTCTCGGCGGGAAGGTGCGCCCCGAACTGCCCGGCCACGAAAACCTTGTCGAGGTCCCGAGCCTGGAGCCCCCACCAATCCAAAAGAGCGCAAACGCCCGAGAGCAACGCCCCTTTCGCCAACTGCACCTGACGGATGTCCTTTTGAGTCACGATCACCTTCTCGCTCAAACGAACGGCGAGATTGCCGTTTTCCTCGCGGCACAGAGCGGCGAGGGATCTTCGTCCCAAAGGCAGCTCCTCCGCCGTCGCCAGAGCGCCGTCCGGGCGAACGAGCCCCACGCGGAGAAACTCCCTCACTGCCGCGAGGATTCCGCTGCCGCAAATGCCGACCGGGGTCCCGGTTTCGGAGGCCCCGGCCCCAATGATTTTCAGTCGAACGGAGCCGTCCGCGTCGATGAAGACGTCCTCGACGGCGCCGACCGCCGCGCGCATTCCGCAGCGGATGTTCATGCCCTCCAGAGCCGGCCCGGCCGCGCAGGAACAGGATACGAGAGAGGCCTCCTGGAGGGATCCCTGGGGACCCTCTCGGATGGGCCCCTCGCGAAACAGGGCCATCTCCCCGTTGGTGCCGATGTCGATAAAAAGCACGTTGCCCTTTTGCCGGGTCAGCCCGGAGGCGTAAAGGCCGGCGACGATGTCCGCGCCGATAAAGGCCGACACGGAGGGCAGGCAATACAATCGGGCTCCTTTTCCGACGTTTTTCAGGCCGATCTCCGCGGCCGGAAGGTCCCGGCCCTCCACAAAGGCGGGCCTAAACGGAAAGGCTCCCAGCGGCGCGGGGCTCACCCCCAAAAGAAGATGCAGCATGGCGCAGTTGGCCGCTACGGCCACAGCGGCGATGGAGGACGGCTCCGGGCACAGTTCCCCCGCCATCGAGTCGAGCAACTCCACGATCGCCCTTTGCAGGGTGTCTACCCCATCGGGACGCGCCATGACGTAGGAGATTCGAGACAGCACGTCCATGCCGAATCGCGTCTGGGGGTTGATCGCGGACCGGACGGCGACCTCCCTGCCCGTCCTCATGTCCGTCAGCGCCGCCTCCACCGTCGTCGTGCCGATGTCGACCGCGAGTCCGTAAAGCCCGGGTTTCAGACGCGAATCGGGCGGGGTTTCGGATGCCGGGATCGCGAACTCCCTTTGAGGGGCGGGAACCTCGACGACGATATCCCCCGCGGGGACGATCCGGCACGCCAAGCGGCAGCGCCCCAGGCGTTCTTCCTCGCTCAACAGATCGCGTTCGTTGCCGCTCGGGGGCGGCAGGTCTCCGGAGAGAATCGCGACCTTGCATTTGCCGCAGGTTCCCGCTCCGCCGCAAGCGCCGTCCACGAAAACCCCCTCCTTCGATAAAAGGCTCAAAAGATCTTCCCCCGGAGAGTAGAAAATAACCTTTCCCTCCGGCATTACGGTTATGCCGCATGTCCCGCCGCGTTTTTCGTCCGTCATCGCATCCTCTATCATCGCGTCCTCGCCTTTCGATCTCCGGCCCCACGCGGGTTCGCCGGGTTTAATTTTTAACTTTTCAACTGGAAAGGTCCGCGAGCATCATACAGCATCTCCGGGTCGGCCATGAAGCTCTAAGCAATATTACTGATTTAAGTCGTCGTTACATTTCCAACGCTTTACGAAAAAATACGGAGAGAAGCTGAGGTTCTCTCCGTTGGGCCTACGGTCAAAAAGAAATTTTAAAGTTCAATGTGGCCTCTTTCCTTTCGTGTTCCCCTCCATGTCGCCAGAATTGTAGTAAACTAACAAATGTTGCGGTTGCCATTCTGCCATCTAAAAGTATGGGGAGCGATTTGCGGCAAAAAGTCGGGCGAAAAGTCGATTGAACTCGAACTTAAAATCGTTTGTGTTCCAGATTTTAGAGTATCTTATTACGTACGGATTTTCTGAAGGAGGATGGCGTATATGTGGAGAAACATGAAGATCAGTACCAAATTATTGCTGGGGTTTGGCTTGCTTTTGGTGGTTTTCGCCGTGGCGACGTTGGTGACGTGGCGCGATTTGGCGGCGCTGCAGGTCGACAGTCATTACATGGAGAGCGCGGTCGTTCCCTCCATGGCTCTTTCCGGCGAGGGGGAACGGCAGGCTTACGAGCTTTTCCTGGCGGTCGACGAGTTGAAGCTCTTGGATGACGAATCGGTCCTCCCGAAGGTCCGCGAGGCAAGGGATCTGTTTCAGAAGACGCTGGACTCGATTGTTGCCCTCTCCAACGCCTATCCGAATTTGCAATCGGCGAAGTACGGGGTGGACACTGTCGTTCCCGTTTTCAAGAGTTATAACCAGATGCTGAACGCGACGGAGGAGGCCACCCGGAAGAAAAATGCGGCGTTCAAGAGCGTGGCGGCCGAAGGCGCGGAGATAGCCACGTTGAGCAGTAAACTGGTGAACGATCTTTTCGCCTACGCGAAGGAAATCGCTCGAGGCGGCAACTTGACGGAGAGTCACATGGAGCGTCTCGATCAGGCGCAGAACCTCACCACCGATCTTTTGAGCCTTCGCTTCATGCTTTTGAGCAGTATTGCCAAGCGCGACGTTTCGGATATGAACGCGACGGCCGAGAAAATCATCTCCACGTCGGAAAACAGCCTCCGAGCGCTGCGCGACGCTTTCACCCAGCCCACTTTCCAGAGTCAAGCCTCTCAGATACTGGACAAGCTCCCCGCCTATCGAAAAGGCGTGGCGGCGTTCGTCGAGGACTTTACGGCGCTGCAAAAAACCTATACGGATCAAGCACCCCTTATGGCGGCGCTCAACAAAGAGTCTTCGGCCGCTTCAGCGCTGGCTCAGAGCCGGGTGGGCGTTTTCGCGAAGGATACCCTGGAGAGCCTGGCCGCGTCCATCGTGATTTTGTTCACGGCGGCCGGTTTGGCCATTCTGTTGGGCATGGTGGTCGCGGTTCTGCTCTCCCGCAGCATCACGAAGCCGCTCTCCACGATCGTCACTTTGGCGAAACGCGCCGGGGGCGGCGACTTGACCATCAGCAAAAAGGACTTCCACTACGAGGGCAGGGATGAATTGGGCGTGCTGGTGGACGCCCTGGCCGATATGATTAAGGCCCAAGAGGATACGCTGCAGCAGGTCGTGAACGTCGCGGACAACCTTTCGAACAGCGCCAACAACCTTTCCTCCATTTCCGAGGAAACCAACGCCTCGATGGAAGAAGTCAAGGCCTCTATCGACCAGGTTTCGTCCTTGAGCGAAAGCAACGGGGCGGCGCTGGAGGAGTGCAACGCGGGCGTGGAGGAAATGAGCGCCGGCGCGGACACCGTGGCCCAGTCGGCGACGGACAGCGCCGCTTTCATCTCCCAGACCACGGACGCCTCCAACAAGGCCATCAGCACTGTAAACAGCGTCATTATCGGCATGCACAACGTGGACGCCAACGCCAAGGAAAGCGAAAACAAAACAAGGCAACTGGTCGCGTCCGTCGAAAACGTCAGCAGTTTCGTTTCGGTCATTACCGGAATCGCGGATCAGACCAACTTGTTGGCCCTCAACGCGGCTATCGAGGCGGCGCGGGCCGGCGAGGTGGGTCGAGGATTCGCCGTCGTCGCCGAAGAGGTTCGGAAGCTGGCGGAGGAGTCCGCCCGGGCGGCTCAGAACGTCAACGGCATTATCGTGGAGCTTCAAAGCAGCGCTCAGGAAAGCATCAAGGCGACAACCGAAGCGGGGCGCATGTTGGTGGAGACCCTCAGCCAGGCGGAGCAGGCGCAAACGGAGCTCAACGGGGCGCTGAAGGAAATGAACAAGGCCAACGACTCCATACAAAATATCGCCGCCGTCGCGGAAGAACAAGCGGCGTCCAGCAAAGAGGTGGCCACGGCGATCGACAGCGCCACCAGATCGACGATGGAGATGGTGGAGACCATTTCCAACATTCGCCGCGCCACCGACGAAACGGCGCAAGCCGCTCAGGGCGTCGCCGAACAATCTCAGGCCATGAGCGAACATGCCCAGACGCTGGCGGAGGTTCTTTCCCGGTTCACGCTGAACGCCGCGGCCAAGGCCACAAAGGCTTTAAAGTTCAAATAAAAAAACTTGGAAAGCTCGTAGGAGGCTGCTCGTTTCGGGCAGCCTCCTAAAACGTTCAAGCTCAGGGGGCAAGCGGCGAACCGACAACGGAGTCGAGCCGTTTGGAGCGGGCTCCGCCCCCGCGAGTTTGAACGTTTACTATTTATGCAATTTCCTGACTTATTCTCTGGCCTTTTTATCCACTTCAACATAAAATCAGAGCGTTGCGAATCGCCGATACGAAAAATCGAACCCGAGTTCGAAAGAAATCCGAGAGGAGGAGTTTCTTAATGCAATATATCGAGGAAAAGTTGGAATCGAAAACCGCCGATTACGCGAGGGCACTCAAAAGCCTTCAAGAGGAACTGGAAGCCGTGAGCTATTACCAGCAGCGCGCCGTCACGGCGACGGACTCCGAGCTGAAGGACATTGTGGGTCACAATAGAGACGAGGAAATCGAGCACGCTTGTATGCTGATCGAGTGGCTGCGCCGCAACATGGAGGGCTGGGACGAGAGGCTGAGGACGTATCTTTTCACCTCCGCTCCCCTGACGGAGGTGGAGTCGGGCGAGGGCGGAAAAGCCGGCGGCTCGGAGGGCGATCTCTCGATTCGCGCGATACGATATAGTGAATTGAAGTAAAAATTAACGGGGTCAGGGGACGAGTCCCCCGCGGGGTGTGAGAGCCCCGCGGTTTTGGCCGTGGTTTTGGCTTGAACAGTGGACATTGATTTCAAGAAGGAGGTTGATTGACGTGAGTATTTTAAGGCGTTCGACGTCGATGATATTGCCAAAAGCCTGGGAAGAACTGGACGAACAAGCAAGGCGGGTCTTCCAATCGGCATTATCCGCGAGAAAGATAGTGGATTTCGTGGGCCCCAAGGGCTGGGACTACGCGGCGCATCCCCTGGGCAGGCTGTATCTGGATCCGCAACAGTCCGAACCGGTGAAGTACGGCGTTCATACCGTATTGCCCTTGGTGGAATCGCGCCGGTCTTTCTTGGTCGATATATGGGAGCTGGACGACATCGCCCGGGGAAGCCGGAACCCGGACTTGAAACCCCTCGAGGAAGCCGCTCGCGCTATGGCGAAGTTCGAGGAACAGATCGTCTATGCCGGATTCAAACCAGCCGGCATCACGGGCTTGTCTCAAGCGGGCTCCGACGACTCCGTGGAGTTCGAGTTCGACGTGGATGTGGATGCGGATGAGCATTCCTTCGAGAGACGTCTTTTGAAAACCCTGACGAAGGCCCTCGACCGATTTCGAGACGTCTCCGTCCAAGGACCCTACGCCTTGGCGGCCTCTCCGTCGTTGTGGGACGCGATTTACATGAGAAGCGGGCATTACCCGCTTTCCGAAAAAGTAAAGAACATCACGGGCGGGGACATCGTCCGATCCACCATCGAGGGGACGTCCTACCTGCTCTCCCGCAGAGGCGGGGACTTCGAGTTCATCGTCGGGCAGGATCTCTCTTTGGGTTACGACGGACGCGAGGGAGCCAAGGTAAAATTCTTTTTTGCCGAGTCCTTCACCTTCAACGTCATCAACCCGGAAGCGGTCATCTCGTTGATCCACGAAAGCGCGTACGAAGAAGAAGTTTAGCGACGAGCGACGGCCTCGCAAAAAAAAATAATGAAAATGCCTTCGCCTCTGGGGACGAAGGCATTTTCATTATTTTTACGTCACCGAATTAAAATCAAATCAATTTAAAATCAAATCAATGATTTCCCGTGCCTCTCATCGTGTTGCGCCACAAAAATTGTTGATTCGAGGCGATGTTGCCGCTCAACGGGATCTCCACCCAACCCCAGGGCGTGACGAGGATGAAACGAAGGGCGACGCCCTGCTCCGCCAGAGCGTCCACATGAGCGGCGTAGTGGATGGTGTCCCCGAAAATGAAGGTGTCGCTGATCACCCAGACGCGCTTGCAGTTCTTCCGATTGAAAAGAGCGGCGTAGTCGATCGCGGTCCGCACTCCGCATTCGTAATCGGGGGGATTGACGCTCACCACAATAACGTCGGATCGTCCCTCCGGGCGTCTCGTGTTGGGAATGAGGTCCACATACTGCTCCAGGCTTTCCAAGTCGGAGAAGAGTTTCTCCATGTCCATTTCCCCGCCGTCCTCGAACATGGCGGTAACGGGATCCATGCCCCGTTCCGCCGGCGCGTTCACGGTGTCGAGCATCCACGCCTGTATCCTGGATATGGCGTCGATAATGTACTGCGGGTATTCCGTTTCCGATATGGCCGAAAGCAACTCCTCTACCGTCAAGTCCTTTTCCCTGTGTTTCTTGTCGTAATTCATCGTTATCCTCCAAAAGAAACTAAACAACCATCGCGGATGACTTTTTGCCGCTCGTTCACCTATCGAAAAACCTTTTCTTTAAGTCAGACCCTTGGCGATGATCAAAAGACTCCCCACTACGGTAGTCAAAAGAGAATGGCGCTCGCTGGTCCACAAAACCCGCTTATCGAACGGGCCGGCAATCCGGCCTCTCGGCCACGCCACAGGAAAAAATCCGCCGGTTCTTTCCTTGTATCGACTATACTCCGCTCCGAACTTTTCCGAAAGAAACGATTCCTCGTGAGGAACTATGAGGACAGTATACAGCAAAACGAACGTTATAACAAAAATCAACACGGGCAAAAAACCCGCCATCAATCCCCAGCCGAGGCCGATAAGGCCGTTGCCGACGTAGAGAGGGTTTCTCACGAAAGCGTAAGGCCCCCACGTCGTCAGCGCTCTCGCCCCCACCTTCTCCCCTCTGTAGCGGCCGATGCAGCCCACGGCCCAAAAACGAAGCAACTGCCCCAAAGCGACCCAGGGAAGCCCCCACAGTATGGAGCGCCGGCTGGGGTGGGCCAGCAGGATGATCGCAACGAAGAGCAAAGTCCACACCGCGCCCCGCAGTCGAAAAGCCTTTTCTCCGATGGATTGGGCGACGCGAAATTTCATCTCCGCCGACTCCGGGCTCATCCGTTTTTCAGTCGCCGGGCTTCTTCTTCGGGAGAGGTTCCCTGGTGCAGGTCTTCGGTGACTCCCCAGCCCAAGAATCTGACGACGACGACGACTCCCATAAAAATCGAGATGTATTCCGTAAAAAAGCGCCAGATGACCGCCATGATCCCCGCCATATTCCACGGCATCAGCGTTCCGAAAAGAACGGCCCCCCCGCTTTCGGCCACGCCGCTGGCGCCGGGGGTGGGAATGAAATAGAGCACGAACATGAAGACCGCCTGAATGGAGAGCGTCTGCGTGAAGTTGAAGGGCAGCCCCACGGAACGCATCAAGACCGGCAGCACGGAAAAAATGCACAAAAGGTAAAGCACGGAAAAGAAGATGGCGACGACCGAATAGACGAACCCGCTGGAAAAGGTCAGCCTGAAGTTCAAGTTGTAATTGTCCATTTCGCGATCCAACCATTGAAAATATCCTTTTACCTTATGGGGCCGCAGCAATTTCAAATTTTTCATCCATATCAGCAGCGTTTTCCCCAGGCGCTTGATGGAGTCGGGGCGTAAGATGGTGTAGGCGACGAAGAGCCACGTGCAGAAGATGACGACAAAAACATACCCCACCATCCCTTTGATGAAGGGGCTTCCGTCCATGAGGGCGGGGTCGATGAAGAGCGCCGTGGGGACGATGAAACTCAGAATCAAGACCGTCAGCATCGTGCGGATCAGGGTGATGGCGATGCCCTTTCCCACGGCGATGCCTTTTTTATACAAGACATAGACTTGAAACGGCCCTCCTCCGCTTTGCATCGGGGTTACGGCGCAGCCGAAGTAGTGCAGCCACGTCAGGATGACTCCCAATTTAAAAGGAACGTGCTCGTGCGCGGCCCGCGCGAGAGCGCAAAAGCGCACCGCGTCGCAACACCACGCCGCGAAAATCAACCCCACGGCCGCGAGCAGAAAACGTTTATCCGCGCCCAACAGAGACCGTATCGTTTCGCGATCCACGCTTTTAGCCAAAATGACGCCGCTCGCTCCGAAGGCAAGCAGAATAAAGACGACCAACCCTTTACGAAGGGACAATAGATCCCCTCCTCTTTCCTAGATGCCCCTCAACAAAGAAGTTATTGAGTGGAAGCCCCCAGATCGCGCAGTCTTTGAACGTGCACGGAAAAATTTTCGATTTCCGGGATGAGTTTTTGGCGGATGCAAAGAGCCATGGGGAGATACTTGCGCTCCGCGTGCAATGTGCCGAGAGAGTTGACGCTTTCGGAAAGCGAGGATTTCAATTCGTCGAGTCCCGATTCGCTCATTTCTTCTTCGATAGCCAGGAGGGCGCTGCAGTTTCGGAAAACAAGCAAAAGCCAATCCAATCCGTCCGCCGCGTCGGCCAGTTTCCCCTGCCCGACGGCGATCTCGTTTTTCTCGAAATGGAGGGCGATTTCCTCGAGCCCCTTCGTCAGCCTGGGAATATAGTCCAGCGCCCCATCCAGCGAATCGTGAACGAGTTCTCTTACGGGCTGCGAGGTGAAGCGCGCCGCCAAGCCCCCGGTGACGTTCAAAAAAGCTTCTTCGTCCATAACCACGTCGTCCAGGCGAATCTCCGTAACGACACGCCCGTTCCGGGACGCCTCTCCTCTGACGACGTTCAGAATGGACGCGGCGTCCGCGTTGCCGAGCAGATCGGAATATTCCTGCCCGTCTATGTAAACCTTCATGAGGAATCCCCCCTATCGATGACGACGACAAGCCGCCGCCCCTGTCCACAACGCACCCCATTGTAGCATAGAAGGTGAAAGAGATATAGAAATCTTTTTTAAGTAAAGCGCTCATCGGAATTGTTCGACATTTTGGTATAAAATAACGTCGAGGCGCAACGAAGTATCGTGAAGTATCGGCTCGATCTCAAGACGACGCTTGAAGTTTCCGATACAAAACGGGATAGGATTATATTTTTGCTATGGCAGGAGGCGTTAATGATGGCGGATATGTCTATTACAGGCATCGCGTCTGGTATAGACTGGGACAGCATGGTGACGCAGATGCTGGAAAACGCGAAAAAACCCGCTTACGTCATATTGGACAAGCGCGACAAGCTGGAGCTGAAGAAAACCCTGTGGGAAGAGCTTCGGGTTTCCATGCAGGCTCTGCAAAGCGCTTTATCGCCCTTGAAGCTGTCTTCCACGTTCAAGGCAAAACAGGTCGAGATCGAGAGAATAGACCGCAATACGTCGTATAAAGGCGTCCTCACCGCGACCGTCAACGCGGACGCCGCGATCAACGTGTACGACCTGGAGGTCCTGAAACTGGCCCAGGGACAGACCAGCCGCTCCAACAACTTTTCCGCGGATCAAAAATTGGTTACCAACGACAGCTACTTCTACGTGAACGCCGGAGGGCACAAAGTGCGGGTGGACGTCTCTGAGGACGACACTCTCCAGTCCCTCGCCGACAAGATCAACACGAAGTTCAAGACGCAGGTCCCCCCTGTGGCGGTGACGGCGACCGTCGTTCCCGAGGGTTCAAATCACCGGCTCGTTCTGAAAAGCGACAACACCGGCCTGGGCAACACGCCGCACACGGCGTCGATAACGCGCTCCGCGAACGCCTACGACATGCTGCTCTTCAACGTGGACTCCAAAAACGCCGACCCCAATCTGGACCTCGCCTACTACCTCGACGTGGAACTCGGCGGAATCAACGGCGGGGCTTTGACCGTCAAAGACGAGAATGGTACAAGCTACAAGGAGGGCGTGGATTTCGACATCGTGAACGGCAACCGGATTCGCTGGCGGAACAGCGACCCCCTCATCCCTCCCCCGGGAGCCGCTTATCAGGACAAATACGTCGCGTATGGGGGAGAGACCTATACCAGGACGGCTACGCGTTCCGCGGGCAGCGACGTGGACCAGGGCGTCTTGCCTTTTACGCCGCTCTCCGGGAACAGCGTTTCCATTACGTCCGACGGCAACACTTATTCCAATACGGGAGCCTCCCCCGATTTTCAGGTGGCGCCCGACGGCTCGATACACTGGCTAGGCGTCAATAAGCCGGTAGATGGAAGTAGTTACGAGATCACGTACACCGCCGTCGGAGGCGAGGTGTTCACCTTCGACATCACGCGCGGCAACCAGGACGTGCTCACGAGCGCCGGGGTTCCAACTTACGCCGATTTCGCGGCGGGAACCACCACGATCCAGCAAGCGGGAAGCCGGGTATGGAGGGAAGGACTCGATTTCGACATCGTGCAGGGCCCCGGTGGAGAGCCGGTGGTCCAATGGTACACGGGAGGGGCGGGAGACGCTCCCGAACCGGACACTTCCTATGACATTACCTTGCAAAGAGCCGACGGCACGTCGGAGACGATTGCCGTCACGCGCAACGCGACGGATACAGTCAGCCTACCGCACAACGGCACGTTCGGGCCTGCCCCTGGTAGTCTCATACCGCAGGGGACACACACAATAACTTACAATGGCCTAACTTTCGAAGTCTCTTCCCCCTCTCCTCCTGCTGATTGGGATTTTACCCCTGATCTTGACGCCACGGATCCCACGCACCATAAACTCACGATAACGTGGAAGACTCCGACCGGATCCCCTACTCCGCACACGAACACCCCGACGTACGGCAAGACGTACACCGTCGATTACACCACCAACACCAACACCTTCTACCTGAGCGACGACGGCAACGGCACTCTGGCCGTGCTGGGGTTTGACCTGATGGACGAGGAGCACTACACGGCGGCCCAGGACGCGGAGCTGATGCTGGACGGCCAGAAACACTTCTCCTCCTCCAACCGCATCGGAGAGGGCTACGATATCACGCTGATCACCGGAATGACCATCGATTTGAAGGGCTTGGGGCGCGTGTCGCTCGACGTTTCCCAGAACGCGGAGACCGCCGTCACCTCGCTGCAGGACTTTCTCACCGCCTATAACGACATCTTGACGTGGATCAACACGCGTATGACGGAAAAAGAGGTGGACGAGACCAAAAAAGCCACGCTGGACAGCGACGATTTCCGTATGAAGTGGGGGCTTCTGAATGGGAACTCCCTCCTGCGCAGCACGAAAAACTCCATGCGCCGCTTGACCTCCCAGACCTACGCAACGGCCTTCACCGAGCGCGCCAGCCGCAACACGATCTATGGCACGATGCTGCAAAACGGCATCGTCAACGCGGGGAGCTTCACCGTCGCCGCGGGGTCCCGCGTCGCCTCCATCCCCGTCAGTCCGGGCGACACGCTCAAGGACATCGCGGACAGGATCAACGCCCCCAAGATCGACGGCCTGGACAACCCCTTGCACCTGGTGACCATCAACTCGTATGGAAAAGAAGAGACCACCCTTTTCGCCAAGGCCGCGGTGGAGGGGGACAAGCTGGTGATCCGAGCGGGAACCGATCAGCAAATTCTTCTCGGAGGTTCGGCCCACGTCCTGTCGTCGCTGGGCGTGAACTACCAATACAACGCCCTTTCCCAGATCGGCATCAAACTCAAATCGGACGGCGAAATGACGACGCAGGGACAAACCGGCGAGCTGAACTTCGACACCAGCGTTTTCATGGCGGCGCTGGAGAACAACGCCGAGGACGTGTCCATGCTGGTCACCAACTTCGCGGGGCAGATGCAGACCTTCGTGGACGACATGATCAAGGCCACCAACAAGGAGGTCGCCGCCGGAGTGGCGGCCGCTCAGGGCGCCGTGGTCCGCGAGATGAACGCCATCGACGAGGAGATCAAATCGATCGACAAGTACTTGACGGATTTCGAAAGGCGTCTTTTGGCGAAACAAGAAAGCCTTTACGCGCAGTTCTCCGCGGCCGAGGTCAGCCTCTCCCAGCTGATGCAGCAGGCGAGTTGGCTTTCGAGCGTCACGGCCCAACTGCAGCAGCAATCCACGACCCAATGACAGACCCATAACAAAACGACAAAACAGCGCAAGCGATCGCGTCGAACCGGCAAGGCCGAAGCGGTCGCTTGTTCTTTTTTCCCTTTTTCCCTTTTTTTCTTCCCCGGACGCTCTAGATTCCGTCCCCCAGGCCGAGCATGGCGGAGATGTCGAAGGCGTCCTCCTCCGTTTTGGCCCGAATGGCTTCGACCTCCTGCGCCAGCTTTTGCTTGGCCTCCAAAATGGTCCTGGCCTGTTCCAATTTCCTGAGAGCGACATCCGCCAGGCCCTTGTCATAAAGCTCCGCGGCCGCGTTGAGGATAAACGCTCCCATAAACGCCTCGAATTTGCGCGCGTTGTGTTCTTCCGTATCGCCGAAGTGCTTTCGCGTCATCCGCAGGATATCCCAGGAAAGGGTTTCTTGGCTGATGCGTCCCAATTCGTCAAGGACCCTGTCAAATTCGGATTTTTGCGACGTGGAATCCACGTAACGCTCTTTCGACGTCACGTCGTACTGAGGAACAAAATCCTCTGAAGGTTCCTTTCGTTCGAGTACCGCTCCGTCGTCCTCCTTTTGCCTTGCTTGATCCGTTATGGTCTTCGCCCCCCTGTCGAAACTTTTAAGTTTTGTCCGTTTCCAGAGCCAGGTTCATAATATCGGCCAGCCGACGCGCAAAACGTCCGGGGTCGGCAATGACGCCGCCGTCTAAAATCAGAGCCTGATCGTACAAAACGGCGGCGAAATCCTCTACCTTCGCGTCGTCGGTTCGAGACAGCCCCATCAACCGTTGGATGACGACGTGCTCCGGATTCAGCTCCAATATGCGCTTGCTCGGGGGAACCGTTTGCCCCATGGCGCGCATCAGTTGCTCCATCTGGAGAGTCATCGTGCTTTCATCGCTCACAAGACACGCCGGCGAGGACTTCATTCGAGCGGAAAGGCGCACGTCGCTCAATACCCCGTCCAAGGACTTCATGATTTTCTCTTTCAACGGAGCAAAATCGGCCTCGAATTTCTCCAGTTTTTTCGACGTTTCCTTGCGCTCCTCTTCGGTAGCGGCTTGCACGGCTCCAGAACCCACATCGAAGAGCTTCGTTTCTCCGTACTCGTGAGTTTGAGTCATTATAACCTCATCTACCGGATCCGTAAGCAACAAAACCTCATAACCTTTGTCCGAAAAAGATTCCAGTTTCGGAGAATCTTTTAAAGTGGAAACATCCCGGCCGAGGAGATAGTAGATGCCCTCCTGCCCCGGCTTCATGCGGCTTTTGTAGGCGTCGAGCGTCGTCCATTCGTCGTCGCCCGTGGAGCGGAACAGAGACAGTTCCAGTATGGTCTGGGCGTTTTCGCGGTCGTGAACGATCCCCTCTTTGAAAGCCCTGCCGAAGGCCGCCCAGAATTTTTCATATTTCTCCCGTTCGTTTTCCAGCATCTTGCGGAGGCTCGAAAAAAGTTTACGCAGCGTGCTGCGGCGCATCACGCGAACTCGCTGGTCCTCCTGGAGGATTTCCCGCGAGATGTTGAGCGGCAGGTCCTCGGAATCGACGACGCCCTTGACGAAACGCAGATACTCCGGGATCAAATCTTTGCAGTCGTTCATGATGAAAACGCGTTTGATGTAAAGGCTGATGCCGCCGCCGCGATCGGTCATGAAAAGGTCGAAGGGGGCCTGCTGCGGGATAAAGAGCAACCCTCTGAAGTTGACCGACCCCTCGGCGTTGATGGCGATACGCGTCAAAGGTTCTTGCCAGTCGTGGGAAAGGTGGCGGTAAAATTCGCGGTACTCGTCTTCCGTGACCTCTCCCTCGGTCTTGCACCAAATCGCCTTTTGCGAATTGATCACCTCGTCCTCGATAGTTTCCGTCTTATCCTTCCACTTCGCGCAGTTCATGACGATGGGATAGGCGATGAAGTCGGAGTATTTTTTGATGATGTCGCGCAGCGCCCATTCGTCCGTGTAGTCCTTTTCTTCCTCGCCGGGCTCTCGAAGGTAGAGCTTGACCGACGTGCCGCACTCGGGAAGCGTCGCCTCCTCCAGGGTATAGGAACCGTCGCCTGTGGACTCGAATTTCCACGCCTCGGTCGCCCCCAACCGCCGAGAGACGAGTTCCACCTTGTCGGAAACCATGAAAGCGGAGTAAAAACCCACTCCGAACTGGCCGATCAACATCTCCTGCGTGGAAAAGGAATCCTTCTCGGAGGCGTCCTGTTTCGCCGCGGCCAAAAATTCCTTCGTTCCCGATTTCGCGATCGTGCCGATGTAGTTTACGATCTCCTCGCGATTCATCCCGATGCCGTTGTCGAGTATCGTGATCGTTCTTTTTTCCTTGTCGCGCTCGATGCGGATGCGCGCCTCGTATTCTCCGTACTCGTCGCTGGACAGCACCTCGATCCTGCGTTTGTCCAAAGCGTCGGAAGCGTTCGATATCAGCTCCCGCAAAAAAATTTCCTTGTTGGAGTACACGGAATGGATCATCATTTTCAAAAGCTCCGCAGCCTCCGATTGAAAAAAATGTTTCTCCTGCGCCATTTGTATCCTACCTCCTCGAAACAAAAAGGGCTCCCTACCGAGGAACCCCTTTACATGTTTTCTAAATTATATCGTTTCGCCCAAGAGACGCAATGGCCGAAATTTTCAAATCCACCCGAAGCGCCGTTGGATTTTGAACAGCGTCGGTTCTGGAGAGTTGATGGAACCTATCGGAAATAATATAAGTATACTTATTATAATTACACTTACATAGGAGGCGTTATGATGGAATTGCAATGCAAAATCGAAGTCGATGCCGCGAAGGAAAAAATCTGGCCTTACTACGTTGACCCGAGCAAGCGCTCCGTTTGGGAAATGCCGTGCGCCTTTTGGATAAGGGGCAGGAAGCGATAAAACAGGCTCTTCCGATTGTGGAAAAGATAGACGACAATTTTTTCGGCGTCCTCTCCGACGACGAAAAAACATTCCGGGAATACCTTCACAGACTGGCATGACATGTTTTTAAGGTCGTTAAGAACTTCAGATTTCTGAGGATGTCCTGCCGCGTCAAAGCGACATATACAGAAAAAAGGTCACGGCGGCGTTGAAAGCTCACATCCTGAATCTGACGGGCATGTTGGGAATACGCGAAAACAGCCCCGGGCGTGAAAAAACCGCCGCGGGGCTGCCGATGTCTCTACTGCCTTGACGCGATAACTCGCTGATCCGTCAGTTCAATCATTTTACCATTGGAAATTCAGTTTTTAGCCTTCATAAGGCTCAAAGGCGTTTTCGTAAATTCGGGCGATATCCTCCACCGTCAAATCTCTCGGGGCCCGCCCCAGAAGGCGTCTCTCGTTCCACGCGTCTTTCGCCCAGATTGCCGCCTTGCTTTTGTCCGTGATCCCTATTTCGGTCAGGCAGGTTGGCAGGTCGACGCTGCGCAGCATATAATGTATCGCGTCCAGGGCGATCTTGACGCCTTCACGGACGGATACGCCCTCCACTTTTTCTCCCATGGCTGCGGCCAGGCGCACCAAACGCTCTCCCTTGGAAGCCGCGATCGCCTTGAAACAGGCCAGTAGAAGCACGGAAAGCGATACTCCATGCGGCGTGTGGAATTCGCCTCCGATGGGGTAAGCCATAGCATGAACCAGGCTTGTCCCGGCATTGGCGAGGGCGAACCCCGACATCAGGCACCCGAGCGACATATTGTAGCGGGCGTCGAGGTCTTTGGGGTCGGACCACGCGGCTCCTAAATTACGGGAGATCACGCGTACAGCTTCAAGAGAAAGAGCATCGGTGACGGGATTGGCATTTTTCGAAACGAATGGCTCCGCCGCGTGCAGCCATGCGTCAAATCCCGAAGCGGCCGTGACGTTACGAGGACTGCTTACGGTGAGCATAGGATCGATGATGGCGACGTCCGCCATGATGGCTTGGGAGGCTACGGCTTTTTTGACGTTGTTTTCGAGGTCGAGAAAAATGGCGTGTTGCGTCACCTCGGAGCCCGTACCGGCCGTCGTCGGAACCATCAAGGCTTTCGTTCCCTTATTTTTCACTTTACCGGGGCCGAAGTAATCTCTGACATTCCCGGGGTTCCCCGTCAGCGCCGCGGCCATTTTCGCTACGTCCAAAACGCTGCCCCCCCCAATGCCGACAACAAGGTCCGCATTTTTTTCCGAGACGAGTTTCGCCGCAAGTTCAGCCATATCTGTGGTCGGCTCCAAAGTCGCGCGTTCTAAAACGTGAATCTCATACGATATGCTCGCCTCTTTTAGGCTTTGTTCAATCAATTCGAGCGCACCGGAAGCTTTAACGCTGGGGCCTGTGATTAAAAGGGCTTTTTTCGCGTTTAAAATCTTCGCCTCGCTCCCCGCTTGACGGATCGACTCCATCCCAAAGACAACTTTGGGTGTTCTGAACGGTATTGTCTGCCACATATTCAGTCCTCCATATTTGCTTGTGTTTTATTTATTCACATTGTATACTAAACACCGTCGACAATAAAGGGGGTATTGAGAAATGTTGGACGAAATATTCGGGGCTCAGGAAGCTCTTTCCGTCGAGCACCTAGTGGACCGAATTTTTAATATTATCGAAAACAACATCATTGAAGGGAAATTGAAACCCCGTAGCCTCCTGGCGGAGGACAAGCTCGCCAAGGTTTTCGGGACCAGCCGTTCTCCCGTTCGCGAGGCTTTACTGCGGCTCGAAAATATAGGGCTCGTCGTGCGCACCGATCAGAACCGCAAGATTGTCGCGCCCTTGTCGACGGAACTAGCCGGGGAGTACTACCAAATCTGGGAGATGGTCGAGAGCTTTGCGGGAGGGTTGGCCTGCGGGACCGCCACAGACAGAACGTACCTGCAGTTGGAATCGGCCCTCAGAGAAATGGAGGAAATTTCTGATTCCGATGAAAAAGACCTCAAGCGTTATCGACATTTAAATTACGAATTTCACTCGCTTTTCGTCGAAGAATGCACCAATCAGACCTTGCTCCAGTTTTACGACAGAGCCATCAAATCCATTCAGTGGTGCTGGAACCTCAGCCTCAATCATAAAGACGATGTCGTACGTTCCAATAACGAACACAAACAGCTTTATGCGGCCTTCAAAAGCAGGGACAGAGCATGTTTTGAAACGCTTTTGCGAAAGCACATCCACGATGCCTCGATACGTTTTGTCCATGCTTTCAAAACTATCCCCACAGTAGAGGAGGAGGATATGCAGGGAATTCCTTGAGCGCTGGTCCAAACGCGGTGAGTGAAGGTGGATGCTCTCGTTCGAGACGTCCTGTTTCGGGGAAAATTTTAGGAGGGATTATAGTGACAAAATTCGTGCTGACGATGAGCCTGGCAATCCTTTTATTGGTGGTTTGCACCACTGCCGATGCCGCTTTTCCAGAAAAAAACATCACAATATTGAATTCTTCCACCGCAGGTTCCCCGACTGACCTGCTGGCCCGCCAAGTCGCTCATTATACGGAACCGCACCTCAAACAACCTCTGATTGTCCTCAACAAGCCGGGAGGAGGGGGCGGCGTCATGTTCGCGGCCCTTTTGGCCGCTCCCACCGACGGCTATACCATCGGCTCAGTGACCGCAGCTCAGATGGCGGCCTTGCAAGCTCAGTTGAAAAACGATTTTTCGTTCGACAGTTTCGATTTTCTGTGCAACGTTCAGCTTGAACCCTACGCCATCGCCGTTCTGACCGACAGCCCCTGGCAATCGATCGGCGACGTGGTGGAAGCCGCCAAAAGCGGAAAGAACATCCTGTTTGGAGGGCAGGGGACGGGCTCTTCGATGCATCTGATGGCGCTCCAGCTTTCCAAACTGGCGGACGTCAAATTTACGTGGCTTCCTTATCAGGGAGGCGCGGAATCCGTCACCAACCTTCTGGGAGGTCACGCGGAGATCATCGCCACCGCCCCGGCGACCGTCATGCAATACGTCGAAGCCGGTCAGGTCAAAGTTCTGGCCATCAGCGGAGAATCACGCCTTTCCTACCTTCCCGACGCGCCGACCTTGAAAGAGCTGGGGTATGACATCGTGCTGACGCAATATCGGGGCTTCATTGCCAAAAAAGGCATCCCCGAGGAGATCAAGGCGCAGCTCGTCGACGCGATTTCCAAAGGAATACGAGAACCGGGGTTCAAGGAGTTTATGGCCCAGAGCAAGCAAGAGGACGGTTACATGGATCCGGCCGCTTTCTACGAGTACGCCAAGAAGGACTTCGATAAAATCGGAGAACTGATGCAATTGATGCAGTAGTTGCTTCGGGAACAAGGAGAGAGCTGGAAAGGCCTTTTTTCGGCTCTCTTTTCATTCGCTCGTTTTTTAATTGTGAAGAGAGGAAGTCACGTCAAAAATGAAATTCGTCATGTATCGTTATGAAGAACGCGATTACAGGTTTGGGCTTTTCGAGGACGGGAAAATCCTGGATCTGAACTTAGCCTACGAATATATTCTTGAGAAAGAAGGGATCCGGCGTTCTCGCGAGATTGCGGCGGCCTTGCTCCCCTCGGACAGCGTGGACTTTTTGGCGGGCGGCAACCTCTCCGGCAAAGCCCTCGAAGAGACTCTGGCCCGTTTCCCGAAAGGGCAAGATGTCCGTGTCCGCAACATGAAAGTTGTCTTGGATTATAAAGACGTTTTGCTGGGAGCGCCTGTAAGAAATCCGAAGCGCATCATCTGCGTCGCCCATAACTATCACGATTTTATCAAAGAGACGGGGGCTCCGATTCCTCCCGAGCCCAGAATTTTCGCAAAGTATTTCAACGCTCTTTGCGGTCCTTTCGACCCCATTCCCTACCCGTCTATGACGAAGTGTATGGGGTACGAGGCGGAGCTGGCCTTTGTGATCGGGAAACCGGCCCGGAACATCCCGGCGGAAAAGGCCTTGGAGTACATTGCCGGTTACACCATCCTCAACGACATCAGTGCCAGCGACCTGACAGCTATGGACAAGCAGGTTTTACGAGGTAAAACCTTCGACAATTTCGCGCCCTGCGGCCCTTACCTCGTGACGGGCGATGAAGTCGGTGATCCCGGAAAGCTGGCTTTAAAACTGTGGGTCAATGACGCCGTGCTCCAAGAGTCCAATACCGACCAGCTCATCTATGACGTTCCTCACCTTCTTTCCTTCCTTTCCGAGGTTTTCACGGTCGAGCCGGGGGATATCGTCGCCACGGGCACGCCGGGCGGGTTGGCAAAAGACCGAAAGCCCACGGCTTTTATGCGGGTGGGAGACGTCTGTGCCGTCGAATTCGAAAAACTGGGGCGCATCGAAAACAAAATTGTAGCCGGATAAATTAAGGGCGCAGGGGCTTTCTTAGGACGTTCTCTACTTTGATTGGAGGTGCTGCATGTTATTTCGATTTGGAGAAATCGGCATATCCGTTTTGAGCGTGTTGGCGGGAATAGCCTTCGGACTCGGCAGCCGCAATTTCCCGGCATCCGCCGGGGGAGGAGATTTAGGCCCCGCTTTTTTCCCCGGCATTTTGAGCCTTATCCTGATTATTCTGGGAAGTCTCCAATGCCTGTTCAGTTTGCGGTACAACCGCTCGGACAAACGTATTCCTCTGAAAACCCTGTTCCGGGTCATTGTCGGTATGGGACTCTGTACCTTTTATATCTACATGATACCGGTGTGCGGCTACTTTTACGTTACTATCGCGTTCTGCCCTTTGTTTCTGCTGTACCAAGGATATCGGAAAATACCCTGGATCGTTGGGATTTCCGTTGGATTCGTCATCCTGGCTTACGGTGTTTTTTATCGCATGCTGGCCGTAGCCCTGCCTCTGTGAGAGGTGTTCTAGATGCTGGAAAATTTGGTCTCCGGTTTCGGTTACGCTTTTCAGCAGCATTCGCTCGCGGCTCTCTGCGCGGGAACGCTGATTGGGTACTTCATAGGCGCGATGCCCGGCTTGAACCCCACTCTCGGCATTTCCTTGCTCATCCCTTTCACGTTCGGCATGAAGCCCATTCCCGCCATGATTCTGCTTTCCTCGCTCTATATGGCCTGCGAGTACGGCGGGGCCATCACCGCCATACTGATCAATACCCCCGGGACGTCGGCTGCCGCGGCGACCGCGTTGGACGGTTATCCATTGACTTTGCAGGGGAAAGCGGGCAAAGCTTTGGGCATTTCCATTATCAGCTCGGGACTCGGCAGCTTTTTCAGTACTCTGCTTCTGATCGCTTTCGCCATACCGCTGGCGCGATTCGCTCTGAGCTTCGGCGGCCCGGAGTACTTCGCCCTCGCCCTGTTCGGCCTGAGCATCGTCTCCAGCCTGGCCTCGGACAGCCTGATAAAAGGCTGGAGCGCCGCCATTATGGGTCTTTTGTTCTCATGCGTCGGCATGGACACGATCAACGGCGTCGGCCGGTACACTCCTCACCTTTATCTATTGGAAGGCCTGCCGTTCATAGCCGTTATGATCGGACTGTTCGCGATATCGGAGGTTTTTGTGCTCCTTGAAGGCAGATCGGGAAAAGGCGAAAACTTTACGGGAAGGGTGGACGCCCTGCCTACGGGAGCAGAGATGAAGTCGTGTGGAATAACTGTCGTCAGAGGAACTCTGATCGGTTTTATCGTAGGGATTATTCCGGCGGCGGGCGCGAATATCGCCTCGTGGGTTTCGTACAACGACGCCAAGCGAAGGTCGCGCAGCCCTGAGCTTTTCGGCAATGGAGCCCTGGAAGGGATTGCCGCCAGCGAGTCGGCGAACAATTCCGCCGTTTCGGGTGCGTTGGTTCCGCTTTTGACGCTCGGGATCCCGGGCTCTTCCGCCGCGGCGGTTTTAATCGGCGCGTTGACTATTCAAGGGTTGCAGCCCGGACCGCTTCTTTTCACGCGGAATCCCGAAATTCCTTATTCTATTTTCGCGGCGTTTCTTCTCTCCGCCCCTTTGATGACCGTATTCGGACTGACCTGCTCCAAATTTTTCGCTCGGGTTTCTTCCGTTCCAGATGAAATTTTGGCGTTTTGCATTTTCGGAGTTTGTGTTTTGGGAACCTACGCGATTGGGAACAGCATGTTCCACGTCTGGGTATCGCTGGGGTTCGGAGTGTTGGGATACTTCATGAGAAAATTCGGTTTTCCGACGGCTCCGATGGTTTTGGCGATCGTGCTGGGGCCGATGGCCGAGACGAACCTGCGGCTGGCGCTTTTAATGGGAGGAGGAAACGCGGGCATTTTCTTTTCTCGCCCCATCAGCCTCGTCATCATACTCGTTTCCTTGGCTTCTTTCCTCTCTCCGATATTCAAAAACATCGTTCATAAAAAACTTTCTTCACGGGAGGGACAATAGTGCATAGTGCGGTTTATATTCCCGGAGACGGAATCGGACCCGAGGTCGTCGACGCGGCGAAGCGAGTCGTCGACGCCACGGGAGTGGACGTCGAGTGGATCTCAGCGGACGCGGGGCAGAGCGCCATAGAGGCGCACGGTACGACGATTCCAAGCGAAACATTGGACGTGATCCGTCGCGTTCGCGTGGCTCTGAAGGGTCCTTTTACCAACTTGCCGACGGGGTTCCCCAGTCCCAACCAAACACTGCGCACGGAACTGGAGCTTTTTGGAAATTTACGACTGGCCAGGGCTTTCGCCGGAGTGGCGACACCCTTTCAGGGGATTGACCTCGCTGTGGTGAGAGAATGCACGGAAGGCCTTTTCGCGGGAACGGAGCAGATGGTCGGCAAGGACGCCGCCGTTGTGGTCAGGCCGACCTCGCGTTTCGCGTGTGAACGGGTGGTTCGCTTTGCCTTCGATTTTGCCGTGCAGAACAACAGGAAAAAGGTCACGGTGGCGTTGAAGGCCAACATCCTAAAGCTGACGGACGGCATGTTTTTGAAGGCCGCGCGGGAAATTTCCACCTCTTACCCGAATGTGCAGCTTCAAAGCGTGAACATCGACGCGCTGTGCATGGACCTCGTAAGAAAACCGCAAGAATTCGACGTCTTGGTCATGCCCAACGCCTACGGAGACATCGTCGCCGACATCGCCGGAGGTCTGGTCGGCTCTCTTGGATTATGCCCGGGTGGAAATTACGGTGAAAACCTGGCGGTGTTCGAGTCGGCTCATGGAAGCGCGCCCAAATACGCCGGACAGAACAAGGTCAACCCCACCGCCATGATTTTGTCCGGGGCGATGATGCTTCGACACCTCGGAGAAGCGAAAGCCGCCGAAAAAATAGAGAACGCGGCGCGAAAAGTCATCGCGGAAGGGCGGTCTGTCACCTATGATCTGGGAGGAAAAGCGAGCACTTCGGAAATGACGGACGCCATAATCGAACGATTGAAATAGAACACGTAAAAACAGCCCCGGACGTGAAAAAACCGCCGCGGGGCTGCCGATGTCTCTACTGTTCGGCGCTTTGCGCCTTCGTCTCGTTTTCTTGCGGTTTTTTTTCCGTCTTCACGTTCACTTTGCTCATGGCCCGTTCGAGGTCGAGGGAGAGCCAGGCTTCGATTCCGTTCGCGACGCTTTCCAGAATGTCGGGCAGGCGTTTCATATCCTCGTCGGGCAAGTGACCCAGCACCCACCCGATTTTGTTGCCCGAGGCGTTGTTTCCTATGCCGATGCGCAAACGCGGAACCTCCAAAGTCCCTAAACAGGACACGACGGAGGCCAGGCCGTTATGCCCCCCGGCGCTGCCCTTGCCCCGGAGCCGCAGTTGACCGTAGGGCAGGGCCATGTCGTCGTAAACCACCAACACGTCCGCCGGCTCCATTTTGTAGAAATCGAAGGCATCGCGCACGGCCATGCCGCTGAGGTTCATATAGGTCAGCGGTTTGATCAGGATAAAATCGCGGTCTTTCCAGAACTCGCTTCTGAACTTCGACGTCGGCCTGCCCAAAGACCGTTTTTGCGCCAAGAAATCGGCGGCGGCCCACCCCAGGTTGTGTCGCGTGTAAACGTACTCCTGACCGGGGTTTCCCAGTCCTACCACAAGCTTCACGGCTCCGTCACAACGCGATTGCCGGAGCTTTTTTGCCCGAAGTCGATGAAGAAACCCATATAAACGCCATTTATTCCTCGGCTTTGGCCGCCTTGCCCTTGGCCAGGACCTCGACTTCTTTTTCTTCCCCGACGCTCTCCTCCTCCACGACCTTCGGCGTCGCGACGATGGCCACGACCTCCTCGGGGTCGGCCAAGAGGGTCAGGTCTCCGCCCAGGTCGAGATCTTTGACATGGATCATGTCGCCCAAAGCCAGTTTGGAAATATCGATGTCGATAAACTCGGGAATGCTCATGGGCAGGGTTTCGACCTCGATTTCGTGCAGGTTTTCCAGAACTCCGCCCTCTTTGATTCCGAGGCAGGCCTCCCTGCCGTGAATACGGACGGGGACGTTCACCGTCACCTTACGCCCCTTCAGAAGGCGCATAAAATCAATGTGAATCAGTTTACCCGTGAGGGGGTCGCGCTGCACCTCGCGAATGATGCACATCTCCTCCTCGCCGGAGGGCAATTTCAAGGTAATGCGCATGGTCTCCCAATGGCCCGTGTTCAAAAGACGAGTGACCCGCGTCGTGTCGATCTTGCCGACAACGGGCTCGGACAGCTCCGGGCCGTAGAACACGCAGGGGGTGAACCCCTCTTTGCGGAGCTTCCCCGTCGCGCCCTTGCCGCCTTTCACTCTGGGCTCCATCACTATCGTTACTAGCTCAGACATACCACACAACTCCCAATCTACAATAAAATTACCGTCTGTTGAGGGCCTCGAAATGGAAAGCCCGAGCACGACGGTTCTGCTTTTTCGTGAAACTCTCTCGTTTTACGACGGCTCGCCCCGATTTGATCTATTTTTTGATCTATTTATCGAACAAGCTGCTGACCGAGCGGTCGCTGTGCACTCTCAATATGGCTTCGGCAAAAAGAGGCGCGATCGAAAGCTGCGTCAAACGTTCGGATCTCTTGGACTCCGGCAGGGGAATGGTATCGGAAAAAACCAGCTTGTCAATACCGGAACTGTTGATTCGCTTCATCGCGGGGCCGGAGAGGACCGCATGGGTCGCGCAGGCCAGAACCGTCTTGCAGCCTCGCTGCTTCAACCCGATGGCGGCGTTGCAGATCGTTCCGGCCGTGTCGATAATGTCGTCCACCAAAATGGCCACTTTCCCCTGAACTTCGCCGATGATGTCCATGACCTCGCAGAAGTTCGCGACTTCGTAGGAGCGCCTCTTGTCCACGATCGCCAGATCGGCCTTCAACATGACCGCGAAGTGCCGGGCTCGGACCACGCCCCCCACGTCGGGCGAGACGACGACGACTTCGCCTTTTTTCAGCTCGGCCTCGAAGGTTTCCTTGAAGTAGGAGGCCAGAAGGGGCACCCCTGTCAGATGATCCACGGGGATATCGAACAATCCCTGAATCTGTCCGGCGTGGAGATCGGCTGTGATCACTCGGTCCGCCCCGCTGGTCGTGATCAGGTTTGCGACCAGCTTGGCCGTGATCGGCTCCCGAGGTTTGCTTTTGCGATCCTGGCGAGCGTAACCGAAGTACGGCGTCACGACGTTGACCCGGTTGGCCGACGCTCTTTTGAACGCGTCGACCATGACGAGCAGCTCGATCAGGTTGTCGTTGGTCGGGGAACAGGTCGGCTGTATGACGAAAACATCGGAGCCTCGGACGCTCTCGTCGATGGAAAGACCGATTTCGCCGTCCGAAAAACGATAATGCCGAGCCGCCGAAAGCCTTACCCCCAGCTCACCGCAGATGCTCTTGGCGAAATCCGGATGCGCCGTACCGGAGAAAATTTTGAGATCTTTCACACCAGCCACAGGCTTTGTCCTCCTAAGTTCGAAATCTGTTCTGAATTTCTTACAGCCTATTTCTCCTAAAGTCTATTTCTCCATTTGTTTTTTCTTGAGCGCCCAGCCCTCGAGGTTTTTTTGGCGCGCCCGGCCGACCCCGAGAGCCCCCGCCGGAACGTCCGCCGTGATCGTCGACCCCGCGGCGGTCATGGAATCGTCCCCCAAAGTCACGGGAGCCACCATCATGGTATCGCTTCCCACAAAACACCGGTCTCCGATGGTCGTCGGAAATTTGTTCTTGCCGTCGTAGTTGCAGGTGACGCTCCCCGCCCCTATATTAACATTCTCCCCGAGAACGGCGTCTCCCATGTAAGAAAGATGGGGGACTTTGCTGCCCTTCCCGACCGTGGTTTTTTTGAGCTCTACGAACTTTCCCGCGAAGGCGTCCTCGCTCAAAAGGGAGCGCTCGCGGATGTAGGCGAAAGGGCCCGCCTTGGAGTCGTCGCAAAGCGCGCTGTCCTCGACGATCACGTTGGCGACCAAATGAACCCTGCGCCCCAGGCGGGCGTTTCGCAAAACGCAATAGGGCCCCACCACGCTGCCTTCGCCCACCTCGGAGTTCCCCCATATTTGGACCCCCGGCATCAAGGAAACGTCGGGCGCGAGCTTGACGTCCGGCCCGATCCAGACGGCGGAAGGGTCTAAGACCCGCACTCCCTCAGCCATCCAATGTCCCACGAGGACATCGCGCACCCGGGTCGTCATCGCGGCCAGCTCGGCTTGGGTATTGACCCCCAGCGTTTCCTCCTCCTCCGCGACGGACGCGCACACCCTCAGCCCCGCCTCGCTCATCAGGGCCACGACGTCGGGGAGATAGTACTCCCTTTGCGCGTTGTCGTTTTTGAGCCGGTCGATCACCGGAGAAAGCCGCTTCACGTCGAAGACGTAACATCCCGCGTTGACCTCTTTGACCAAGCGTTGTTGGGGGGACGCGTCCTTGTGCTCGACGATCCCGACCCCGCCGTCCGGCCTCCGCACCACGCGACCGTAGCCGTCGGGGCGCCGCGCGATAAAGCTGAGCAGAGAACAAGCGGCTTTCGCGTCAAAATGTTCGTTCAGAAAAGATCGAAGGGTCTTCAGGCTGAGGAGCGGCAGATCCCCGTTGAGGACGAGAACGTGGTCGAAACGCTCCCACCACGGGCGGGAAACTCGAACGGCGTGTCCCGTACCGAGCTGTTCTCGCTGCCACAGGGGCTCGACGGAAGGAAAGGCTTTCAGGTAGTCGCACACTTGCTCTCCCCTGTGACCGACGAGAACGGCGACCCCATCGGGCTCGCAATTCAGGACGGTTTTCAGGAGATACCCCAACATCGGTTTGTCGAGGATCGGAAGGAGAACCTTGGGAAGGTCGCTCTTCATGCGAGTCCCCTTTCCCGCGGCCATAACGAGAATCCCTAACGTGGAGTTTTCCACTCTTGCTCACCTCGAAAAAAAGCCCCAAAAAAACAGGGGGACCCACCCCCCTTGGGATCGAAAAAACTCGCCACACTCCGCGACATCCTTTTAAATCCATCGCTCCAAGACATCACTTTTCTTATTATAACGCAACGGGGACTCGAGAGCTGAAAATTCGGAGGGCTCATACGATATTCGGCAGATGTCTAGCGAGTCGCGCTTGATTTTTTGTTCAGACCTTTTCCCGATGTGTTTGCCTGGGCCTCGCACGCCAACCCCAATCCACAGGCAAAAAAATAGCACCTCGCAGTAGACTGTTGCTCCGAGTTCCTTTTTGGGATTCCGTCCCCTTCGTCGACGCGGGATTTTATGAGTTGGTTTCATAACGCGGAGGAGGCAGCTAAGCAAAAACAGGGCACCGTATATATTCCGCAGGAAAACGATCATCTTGCGGGGTTCGGACATTTTTCCCGCGCCGAAACACTTTGCCGAATAAACCGTAATTCCCGGAAAAGTTTTTACCACCATAAAGATAACAGCTAAGAGAGTACCAGCGAGAATTCACGCAATGCATAAATCAAGTAAAATCAATAAATTTTCTTGACGTAAATGTTTTAGGCTCTTATAATCAGGTGGTAAAAAATATTTATACCACTT
>JAISQE010000047.1 GCA_031274425.1 Synergistaceae bacterium | reverse complement strand
ACAGCGGGACAGCGGGACAGCGGGACAGCGGGACAGCGGGACAGCGGGACAGCGGGACAGCCAGGTGATCTCTCTTTAGGAGCATTTCTGTTTTCGGACGGAGGTGCGGGTTGGCTTATCTCTTTTCATTATCCTTTCATTTCACAAAAAATTTTCCGGCAAATTCATGAGGTGATTCTATCGGGTGCGACAACCTGCAGTTGGTTGTTTCTCCGATTTTTTTTGCGCGTCAATTCCGCCGACGGGCAGTAAGTTAAAATCATGAATATTACTTAGCGTAAAGTACGGGATGTGAAGTTCGCAATAGCGATGTACGAATTGATATTGAGACAGTTCGAAAGAAATAGGAGGGGAGAATATTGTTAAAAAAAATTAGGTCCTTTTATAAATTACTGCGTGATATGAAGGCTTTTTATGAGGGGAAGGGGATTAATACTTCGTGTCACCGGTGGGGTAAAGAACTGGGGCGTAGGTTTAACGCACCTGAGTATTTGGAACAATACGGCTTCAAAGTATATTCTCAGAATGATGAAGACGGTATAATAGCGGAAATATTTTCCAGAGTGGGGAGAACGAATAAAGTCTTTGTAGAGTTTGGAGTCCAAGATGGGTTGGAGTGTAATACACATTATCTTTTGCATGAGGATTGGAAAGGGATATGGATTGAAGGCAGTGAAAAGTCTTATAAAGCGATAATCAGTAAATTTTCGGCTGTTATACAAACTGGTCAATTAAAAGTTCTCAATAAATTTATAACGCGTGAAAATATTAATGAGTTGCTTACTGAGAATGATTTAAGCGGCGAAATAGATTTGTTGAGTATCGATATAGATGGTAACGATTATCATGTCTGGGAGGCGATTTTTAGCGTAAATCCTCGCGTTGTTGTTATTGAATATAACGCTAAATTTCCGCCTCAGTGTCATTGGGTAATGGAATACGATAAAAATTATGTGTGGGACGGCTCTGACAAACAAGGAGCCTCGTTGAAAGCCTTTGAGGAATTAGGGAAGAGGAAAGCTTACCAACTGGTCGGCACAAATTTTAATGGGGTCAATGCATTTTTTGTAAGACAAGATATTGCAGGAGATCTTTTTGCATTTCCGCCAACAGCAGAAAATTTATATAACCCTATGAGGCGAGTATGTTATTCAAGTGGACACCCAGCGAAAATATGCCTTAAGGGTGCGTGAAATTTGTGATATTGTGTAACCATTTCTGTCAATTTAAGCGTTTTTTGCATATTTCTCTTTTGGGTAACTCCTGTAAAATGGGGCATCTGCGAAGAGAAGATTATGCACGCAAACTCCTGTTTTGCCCTTAAGTTGACAGCAGTGATCTATAACTCCCGAAATGAATTAACACTACACTAAGCTGACTCTCGCAATCGCAGTAGGGTCAGGTTATTCAAGGGAAATTTACGAGATAATTGTTGTGTAAATAATTCACACAACAATTATCTCGTGATCAAGAATAGAAGTCAATACAAATGGCTCAATTAAAGGGTTTATGTACCAGCCACTAAAGCCGCACAAAGCGTTGTGTTAAAAATATCGGGAGTTATAGGTGATGTATTGACTGTATCTTTTCAACGCTTCAGTTAGATAAAGTTTTGTCCGTCACTCAGTGATGTGTATCGAAGCAGTTTTTTGTCGAAGCGTTCGCTTTTTCGACGCAGGGCCTCGGCGGCCCGCTCAATGTACACAGTATTCCAAAGAACAATTGCCACCGTCAGAAAATTCAGGCCACTCATGCGATGTTCCTGAGCATGGAGGCTGTGGTCTCGAATTTCCCCAGGGCGATTGAAGAAGATGACTGTTGAGTTAACTCAGGACGGGCGGGTGCTCCGCCGGTATGGAGAAACTGAACCTCCGGCCCGATCGCTCAGGAGCTTCATCGGTGGAAACGGAGTACATACCCGTCCTTTACCTGAGGCAACTGCACAGTCATGAAACAAAAAACAGGCTCATCTTTATAGCAACTGATTTTACGCCGGTTTCCCAATTATCGCCTGCGGATTTGGGTTGTTTCTCAATCGTTACAGATAACCCGGCGATCTGTGCGACGCAGCTTTACTTTTTCCTGAAAAACACCGTGAAACTCGTCATGGCGAACAGGGCGAAAACCGCCGCGCTGAATCCAGCGCCAATGTTGCATCCGTAGCGATCGGCCTCAACGTTTTCGCTAACCTGAACATTGTAAGTTAAACTTTCAGCAGCCAGACGTTCTTCTGTTGGATTTAAGCTCGCACTATCCTGATAGGTCACAAAAATATCCCCCAGGTGCTCGCCAATTTCCTTAAAAGTGTAAGTTATCGTGGCTGTCCAGCCCTCAGGCAGCACCTCGCCCGACACCTCTTCTTCCATGCCGGACGGCGGAGTGATTCTTGCATAAATACTTATTATTGTGATGTCTGACTTGAAAACGTATGTGCCTGTTACCGTTGGCTCGGAGAGATCTATATCCCCCCACCTCGCATAAGCTGGTTCTGTGGTCACCGACTCCAGAATCTGCCTCATATCATCTGGAGCATCTGGATTGACAGGGGCCCCGGCAGCGACAGTCGCGAATATGGGGACGACAAAGAACGCCAGCAACGCAAAACATAGAATTTTTTTCAACATAATGGACCTCCTGTTCATTCCTCGGGTTACAAAGAGTTCCTCAGTCGCTCTTTCATCATTCAGATGTTTCTATTTCCAACAGCCTCCTGAACAGCGCCAGTCCATCCCCCGTTTTAAACAGGCCCGCCCAGGCACCCTCGCAGAACCTGTCATTTCTGGCTATCGCGGTCAAAAGCTTCAAAACAAATTCTTTATCTATTTTTTGATACTTTTGGATCCCTTCCACGTCAAAAAACTCTCTTCCTTCATCCCATTTCGGCCAGTCAAAATGAACAGTAAGCTTTTTTTCGTACAGAAAATGCCTGGCTTCAGAAGCCAGATTATTTATAGCCCGATCGCCCCTAAAATTTTCGATCCTTTGCACCAGGTCAGTCAGTTGTTCAATGTCTGCTTTGGACAATTCATACATATTCTGCCTCATTTTGCGGAGCGGCGGGCTTATCGGCGTTCTCTCGATTCGTCAGACCAGCCCGCCGCTCTCAAATTATATGCGGGCGTTACAGGTTGGCTCCTATGTCCTTCATCACGTCCTCGGGCGTTTCCGCCGCCAAACCCGCCTTTTTCCTCTCCCGTTTATACAGGAAATCGACGAGAATCGGGCAGAGAATGGCCGTGATGACGATGGACGCTCCGACCTGAGCCGTGGCCACCGCCGCGTAAGGCGCGAAGGACGCGTCGGCCGCGGCGAAAGCGGCGGGGGTCGCGGCCGCGTTGCCGGCGGTGGTTCCCACGGCAGCGCCTACGGCGCCGCTCCTGCGCACGGACCCCGGCACACAAATCTTAAAGACGAAATAGCTGCCCACGCCCGTAATGACCAGGGTGAGGAGGCCCAGGAGGACGCCCGGAATCCCCGCCTCGACGAGCTGCTTCAGACTGAGTCCCGCCCCCAGCGGAAACGCGAAGAAGGGGATGGACAGCATGACGCCGGGCTTCAGGAAGTTGCGCATGTCGTCGTCCAGGTTGCCGAGAAGCATTCCAATGAGGATAGGCACGATAACCGCGAAAAGCGTTATCCAGGGGATGTTCGCCAGACCCGTTCCGGCCATGAAGGCCATCTCGAAAAACGGGCCGTCGTTGCTGGATATAACCGCCACCGCGCCCACGTCCGAGTCGTCGCCGTACCTGGAGGCCAGGGCCGCGAAAAGCCCGCCGTTGGAGTTGGACATCGCGGAGATCATCGCCAGCGGCGTCAGCCCCAGCCACGTCGCGTGCTGTCCGATGAGCTTGCCCACGATGAGAGCTGGAATGACGCCCAACAGAACCTTGCTGGTGTTGAGGACGATGCCTTTCCATAAAGCGACTCCGGCCGTCCTGACGGTGATCTGGGCGCCGCTGCAGAAAAGCAGCACCGCGATCAAAGGCATGGCGCCCTGTTTGAAAAGAAATGTCGTAAAACTGCCGATCATCAGGGATTCCGGAGCGAAGGTGTTGACCAGACACCCCAACACCAGGAACACCACCATGAGCCCGCCCGGAATCCTGTTGATCGTTTTGAGAATCGGAACCTTGCCCCACATAAAGACCTCCACCCTCCATAGATGATATTGTATGGTTCTTCCGATCACGATCACGAAAATTATACCCGCACGACAACCGGCCCTTCCTTTCCCGGCGGTCGACCATCTTATGCGCCGCACCACGAGGCACGGCCCATAACAAATTTTCAGCCCCCTCGAGGCAGACAGGAATAAAATTTAGAAAGTTCATAAAGAAATACGTTAAAGTACGAAGATCCTATCACTCACGTCAGGACGAGTCAAGCTGGTGGGAGGGCGTCGTCGCAGGCGATCCCCGGAAGACGCTCGAGGTTCTCCCGGGCCGCCGCGGGCAGGGTGGCGATGACGTCCTGCCCCGTCCTCATCGTTCGGTCGGCATATCCCGTATGCGGGCCGGGCGTTTTATCGGATAAATTCCGGATTGATATAACTAAATTCCACCTGAGTACCTATGGATTTTATTGGGGATTTAGGACCAATGCTGCATCGAGCACCTCTTTTATCGACGTGACCGGAGTCAGTTTAACGCTTTTAAGCATATAAGAGGGCAGCCCTTCCGCTTCTTTCATGTTGTCGGCGGGCAAAAGCACTTCTTTCACGCCAGCGTCGACAGCCGCCCTGATTTTTTGCTGTATGCCCCCTACCGGAAGAACTTTGCCCATTATCGTAATTTCCCCGGTCATGGCAAGATCGTTGCGCACGGGAATTTTTTTCAAAGCGGAGACGATCCCGGTGACGATCGTGATGCCGGCGGAAGAACCTTCTTTTGGAATACCCATGAAGGTGGCCAGCACCGCCACGTCATAATTTTTCCGCCATTCGGCGCTTACCCCGAGTGCTTCGTATTCGGCGCGGATGTACTGCGCCGCCGCTTCTATGCTTTCTCTCATTACCCTTTGAATCGAGCCAAGGGGAACAATGCGGCCCGTCCCGGGAGTGGCCTGCATCTCGAAACGCAAAATGCACCCGTGGTCATCGGCTACCGCCAATCCGACGACTTCTCCTACGGAAGGTTTTTCGGGAAGCTCGATTTTCTGAACGCGTTTGCTGTCCGGCAATTCGGGAACGACGACCCTTTGCGTCGATTTTATCCGAGCGCCGAGAGCGATACGATCGTACTCGCCAGGGGCCATGAGGTGCAGTTGATCGCGAACACGCTGACGAAGTTCGCAGGAGATTTCCAAAACAGTTTCGAGTTCTTCGTCGGTTATTTTTCCGTCGGGATAAACGAGTTTCAACAACCCCGAAGTCGTCTTGCTCACGGCTCGCTGATCGCGGCCGGAAATACTGTTTTTGCTTCCCGCGTTGTCGCTCCAATCGACCAGATCGAAACGGTGGCGGATTTCCCCAAACAGGTCGACGCGGCGCAGCTCGTGCATGATTTCGCAGAAATAATCCGTGATGAATCCGTAGTCTTTCGAGTAACTGCGCGGGGTCAGCTTCGGAATTTCCCACCCCGGCAGGTATCCGTGAATCCTGTCCAAAAAGGCGATGACCTGCAGGAAATCGGGGAGCGGTTCGAAAAGGTGATAGTATTTTTCGTGGGGAAGAGCCCCTTGAACGTCGAGGTTGCCGACAAAAACGAGGCTCGCGAAAGCGAGAATTTCTTTCTTTCCCCTGCTGAATTTCGCGTCCTGCATGTAACCCTGCATGATGCTCACCAGCGCTTTCGGGTCGGTGAAGTCCGTATTGGCGATTTCGTCGAACACCACCGCATCGCGAACGCCGACCTCTCCGACCTTGCCCGAATTCAAGTTGATGAATAGCTGCGCCGGAGTCGCTTTTCCGCCGGACAGAACATGGGCGTAATAGGAAATATTGCGGTAAAGATAGGTTTTACCCGTCTCCCTGGGGGCGAGTTCGACCATGTTGATGTTCGTCTCGACAAGGGGAATGCAGCGGCACAGGTACAGCAGCTTTTGACGACGCGTCATTTCGGCGGGGTCGAGTCCGCAGGAGTTAATCAGAATATCGAGCCATTCCTCCGTTGAAAATTCGCGGCGGCGTTCGATAAAATCGTCGAGATTGATGACGCTGACCTGAAAAGGCGTAAATCCGGCTATTTTGAACGGCCTGATTTTCCTGTTGTGAATTTCCGTCTCGTCATAGGTGATGTCGATAGTTCCCCACATGCCTCCGGAAAGCAGCATGGGGTATTGACGGACGATATTTTCGGGGATGTTCACGAAGTCCTCGTTGATGGCGGAGATCGTCGCCCAATATTTATCCTCGGTCTCGACGAGACGGGCTTCCAGGTTCGCGATGACGGAATGGCTCCTGTTTTCGCGAATGTAATACCTGATTTTCTCAGCTTCCGCGCCATAGACGAACGATTCTTTCAAGCGTCTGGCGACTTTTTCCATATCTTCGTAAAAAGTCTCTTCGTTACAATAGTTATCGATAAGGTACTCCAGAACGTAACGCGGAAATTCGTCCACTCCTGTATTCAGGGTATGCGCTTTATTGACGACTTTTCCTTTGAAAATTTCCTTCAGTTTCAGATTCATTTCGCTTCCCCCCTGCCATCGCCCTGTCAGTGCATGTTTTTAGGCGCAAGACCCAGGATTTTTCCAAGGTTCGAAGGCACGCGCCGCACAATTTTTTCCGAATTCAGCCTCACGGCAAAAGGTATCGTTTGCGTCTTTCGTAAATTCCTCTTTCCGCCGGAACAAACGATTTCCACCTTCAACACACGCCGCATGACGCCCTCTTTGCGTTCTTTATCCGAAGCGTCGGAGGCGTCCGGAACAAAACCGACGACAATTTCCCCGCCCGCCGGGGGAAGATGCTGAACCCGCCTGGGGAGCGCCGGCGTCGCTTCATTGTCTCGGTACTCCGCGCAAACTTCGAGGCGCACGTCTTTTCGGCCGAAGTTTTCTCCCCATTGAACCGGTATGCGAAAGACGGCTTTTTCACCTTCAATCAGGTCTTTGGAACCCACGGCGTCGCCCAGAACGAGAAGGCTGCCCTCCGGCGTTTTGACCTTCATCGCCAGCATGGGAACGAACATTTCCTGAATCGATATCCCGCCGTGGGAATAGGCGTCGGGATTGTATCTCGCTTTCGGGCGGGAGAAGGAACAGCCGGTTTTCGGAAAGACAATCGACTTGAAATATCCGGCCCAGCTTCGTTTCGTCGTTTTGTCCAAAAGATCCGGAGAATCCGGCATTTGCAAATCATCGACCGAAAATTCCAGGACGCGATCGCGCACTTCCTGGGGCGCGCCGCTCTCGGCCAACGTGCATTTCAGTTCCGCGTTGAGATAGCGGCAGTCATCGGCGTCGTTCAACCAGCTCGGGTCGATCCCCACGCGGTCTCGCCCGATCACGCCGAAGCCGTGATCCGCCACGACGAAGACCTTCGTATTCGGGGCCAACTCTCTTACGATAGCCGTCACTTCGGTGTCGACAATGTCTTTGATGTGGGATTTGTAGATGAAACTCAACGGTCTGGACGGGCGCACGCGTCCATCGGGTAAAGTTTTCATGTGGATTTTATGGAGTTCCTGGTCGCACAATTCGAAGATGTAACAATCGAGATTTCCCGCACGGTATCGAACGGTCTCGCCTGTGCCCGTGCTTTTCGGGTCCACGACGTCAACGTCTTCCGTGAGTCCAAATTCTTTTCGCAGCGCTGTCTTCAACAAAAAGTTTTCGCCGCTCCTGCTGTCGAAATCCTTCGGCGAGGCCCCGGCAAAGATCGCCTTCCGGCTGACGTGCGTCTCCGAGGGCAGAAGAGAAGACGCAGGACAGTCCCTCAAAACCTCCATGCGATCCTCAAAAACGGGTCGAACCAGTTCGTCCCATATATCGTAACGCATGCCGTCAAATACGAACAGAACGGCTTTCTCCTTTTGAGGGTCCCAGTAAGGCTTTACGCAGCGCCTCAAACATTGACTGGTCAGGCACACCTCCGGGGAATCCGACGTTATCCAGGTTTTGTAATGCGATTTCACCAATGCCTGATACGCGCTGTTCAGGCTGTCGATAGATCGACACGCGTTTTGGCCGAGACGTTCGAGACTCGCTTTGAATTGTTCAAAAGCGGTTCCGAAGACAGCCGGCAGGTCGCTCGATGGGCGACTTGCCGGATTGGGAAGAAGGGGCGCGTTCTCCACCAATCGCGTGAGGCCCGACAAATAATACTCCAGACGATTGACGCGGCGTTCGTTCCATAAAGTCCAAAACCAATCGAAAGTCCATTTGGACGCAGGTTGAACGCTCAATTCCCTCAGGGCGGCATCGAGGTTTTTTTGCAACGCGCGGACAGACCAGAGCAGGTTGTATGCTTCTTTGAGGTTTTTCCATTCCGGCGTGGAAAACTGCTCGGTAAAGACGCTCCCTTCGTCCTCGGATTCGGCTATCGCCTGGACGAGTTCTTCATGGACCGGGGAAGGGTTGTCGGAGGCGAGATTCCTCAGGGCGAGCAGAAGGGACAGGGAACGAAGAAGCGGCGAGTAGTGTTCGTTTTTTGCGAGAGTCGCGAATTGCGCATCCTCGAAATTTTTAAGAATTACCCGTTCAGGCTCAGGGGGGCAGGGCCCGCTCGGCCCTGGGCTTCGCTGGCCCCCCTGAAACCCCCATTTCTCTGAGCGGCTGTCAGGGCGAAACTGGACGCAGGGAGCTTGAACGGTTACAGGAATTTCAATGAGAAGAGCCTCCAGAGTTTCTCTGGATAAAGAAGCTTCGGCTTTCGCAATGTCCTGACTCGCGCGCTGGGGATCGAAGGACACGAGTTGACGAGCGGCTTCCTGAAGCGTTTCGGCTTCAATGTCGCCGAGAGACTTGAAAGCCGGGTCGATATTGGCAAGAAGGAGCCGCCAGTTGGAGGTATGCTGAGACAAAATGACGGACAAATAAAAGAGGCGTATCACCCTTTCGGGTTCAAGGTCCGCGAACCAGGAAAACGGCGCGGGGAGAACGCGCAGTTCTTTTCGGATCGTCTCCGCGACGTCCGGAGCCAGCGAGTCCAGTTCTTCGAGAGTGGTTTGTCCCAGGAACGCGATACGCCAATACGTTTGCGGATCGTCGTGTCGTTTGAAAGCGGCCTCGGGCGTGCCCAGCGCAGCACAGGCCACGATGATTTTAAAATCGTGATCCGTAAATCGGTTGGCGTCCGCTATTCGCAGGTTGCCCCATGCCTTGAGCACCGCTTCGACGCAACGGATCAGCAAACGCGCAAACCGCGGTTCATTGGCTTCCTGAGGCCATTTCGGATCTCCGGTTTTTTCAATCAGAAACTGACGCATGCCGATATCGACTCGCGCCGTTTCGGGCATTCCGGAAAGAAGATCGGGGTAGAAAGGCGGCGGCGCTTTCGCCAAAGAAGCGTCTGCCTTTCGCCTCATTGGAGCCCGGTCTATGACAAGCAGCTTTTTCGTCTCTTTCGAGGCCGTCGTTTTTTCAAAGAGTTCCCTGAAAACGAGGTTCGTGGAGGCGACGATGACGGTAAAATCGTTGTCGTTCGCAAATCGATGGATCGTTCCATCGTTTTCGGGGAGAAGGCAAAGCGAGTCCTGAACGAGCAAAATCGGCTCGTCTTTCAACGCTTCCAATTTGTCCCTGACCCAGGAGACAAACATTCGGCTCATCCCCCTATTCCAACTGAAGCACGGGAAGGGAATCAGGGTCCTGCCCGCCGTCAGTAAATTGAGATTCAAGAAAGCGACGGAATTCTTCGGTTACTTTCGCGACCTGATCCTTTTCAATCGTTCCCGCCTGCGGCTTGAAGTCGGTCAATTTGACGCGCTTCACGACAATGCGTTTGAGATACCGGTTGACGAGGGCGATGAAACCAGGCGTCCGGGGGATCGTCGCGACGAAATAAGCGCGCAGCTCCTCGGCGTTTCGACATGCCTGCAGACCGGAGATAGCCGTTTCCAATCCCTGTTTCAGCCGGTCTTTTACGGCGGGGTTCAAAAAGACCTCCATTTTTCTGCGGAAATCCTCGTCAATCAGTCGTACAGCCTCTTTCGCGGCGTCTTCCGCTTCCTGTACATGTTGCGCAGCGTTTGTGAAAGACAATTCGCATTGATGCACGGGATCTTTTTTCAACGCCCCTTCGACCGAAGTCCGGGACGGAGACGGGCATTTGAACACGCGGGCCTGAAGTTGCCTCAGACGCGCTTTCAGCTTTTCGACAGATGGCGGTTTCAAGGCCGTCACCTCGTCGAGCGCCTCCAATATTTCGATTTCTTCCCCGGCCGTCAGGTCTTCGATCGCTTTGCGGCTTGTCTCGATGCGGTTCAAAATCGAGTCGTGCATCGGCATATACACCGACGCGTATTCATGAATCATCGCCGCAATCGTGTTCTTTTCTCCATCGTAAGGCCCATCCTGAGGCGGAAAATGACCGATCAGTTCCGTTTTCAGCTTTACGTCGGAGTCGATGTATTCTTTGATGTCGCTGAGTTTCGCCCTGACGGCCTCGATGGATTTTCGGAATTCGGAGAGTTCCCTCACGTTTTCCAGCGTCGCGTCGCAGTAGCGTCTGGCGGCTTTGAGTTCGTTTTCGTACTCCAAAAAACCGCAAAGGTCCCGATAGTTCTTCAGGCGTCTCGCCAGGTCGTCGACCTCGGCCGTCGTCGCCGCATTCGTTTCAAAAGCCTTGTAGCCCAAAGCTTCTTTTAACGCGTAAAGCATCAAATTGATGTCGTCGTCGTTCTTTATGTTTGAAGCGAATATGTCTGAGGCAAAAAGGTTCTTCGCCTGTTCAAGCTCGGTTTTGCAGGGGTTTGGAGTTTTCAGGACCTCGAACAGGTCTTCCGCGCGTCTGGCTGCCCGCGAAGAGCGTTCTTTCTCGTCCTCGAAGAGTTTTCGCAGCTCGACCCGATACCCCGAGACGACGGCGTCGTCGTGGGTTTCCGGAAGTTCTTTCCCGAGGAGTTTTTCCGCGTACGGTCTCAAAACCTCCCAATTCTCGGGTTGCGCGACTTTTTGAATTTCGCCCAGGGCGTCCAGCACCTTCGTCGAAAACTCCACGTCCGCGATGTTCGAGTAGTCGAGCGTTGAAATGGCCAGTCCCGCTTTCGACCCGAGGGTGACTCTTACGCGGCCCTCCCTGACGAGGCAGAGAAGGTAAAGCTGGACCATACGCCGTGTGAGTCCGTAATCCCTGGGCCCTCCGATGCCCATGAAGTTTTTGTAAAGGGTTTCCACTTTCATGGTCTGGCCGTCGTCAACGAGTTTCTCGTCGATGAACGCCTTCATGTCGAGCACGTAGGCGTTGCCTGAAACATCGAGGATTTTTTCCGCGCTTTTTTTCATAATGTTCAGGCCGAACCCGAAGTTTTGGGCGGCGCTTATGTTCTGATTGGGCTTGGCGCCTTTGGGAATCTGTCCTGTTTTGACGATGCCGTTGATGACTTTGACGGCGTCTTCTTTTTTGAATTCGATGGCGCCTTCGAACCTGACGTCTTTGGACGCGTAGGTTGCCGACAGGACGCGATTCACCAGCGGCGCGAGCACGGGCGTCAATTCCCCGGCCACGTGAAAATCCATTTGGGTGTTGTTGAGGGCGTCGGCGCGCCCTCGCGCGTAACTGCCGTCGACAACCTTGACTATCCTGGCGAGGTCTGTTCTGAGGGACTCGGCCACCCAGCCCGTTACGGCCACCGCGTCCTCCGAATCTTTGCCCTGCCAGTCGGCGACGAGTTTGCGATAAGCCGCGAAATCTATGAGCCGGTCCCGTTCTTCCTGCGTCAACGACGCGGGGACCCAGAGGATGACGCGCGGGTCTCCGCGTCGTTCGAGCAACCTGGCGATGGCGGAGTCGGCGACAGGCCGCGTGGAGACATAGACGGCAAAGTCCCAATCCGTCTGGTCGCTGTCGATCGGGGGCAAGGGCCGGTTTTCAGCGGCCACTCGTCCAAGGTCCCGCATTTCGATCCGCCCGGCGATCTGCCGTCCCAGCCAGCTCACTTCCAGCGTTTGCTCTCCGGGCCGAGTGGAATTTTTCCCCATCCAGGGCGCGATCCCTCGGAAAATGGATTTCACGCCGTTGGACAGGTCGAGGGTCACCTGCCGGGTGCGCAGCGGCCACTCGTCCATCGCCAAAAGGTGTTCCCATGCCTCATTTTGCATAGCCGCGTTCGACTCCGCTTCGTCCCTGGCTTTGCCGAATTCGTCACGGGGATCGACCCCCGTAAAAACGGGATCGAATCTGTATCTCGGCCGTTTTTCCTCATCGAACGCGCAAAGGATCTGGCGAAGTTCTTTTTTCAGGTTCTCTGCGATGTTTTCGTAGTGCTCGATGTTTTCCACAGGGTTCGATTCCTCGTCCCGCTCGATGAGCACCGAGTTCGCGATTTCCTCGGGCGTTATGCCCAGCTGATGCGTGCGGGCGATATGGTAGAGGAAGAGCGTTTGGATGACCTTCACGCTTTTGTCGCGGTAGACTTTGAGGAATCCTTTGGTCAAACCGTCGATTTGGCGTTTGCAGGCTTCGTAAGCGCGGTAATCCATTTCTTTTTTTGTTTTGATCGCCACCAGGCCCGAGTGGACGCCGCTGGGGTCTTCTTCGTATCGCATGGCTTCGTCGAAGAGTTCCCACAGCCGTATGAGTTCCCTGCCCCTGTTTTTTATCTGGTGCTTCAAGGTCTGGTGCATGAAATGGATGGCCGAACGGGTTGTGGTCAGTTCATAGGTAATGGCCCGCAAAACTTCGATTGCAGGTTTGTGGAAAGGGAAAAAGTGGGAAAAATCCGCTTCTCCGATGCTGTTCGGCCATGTGAATCCGCGCCTGTAATGCAGATAATAGGCGCTGATCGCGTCGGTATCCCTGATCGCGCGGACCCGCGCGAGAACGATATCGTAATAACCCTTGTCTTCCTCGAGGAGTTTGACCAGCTTCAGACGATCGTCGGCTATGATGTTCTTGACTCCCATCTTGCTCTCGATGGCCTGCTGAGCCGCGCAAACCGTCCAGACGGGAAGGTTGTGAACTTTTGCCAGGCGATTGGACAGGACGACCAGCGTTTTTTCGTCCTCGGTTCGCCGGGCTTCGTCCCTGTTTTTCATAAAGAGGGACACTTCGTCCAACACCAGCAGCAAGCCGGAGTACCCTTCGTCAATGATGGTCTCCGCCATGTATTTCAGGATATCCTCCGCCTCGGCTGCGATCTGGGGCTGAACTTTCAGGTATTCCGTGTAAAAACGCCAGAGTTTGTTGCCGCAGCTCCTTTTGTATTCCGGAGTCATGTTTTCCTGGATGGTCTGGATGAAGTCATCGATTTCCTCGTATTCGTCTTCCTCGAAGAAGTCCGGATCATGCAGGAATTTCGCCAGGTCTTTTCGATAACGTTCGAGGTCTTCTCCGACAAAACGGTCGGCCAGCAGCTCTGCCGGATACAGAGAGATATTTTTGTCGAGCTCGATCTGAAGCTGTTCTTTGACCGCGTCAAGAACGTACTCGGAGAGCCTGCGTCCCTTGTCGGAGAGTCCGATGGTTCCGCTCCCGGCTCCCACCAACGTTTTGACGACGACCAGGATTCCCCTGTTTCCCCTGGAGTTTTTGGTTTCGATGCCCTCTTCCCAAAAACGGTAAAGGGAATCGCGTTTTCCGCGCCCGGAGGCCTCTTCTTTTTTCCTGACGATTTCCCAGGCGTCTTTCTGGCCCAGCGCCAATGCCGCCAGGCAGCAAAGCAGGTGAGATTTTCCGGAGCCGAACTCCGCCTGAATCCAATATCCCTGACCGACGGGATTGTCTCTGCGGTCGCGTTTCCAGGGAGCGGCGATATTGCGCAGGATATCCGTAAGGAACGGACGAACCGGCTCGATCTGGAATTCTTCTATTGTTTGTCGTTCGGGTTTACGGGCCCTGCGGCTGGCCTCGGAGTTCGAATCGGCCCAGACGTGTTGCTCCAGCGAATAAACGGAAATGATTTTATCCGGCGTCTCGCATATTTCAGCAAGGGTTTTTCTCGTGGAGAAAAGATCATCGGCCATCAGGTTATCCCTTCCTTTTTTCCCCGCTCCGGCTTTTCGGCCCCACCGCGAGCGTTTTTTCGCTGCTCATCAACCACCCATCAACAAAAAAATCACGCGCAAAAGACCGGCCATGTATTCTTCCGAGCGCTCCGCGGTCATCGTCATGCCTCCGATTTCTTCCCGCCCCGGCGTTTGGGTTCGCCCGCGCCGCGCGTTATCGCCCTCACGCAAACCTGGTAATCCTCTTCGACGTTGACCATCGCTTCTTCCGATAGATTGTCGGGGTCGAGTCCGCCTTTTTCGTAAAGAAATCGCCCTTGTTCGTAGAAGCCGGCTTTTTTGCAATGGCGGATCCATTCGGCGAGCGTCGCGTCGTTCGGCCGCTCGCGGTCGGGAACGATCACGCCCTGTTCGAGCTGGGCGATATAGCGTTTCATCCTTCGCCCCAAACCCTTTGCCCGCGCTTCGCGCTTTGCCTGTTCTTCTTCCTCGGAGGCGGGAAGCCGCCACGTGCCCTCTTCCGTCTTGTAAAAATGGTCGGGCAGGAACTCGGCCAGTTGGCGGCGCGGTTTGTCCTTCACCGCGTAGATATAGTGTTCGAACAGGTCGCTGTAATGCACGCCTTCTTCTTCCGGATGCTCCGCAAGGGTTTCCTGAATGAAAGCAGCGAGTTTTTGCGCCGACGCGTCTTCGCGTTCGTTTTCGGCCGCGTCGACGGCGGCCATTTCGGTCTCTTTGAGGTACCACCGTCCGGGTTCGGCTTTTTCGCCCTCCGTATGCACTTCGTCGGCCACGCGTTCCAGCAGCTCGTCGAAATTATGCGCCTCCATCTGCCCGCGCCGAACCATGCGGCTCACCACCTCGTCGTAGACGCGGTCCTTCGTGGCGCCGGGATTGGATTCAAGGTAAGAGCGGATGATCCGGCAAACTTTATCGTTGAAGGTCGTCGTCGCCTCGTCGCCGG
>JAISQE010000204.1 GCA_031274425.1 Synergistaceae bacterium | reverse complement strand
AGAAGCATCCGACCCGCCGGAGAACGACCTGCGCTGTTCTTCCCGGCGGCGCTCCCGTTCTTCCTCTTCTTTGCGTTTCACTTTCTGAGGCTCCGCGGCGGCGATGCCGGCCTGCACCATCTGCGTACGTTTCACGCTCTCCTGCGCTACTTCCTGCCCTTGACCGGTCTGCTGAGCCGCGGCGATGGCGTCTTTGGAAATTTGCGCGCTGTGCTCGATATTGAAGTGAGCAAGTTGAAGGTTGACGGGCTGAAGCATGACATTACCTCCCCAAACGCACTCGCGTAAAAAATTAGGAGTCGAAGGACCTCAACCGCACTTCTCCGTCGTCAAAAACGAAAGACGCGTATTTGAAAGGTTCCCGCACCACATAGGCGAACCCCCGGATCGTAACGATGACGCCCGGATGGCAGACGTCCTTGACGCGCACCACCGCTTTGGCCTTCGTGAGCTCCAGGCGATCCTCTATTTCTTTCAACTCGTTGTTCATCGCTTTCAACGCCGACTGAAGCTGAAATTTAGACTTGGTGGCCGTGACCATGACGGAACGTTTCCCCTCGTCCAAGGCTCCGGCAAGATCTTGTTTCTTTAAAAACCCGAGGCTTGCCTCCAGCTTGTCGATGTTGTCACTGTGCTGGGCGATCAAGGTCTGCAGCTCTTTGCGCCGTTCGGCCAGTTCCGGGGGAACGCCTACGATGACCTCCGTTTTTGTTCCCATTTCGCTGCCCAGGGTATGGCAGATCACCGCGACTCCAGCTTGAATTTTTCCTCCCGCGATCTGAGACTTCTGCCCCCCCATGACCGTCACGTTGTTCTGAGCCGCGACGTCGCTGTGAAACACCGAATTTTTAATCTCTATATCCGCGCGGCTGCGTATGTAGGCTTGGTCCACAAAACCCGCCGTGATCTTGCCTCCGGCTATAATACGTCCTTTATTCATCCCGCGCACTCCGCCCACGATGACGATGTCGCTGGCGCTTTCGACATGGGCTCCCTCGACCATTTCTTTGATCTCGATGTTGCCGGAGGCGACAACCTGAAACCCCTCCCGCACCGCGCCCAAAATCTTCACGCTCCCCGTGAAGTTGATGTTGCCCACGCCAAAGTCCACATCGCCCTTGACTTCCAGCTCGGGCAAAACCGATAACTTTTTGTCCTTTCGCTGAATGCGTCCGTCGATCGCCGCGGTGAGAAGGAGTCCGTCTTCAGAAACATTAAATCCGCTGCCGATGGAAAACGCAACGTCTTTACCCGCAGCGGCCTGAATCGTAGTTCCTAAAACCGACTTGCCGTCCTCCCCCGCCGTCGCCACGTGTTTTACGGCGATTTTCTCTCCTTGCCGGACGTTGACGAACATGCTTCTTGTCCTGTAGTCTATTTTTTGCGCGTCCAGATCGACCTCCGGCGCCCGGTCTGGATTGACCAGTTCCTCGATCCACGCGTTTTGTCCGCTTTGAGGAGGCACGCCTTGCGCCACCACCACGGGCTCGTCGACCAGTTTCAAGTTCACCAATTTTTCAATGGCTTCTTCGTCGATTCCAAAGACGACGTTTTTTCGCGCGAGGGCTTCTTTTATTTCTGTTTTACCCGGCCAGGGTTTGGCGAAAAAAGGAGGTTCCACGCTGACGGAAGCAGACATGCTGTCTTTGGACAATTGCACGACGATAAGAGCGTCTTTTTCTTCCGTATCGTCGCGTTCCGCAATTTTTTGAGGGGCGCGATTTTTTTGCTTGGCAAATTCTTCCACTGCTTTCGCATCGTATTTTCGAACCCCCTTAGCGCGCAAAAAAGCGACTATCGCGGGTAACGTCACATCGTCGGCCAAAGCCGAGATCCATACTCCCTTCGAATCAGCTTCTATCTTCAATCTCTCTTCCGTCACGATCGCCTTCCCCCTTTCCGCTTCGTCAATCAAGTGAACCTTCCTGAGTAAATTCCTGACAGAAATTTACTTCGCAATCAGGGCTCTGAGCGCGGCTATCGCCTTGCCGTGAATTTGAGAAACTCGTGATTCCGTGACGCCCAGTATGCGACCTATTTCTTTCAAGGTCAAGCCTTCGTAATAATAAAAAGAAATCACTTGCATCTCCCGCTCCGGCAATCGCGAAAGCGCTTCCGTAATATGATTGATGTCGTCCTGGGTTTCCAAGGTCGAGGTGATTCCCTCTTCATCGTTCGTAAGAATGCCCTCCAGGTTCACGTCCCCGTCCTCGAGGGCTATGACCTCGTCCAGCGAGACGATGTAACTGCGGCTGGCCAGCTCCAGGGTCTCCCGATACATCTTTTCGTCGACGCCCATTTCCCGCATGACCCATTCATCGTGCAGTTTACCCTTGTCCTGTAACACTTTTTCGATCGCTTTATTTAATTTCTGCAGTTTTTCGCGACCCGTTCTAGAGATCCAGTCATATTTGCGCAATTCATCGAGAACCGCGCCGCGAATCCGCGGCACCGCGAAAGTTTGAAAGGAAAATCCTCTGGAAATGTCAAATCTCTCAATAGCGTCGAGCAGGCCAAAAACGCCGAAGCTCAGAAGATCCTCGTAATCGAGGCCCGAGGGTGCGGAAGCGCCCATTCTGCCGACTACATATTTTATGAGAGGGAGGTATCTTTTTACGATTCTTTCCTTGTGCTCCGCCGTAGGGTTTTTGCCGTATTCGCGCCAAAGTTCGGCATCAGGTATCTCAAGCCCCAAGGATATCCCTCCCGCCTCTATATTTCCGTTGTGCCCTTACCCAAAGTTTTGATCGTCAATATCCACGTCGTCGTCGAAAACTCCACCGTCCTGCCTTTATTGCCTCCCGTATCGGACGCGACCAGAGGAACCCCCGCCTTCGTCAACATGGCCGTCGTCTCTTTGACGTTGCGTGATCCTACGGATAAAAAATCAGTCGAGGCGTCCGGCAAGGCAAACATTTGAGCGCCGCCCGCTATCTTGGCTTTCATGCGCGCTTTCGACGCGCCCTTCTTGATCATCTCATCTATCACGCTGGGGACGGCAATATCCGCAAATTTTCCTACTTTCTCGGCCGTTTTGCCGCCGCGACTATCGGGCAGCATGATATGCGCCATACCTGCAATCTTAGCCGTCGAGTCGAAAATCACCAGCCCAATACAGGACCCTAGCCCAAGAGTTATCAGCTTCGCCGGAGCGCTGACCACAATAAGGTCGGCCATACCCACATGATAGGCATTTTCCATGTCTACAGTACCTGCAGCTTTCTCAAAAGAAGCTCAAGCGCGTTGGGATCCGGCAACATGACAATATTGCCGGAGATTCTCCTATCGTCCTTCTCAGAACCTCCGATTCGAAGTTCCGTGTTGACGACCAGGGCCATATCTCCCATCTGCCCGAAAATAGAGACCACGACATCTAAAATAGAGGCCAACATATCATGAGCGACGCCGGGTACAGAAATCTGATGACGCGTTCCGATCAACATGTTGATCGCGTTCAGAAAAGAGCTCAAAATAATGTTGCCTACCTCGGATAGGGCGCTGTCCAGCATCTCCTGCTGCAAATCGCCTGGAGGGGAACCTCCAAATTGTTCCCGCAACAAAAGGTCTACCATTAAGGCGGAATCCTCTTCATCTTGAATAAAAATCAAGCTGCATCCAAACTCGCCCAGCGACCGCACAAAAACGGCTGCCACCGTAGAATCTGGGTCTCCGTAATACTCCGACAGGGAATAAATAGAAACCAAATCGGCTTTGGGAACATCCATATCGATCATGCAGGACAAAAGCTTCGACAACGCCGTAGCCGCGTTGCCCGTGCCTATATTGCCGACCTCTCGGATAGCGTCCAGTTGTAAATTGTTGAACGAGCTTAGATCCAACATAATTTCCGTTCCTTGTCAGCCTTTCGTGGTGTAGAAGGAGACCAGGTCCAAAATCAAAGCCACATTGCCGTCGCCCAATATTGTCGCTCCAGCGATCCCCTTGATTTTCGACAGAAAACGTCCCAGCGATTTGATAACAATTTCTTGCTGACCGATCAGCTCGTTTACAATAAAGCCTATCTTGTTTTTACCGATCTTGACCACCACTACAGGGTATTCGTCTCGTTGGGATTCCTCCACCGCGGTTCCCAAAACATCGCCCAGGTCGCTTAAAGAGAGCACCTCTCCCCGCAACAACGTAGCCGGAGCCCCGTGAACCGTCTTGATGTTTTCCCGTTTGACTAAAATAGTCTCCTCCACGTTCTCCAAAGAGATAGCGTAGGTTTCGTCCCCCACTTTGATCAAAAGCGACAACACGATCGCCAAAGTCAAAGGCAGACGCACATAAACACTGGTCCCCTGCCCCAATCTAGAAACGAGATCCAACTGTCCTCCCAAAGTTTCCACTTTGGTTTTTACCGCGTCCATTCCCACGCCGCGACCCGATATATCCGTTATCGTCGGCGCCAAACTGAAGCCCGGCAGCAGAACGATTTGAATAGCCTCTTCGTCCGACATCGTCGCGGCGTCCTCTTCGTCCAAGATCCCGCGTTCTATAGCTTTTTTCTTGACTTGTTCGGGGTCGATGCCTTTGCCGTCGTCCGTCACCTCGATAATAACGCCGCTGCCCTCCTGGTAAGCGGAAATTTTAAGAGTTCCCTTCTCGGGCTTCCCCGCCGCTCGCCGGTCTTCGCGGGTCTCGATGCCGTGGTCCAACGAATTGCGGATTAAATGCACCATGGGGTCGCCAATCTCGTCGATGACGGTGCGATCCAGTTCGGTATCCTGCCCTTCCAACACAAGTTCGACCTCTTTTCCCAAACTTTTCGAAATGTCGCGGATAAGTCTCGGGAAACGATCGAAGGTAAAGGATACCGGAACCATGCGCAATTTCGTGACCAATTCCTGAATATCGCCGGAAATTCGCCCCAATTGGGACAAGGGCTCGTCGAAGTCGCGAAGGCGCGCTTCCTGCACCAATCTTTCGATACGCGCACGTCCAATGGCCAATTCTCCCACCAGGTTCATCAATTTATCCAAACGGCCGATGTCGACGCGTACGGTTTGATTGGCTTTTTTCAAGTCCGGCTTGGGAGGCGCCGCCTGTTGCGCGGGATGTGTTTCCGCCTTAGCGGGCGCGAACTCGGGCTTCTTTTCTTTAGAAGGTTCGGCGACCGCGCCGCTTTCCCGCGGTTTCGCGATTTGTTCCTCTCGGGGCTCCTCCAAATTTTTAAGCTCTTCCACGTCCACCGTCGCGACATCGCTGATTTTGAGAATCACATTTTTGATTTCTTCCTTATCCTGCTGAGAAGCGAGATAAATCATGAAATCGAGCATAAAATCCTCATTTTCCAAAGCCTCGATAGAGGGTTCGGTTTTGATGACGTCTCCCAGTTCTTCCATCCGATTGATGACCATATAAGAACGCGCCGCTTTCAAAAGGCAGCTCTCGCTTAAGACGACCTGAATTCTGAAAACCGTCCGGCCTATATTGTTGGCCTCCGAGATCCACTCTTTTTCTTGCTGCGACAAGGAGTCCAAAAAAGAATCTTCCTGGGCGGCGGGAGCGGCTTCGGGTTGCGGGGCCGCCGCGTTCATGTTGCGCAAGGAAGCCACGAGCTCGGAAACGTCGAGATGAGCGTCACTTCCTCCCCCTCGAATAGAATCCACCATAGCCTGCATGGTATCAAGAGAAGAAAACATGAGATTCATGTCCACATCGTCAAGATGGTGGGTGCCCTTGCGCGCCGCGTCCAAACGGTCTTCCAAGGCATGCGTCAACCCCGCCATCTTTTCGAACCCCATCGTAGCCGACATACCCTTTAGAGTATGTGCAGATCGGAAAATTTCGTTGATGACATCCAAGTTTGTCGACTCTTTTTCTAATACGAGCAAAAGATCGTCCAAACGCTGTAGATTGTCACCCGCTTCATCCAAAAAAGCACCCAGGTATTGGCTCATATCCATTTCAGTCATGGTCTACCATCCCCAAACTCGTGAATTCCGAAACATACTCTCATTGAATTATTTTAGTTCATTTTATCCTTTTATGCTTCTCAAAAGCGCGTCGGGAATTTCGGTGAGAGGAAGAAGCTCATCCACGATTCCCGCTTCCACGGCGGCTTTCGGCATCCCGTAAACGACGCAAGTTTCCTGCGATTCGGCAATAATATAAGCACCTTTGGCGTGAAGCGCAACAGCACCTTCCGCGCCGTCGCGCCCCATTCCCGTCAAAACGATCCCTACCGCCTTGCCGCCGAACTCGTCGACTACACTCAAAAACATTATATTTGCGGAAGGTTTGACGGACAACACCGGAGGAGCGTCGGACAAACCGCAATATGGAATCCCGTTCGGTCGCCGCCTCACCACCAAATGACTTCCGCCCGGAGCCAGCACGGCGCAGCCCGCTTTCAACTCCATTCCCTCCTCTCCTTCCGTAATGGAGAGGGCGGAAAGAGAGTCGAGCCTCTTCGCGAAAGAAGATGTGAAATCTTTCGGCATGTGTTGAGTGATGACGATCGGGATGGGGAAATCGCCAGGCAGCTTGCTCAACAACTGCTGCAGGGCCATTGGGCCGCCCGTCGAGGCCGCGATGGCGACGATCTCCCGCCTGCCTCCTTTGGAATAAGAAGCGCTCGTACGCATTGGAGAAGAAGGCGAAAAAGGCGAAAAAGAAGCCGCAGTTCCATTGTCCCTTTTCGGCGAAACCGGCAATGATCGTACGCGTGCCCCTTTGGCCATGATCACTTTGGAAACGAGGTCGGCCGCTACCTCTTTGATGTCTGTGGAGATAGCGCCCGAAGGTTTGCCGACAAAATCGACGCAGCCCAAAGACAGAGCTTTGAGCGTGGTCTGAGCGCCTTCCTGCGTCAGGCTGCTCACCATAATTACAGGAAGAGGATGTGTTTTCATCAATTCCCTCAAGACAGCCAACCCGTCTTTATTGGGCATTTCCACGTCGAGCGTGACGACGTCGGGAGACAATAACTTGACCTTGGCAAGTCCATCCATACCATCTTTCGCCGTTCCAACAACCTCGATGCGAGGGTCCGCGGAAAGGATATCCCCCAACAATTTTCGCATTAAGGCGGAATCGTCTACGATGAGCACTCTAACCTTCGATCCGTTCATGAACTTATCCTCGCGTTATAAATTCCTGTTGCCGAATGTAGCTTCCCATCAATTTCTCGACAAAAGAGGTCAACCCTTCATAAGCAAAACCGACTTCGATATTGATCTCGTTTTTTTCCAATATCTTGACCAATTTCCCCACCAGAAAGAAAATCGTGCCGCCGATATTCATCGACAAAAGATAGCGGCCGCCTTCGAGACAATAAGGAGCAAGATTTTTCTTTATCGAGATGCCTACGCCGCCTAAGCTGATATCCGAGACGCGCACCGAAAACCACTCTTTCGGAGGCAAAGGCGGTCCTTCGGAAGATTCCGCGTCGGCTCTCAGATAAAAAGCCTCCGCCTTGATCGAACAAGGCACCCGAACAAACATCCTTCGCTGGACTTTCTCCAGAGCAGAAACAAGTTTAACCCACAAAAGAGGTATGGGCACATTGATCGTGCTGCGCATCGCCGAAACCGTGGCTTGGTAAAAACAATTGTTGCCCTCTATTTTCATCAAAAGCTCCGTACTCCGGAGAGCCGGCAAAAGAGCGCCCCGCAGCATCGGATGGGACACGCCTATCAAACCATTCTCCACTTCTTCGAGGCGCGAAGCGTAACTTCCTTTGTAAAGGCCGAAAGATATCACCAACTCCACCTTAGTGCCGATCAAGTCTTCAAGTTGTTTCTGATATTGCTCAAACTCCGTATTCATACTCATCTCTCCGCAAAATGTCCTCGAGTCAGCCGAAAGAAAAAGGCCTTTAAACCCCTCGGAGGATTAGAATTCACCGCTCTTTCGGCGGTCATTCCAAATAAAGTATGAACGAGTTTCCTGATGCAGTCCGCGGCGGGGGAATCCGGATAAAGCTGATAAAATGGCTTCCTAATACGCACGGCCTGTTCCACAAAATGGTCTTTGAGAATACAACCCACATAATTGACCGAAAGATTCAAAAATTGGCTTGCCGCTTTTCGAAGCCTATCCGCCACCTCGAGCCCTTCGCTTTCGCTATTCGCCATATTGACGATAAAAGCGATGTCTCTTTTGCCTCCGCTTTCCGTCGATCCCTTCAATACCTTTAAAACTCCGTAGGCGTCTCGTATGGAAGTAGGCTCGGGCGTCGTGATCAAAACCGCGGTATCCGCCGCCACGGCAAACGTCAGCACACCCCGATGAATTCCAGCGCCCGTGTCGATGAGCAGGATATCGGCTCTGTCTTCGAGAACGCTCAAACTTTCGATCAAAGCCAACAAACGCGTTTCGTCCAAATCGGCCAATTCTTTGATTCCCGATCCGCCCGGCAATATCCACACGTTATGCGCCAACTCCACGAGAACTTCATCCAAATCCTTACTTCCGTCGATCAGGTGAGCCAGATTGTATTTGGCGGTAACGCCGCACAACATGTCGATATTGGCCAATCCGAGGTCCGCATCCAAGAGAACGATCTTTTTCCCTCTTTCCGCTAAAGCGCAAGCCAAGTTGACGGATACGTTGCTCTTACCTACCCCCCCTTTGCCGCTGAGGATAGTGATCGTTCTCAAGTTGCCGGGTTTTCGGCTTTCCTGCCTGTGCTGTTCGACAATACGCCTGAGCTCTTTTGCCTGGTCGGAAAGCGCTGCGGCACTTTTGTTCACAGTGTATTTCTCCTGCCTTCATCACTCACTAAAAGCCCCGCCAAACGCCCGCTTGAGGCGACCTCTATATCGTTAGGCACATTCTGCCCCGTGGTAAAAAAAGAAACGGGGCAATCCAGCGACTTCAAAACGTTGAAAATAGCCCCATAACTCACCGTTTCATCCAATTTAGTAAAAATCACATGCGATATCGGGACAACCGACATGCGCTCGACCACATCCAACATATCCCTATATTTCATGTTCGCGGCCAAAACCAAATGAACGGCATCGGGTTTGAAAACATCGTGAATAACTTCCAAAATTTCCAGGCTTTTACGGTCTCTCTGCCCACGCCCCGCCGTGTCCAATAAGATCAAATCGGCATCCGCATGATCGTCCAAAATGTTGGCAAAATTTTCCACTTCGAAGATGACTTCCATCGGAACGCCTAATATCTTAGCATACGTTCGAAGCTGATCGACCGCCGCTATTCTATAAGTATCGCTCGTAAGAAGAAAGACGTTTTTATGCTCCCAAAGCGCCTGTATAGCCGCCAGCTTTGCTATAGTCGTCGTCTTTCCGACGCCCGTAGGTCCGAGCAACATAACCTTTCGTCCTCCCAGGGCGTTGGCCGAGACATCGGCGGCACAGCGCACTTTCGATTCAAGCCATTTTTCGAAAGGGACGTTGCCTTTATGTTCCCGATACTCTTCTGCCAATTGCCGGGCGTAGGCGGACTCGATTTCCGCCGACAAAAGCTTTTGATAAAGATTCTCCATTTCGCCATGTTTTTCTTCACCATGCTTTTCTTCGCCATGCTTTTCGAGGTTCACCGGGGAAATTCCCGGAAGCCCCGCCTCAAAATTTTTATCCGCGCCCGCCGTGCCGGAAGGTTCGTCGGTTATGCCTTCAAGACGCTGTAAAATCGTATCCAATCTCTTGGACAGATTGCTGACTTCCTCCTTGAGCTTCAGAGAATCCGCCGTATCGTTTTCTCCCGGCAAGGGCTTCCGCGAGGCGGCGTTATCGATCCCTATCGAGGCCAATCCCGCCGACGAAATATGGACGCTGTCGAATTTTTGCGTGTTTTTATTGCTCGTAGCGTCGACCCCAACCGGAGAGTAAATGACCTTCGCCGCGCCCTCCGGGGTCGCGGCTTGTCGAAAGGGGGGTTCCACAATCTCTTGCGAGTCTCCCCCACCGTTCCGCGTTTCCGCCGCTTGTTTGAATTCCAAGAGCTTTTGAAACGCGACCAATCTCTCCTTGGCGGCGACATCGTCTCTTTCTTTGGGCTTCTCTTCCTTCTGCTCGTCCTGCAAAATACCGGCCGACACCATCAGGACATGACGCTGAAAAAGTCCCATAAACCCCCCCCTTCGCACCATACGGGTCGAAAGGATAACGGCATCTTTGCCCAAACGCTCACTCGCCAGTCTCAACGCTTCCGCGTCATCTTTGGCCTCGAAGGTAATTTGGTTGAGAACCCGCATCTATTCCACCATTCCCACCGTTTTAATTTGAATTCCGTGAGCAATTTCATTATAAGATATCACAAAAATATTGGTGATGGATCCTTCGATCAATCGCCGCACCACCAGACGCACATTGGGATGCACCAAAAGCACGGGAGCCATGTTCTTGATAACCATGTCATCGGCGGCGCGAGATATGGCGGCTATCATCTTCTGCACTTCGCGCGGGTCCAGATTCAACTGCCATCCCCTGGCGAGATCTCCGTCCATCGCCGCCATGATCTTCTGCTCCCAATTCGGCGACAGCGTCGCTACCGTAATGACGCCATCAGAACCTTGAATTTTCAAAGAAATCAAGCGCGCTAAAGATTCCCTGGCGCGTTCCGTCAGAAAATCGACGCTGCGGGAGAGTTTGCCGTAATCCGCCAGCGCCTCGAATATCGTCACAAGATCCCGGATCGGCACCTGTTCTCGGATTAAATTCTGTAAGACCTTTTGTATTTCGCCAAGCGACAAAGAATTTAAAAGCTCTTCCACTACGGCCGGAGCGCTTTCTTTCACCATGTCCGTAAGTTTTTGGACTTCTTGCCGCGTCAAAAGCTCCGCCCCATTTTTTTTGATGACCTCCGACAGATGCGTCGCCAAAACGGAGGGCGCGTCCACGACCGTATAGCCCATCGCCTCGGCCTTATCGCGAAGGTCGGGGGAAATCCAGAGCGCGGACAGCCCAAACGCCGGCTCCGTCGTGGGGATGCCGATCAATTCCTCCTCCACCGTCCCCGTGTTCATCGCCAAATAATGATCGGGCAGAAGCTCTCCTCGCCCCGCCTCCGCGCCTTTGACCCGGAGCACGTATTCTGTGGGTTTAATCTGAATATTGTCACGGATACGAATGGGGGGGACAATCAACCCGAGTTCGATCGCCATCTGTTTGCGGATCGTCCCGATGCGCTCCAGCATGTCGCCTCCCTGGGCGGGGTCCACCAGGGGAATGATCGCGTACCCGATTTCCGCCTCCATGGGCTCGACGGTCAGAAGACGCATGACCTCTTCCGGCGACGCCGCGGATCCCGCCGGCGAGGCGTCCGCGGCGCGAGCGCCCCCCGCTGACGGAGGTCCTCCAGGCGAACCGGGAGCTCCCTTGGCCGCGGTCTGCTTCTTCTCGGCTGTTTCGATCTCCTGTACGGTCCCCTCTCGAACGACCATATATCCCATCGAGCCCAGCAACGTTCCCAAAATCATGAAGGGAACCGTAGGAAGCCCCGGGATCAGCGCGAGAGCGAACAAAAGTCCCGCGCCCATATAAAGGGGGCGGGGATATTTGGTGAACGCCGTTACGATGTCTTGTCCCAGATCGGAAGTCGCCGCCGCGCGCGAAACGATGACGCCCGTCGCCGTGGAAAAAAGCAGCGCCGGAATCTGAGACACCAAGCCGTCTCCCACGGTCAGAAGGCTGTAAAGCTCGGCCGCCCTGCCCAGCGACATTCCGCGCTGAAAAACGCCGATAAACAACCCTCCCACGATGTTGATGAAGGTAATCAGAAGTCCCGCCATGGCGTCTCCTTTGACGAACTTGGACGCTCCGTCCATGGCGCCGTAAAAATCCGCCTCGCGTTGGATATCCCTACGGCGTTCTTTGGCTTCGTTTTCGTCGATAAGGCCGGAGTTCAGGTCGGCGTCGATCGCCATCTGCTTGCCGGGCATGGCGTCCAAAGTGAAACGAGCGGCGACCTCGGCCACGCGCTCCGCGCCTCTTGTGATGACCACAAGCTGAATGACCACCAAAATCAAGAAAATAACGGCGCCCACCACGTAGTTTCCCCCCACGACGAACGCCCCGAAAGCCGTGATGATGCTTCCCGCGTTGCCCTGCAAAAGAATTTGGCGCGTCGTGGACACGTTCAACGCAATGCGGAAAAGCGTGACGATCAGCAATAACGTGGGAAAAACCGCGAGATCGAGAGCTCGTTTGACGTAAAAGGTCACGAGAAGAACGACGACACCCAATGTGATGTTGCAGGCCAATAAGATATCTATGAACCAGGTCGGCAAAGGAATAACCATCATGACGACGACAAGAACCATCAAGAGCGCCACGCCGATATCCGAGTAATAGAGTATTTTTTTCAACACGGACATTTCCGAACCCGCAACAACAGACGCCAATCTTCCCCCTCCTTTAAAATTTTTCGAAAGTCGCTCCTATTGTACACGAAAGGCGCCAAAAATGAGGTGAAAACAAATCAATGCATACTCAATACATAATCAATACATGTCCTCTTCCCCTTCTGCCGCGTTTGTCTTCACAAGCTCCTTATTTTGCGGAATATTTTTTTTAATGCAATCGGGGAACTTCCTTAAATTTTCACTTCGTTATATCTCAATTTCGCACTTTGTTATACACTTGTCGGGATAACTCAGGCGCTTAAAAATTCAAACACGATGAAGCCCAGGACCGGAAGGGCTTTCGCTTGGAGCGAGTGAATTTTTAGGGAGAGCGAATTCGGAGAAGAGGGATCTGAAGATAGAGCTTTATAAATGGCAGTTGGACGCATATTCTCGAATACGGGGACAAAACGCTGTATTGTCTGCGCCCACCGGCGCGGGGAAAACCTTGGTCGCCTATCTTTGGGCGAATCTTTTGGATACCGAGGGCAACACGACGCTGCCCGAGGCAAAGCGCGTCATCTTTACGGCGCCCATCAAAGCGCTGAGCAACGAGCGCTATATGGATCTCAGGAGGATGGGATTCGACGTCGGAATCGAAACCGGCGATTTCAAACGCAACGAAGAGGCGCGGATCATCTGTTGCACTCAGGAAATCTATACGATGAAATACACGGATCAAGCCGGGCAGATGCTGATTGTCGACGAGTTTCACTACATTTTTAACGATTCCGATCGCGCGCGGACCTACATCGACGGGATAAAAAATACCCATCGGGACACGCGCGTTCTCGTGATGTCCGCGACGTTCGGAGGCGTGAAATCCGTGGGGCGTTACCTATCGGATGTGTCGTTCCGCCGTTTTGTCATCTACGAAAGCCGCGAGCGCATGACCCGTTTGCTCTTCGTGCCCGATACCCCGATGACGCTCAAGACGGTTCACGACGCCCTGATTTTTTTGTTTTCTCAAAAAGGGACGTTCGATTTGGCGTCGCAAATATCTAAAAACCGTAAAAAACTTTCGCGGGAGAGATTGAATCGTTTGGAGGAATTGGCCGACATTCTGGAAGTTCCCAAAATCCAGCCGCCCCTGCTTTATGGAGTGGGGATATATCATGGGGGGATGTTTCCTAAAGAAAAATTGCTTGTGGAATCGGCCTTCAGAGAGCGCCTCCTCGATACCGTCTGCGGCACCAGCGCTTTGGCGCTGGGGGTGAACCTTCCCGCCCAGTACGCCGTGTTTGCCCAACTCGTCCAATATCATCACGACGAACCGATCACCAAAAATGAATTTCTACAAATGGCGGGACGTGCCGGGCGCAAAGGGCTGTTCGACCCAGGCTTTGTGACGTGGCTTGCGGACTCCGCTTTCGAGCGCCGCGGTTTCCAAACGGGGAAGGTGTTCCAGATGTTGATGAGTCAGCCCTCCGAACCCGCCGCGGTCACTTTGCGCCCTTCTTACGGCAGGCTTCTGCGTAAACAGGTGTTGCTCGAAGCCGAAGCCGAGTACATCGCGCGGTACTCTCTCCCCACATCCGACGTTTCTATCGTGACGGGCATCCTGCATGGGGGATTGCGCAAAATCGACCGCGTGGTGCGTAAGCTGGTGCATGGCAACGAACGCAACCGGTATCGCTCCATTTTAGCCGCGATATGGTACGATGAAATGGAAATCGACGAAAATTTAGAGATGGCAATGCTCTTTTTCGAAGAACCGATGCCGAGCGCGCTGATGGCCGCCCAAATGGTTTTGCCTTACGAGCGTAACTATTTGCAAGCGCTCTTGAAAGTCAAACGTTTCGCCAATCGTTTGCCTAAAGGGTATCGTTTTCGTGGACTGGACGAGCTGAACAATACCGTGGACGAAATCGACCCCACGATTTATGGTTTCGAGGAGAAACTGGGCGAAATCGACCAAGGACGTGAAAACTTACGGGCGAGCATTTGAACGTAACGCCATCGATTATCTCGAAATACCGCTTGTCGAGACAAAGGACGGAGGAGCGCGTATGATTTTGTTGCTTAAAAACGGAGAGATTTACTCGCCAGATTACGTCGGCGTCGCGGACGTGCTCATTCTGAACGGGCAAATCGCCGCCATCGAGAGAGGCATCGACATTACCTGCACAGGGTTGGAAGCGGAGGTTCGCAATTTACGCGGCATGCGTTTGACGCCCGGCTTTATCGACAACCATGTTCACATCATCGGCGGCGGCGGCGAGGCCGGCTTTTACAGCCGCACCCCCGAGGTCATGCTCTCATCCATCACGGAATGCGGAATCACGACAGTCGTGGGCGTCATCGGCACGGATGGAACCACGCGTCACATGGAAACTCTTCTGGCCAAAGCCAAGGGGCTGACGCATGAAGGCATCACCGCCTATATTTACACAGGCTCTTACGAATTGCCCTTGATTTCTTTGACGGGGTCCACGAGACGAGACCTCGTTCTCATTGAAGAGGTGATCGGCACAGGCGAGGTCGCTGTGTCCGACCATCGTTCATCGGTGCCCACAGTGGAGGAATTGACTCGCATCGCGTCGGATACGCGCCTCGGCGGGATGCTCGGCGGTAAAATCGGCGTGTTGAATTTGCACATGGGCAACGGCAAAGAGGGTTTCAGCGGTATTTTCAAGGTGCTGAAAGACACGGAGATTCCCATAAGGCATTTCTTGCCCACTCACGTGACGCGCAGCCGCGATCTTTTCGAGCAATCGAAGATTTTCGCGACGCTGGGCGGCACGATCGACATGACGGCCGGCATGAACGAATCCAGCGGTTTCGTCGGCGCCGTGGGGATATCCGACGCCGTAAACCTTTGTCTGGAGAGCGGCATCTCAATCGATAACGTCACAATCAGTTCCGACGGCAACGGCAGCATGGCCGTATTCGACAAAACGGGGCATGTGGAACGCCTTATCGTCACGAAACTGTCCGGCCTGCAAAAGGAGCTGAAAGCCCTGGTTGCGAGCGGCCTCGATTTATCCATGGCGCTGAAGCCCTTTACTTCGAACGTGGCGAGGGTTTTCGGACTCTCCGCGAAGGGCTGTCTGGCGGTAGGGCGAGACGCGGACATCACGATTCTCGACAGCGACATGAACATAGACTCCGTTATAGCCCGTGGGCGAGTCATGGTGGAATCCGGCAAGGCGACCGTCAGAGGAACGTTTGAAGATCATTGGTATTGATTGGTATTGAGAGGATATTTATTGAGGGGTATTGATGGCGCGTCACCGAACAGGCGACAGGACAATGGCGTAAAGCGTAAAAATTTGGCCGCTCAAGTCGATGAGCGGCCTTTATTCTATTGAGTTCAGCGCGCGAGTTCAGCGCGGTTAACGTCGTTTGCCGAAGAAACGCAGGAGGTACAAGAACAGGTTGACGAAGTCCAGATAAAGCCTAAGAGCTCCCAGGACGACCAGCTTCCTGGCCATTTCGTCCCCTCCCTCCACGTCCACCTGTCCGCCTAGGTCCCGTAGATATTGCGTGTCGTAGGCCGTCAGGCCGAGGAATAACAGCACCCCGATCGCGCTGAGGGCGAGATCCGCCACGCCGTTCCCCATAAACATGTTGATGAGCGTCGCTATGAGGAGACCCAAGAGCCCCATGTACAAAAAGCTGCGCCACGTGGAGAGGTCGCGTTTCGTGTAGAGCCCGTAAACGCTCATAGTCCCGAACATGCCCGCCGTCGTCAGAAAAGCGCTGAACACGGACTCTCCCGTGTAAACCAGAAGCACGCCAGAAAGAGTCACCCCGTTCAGGAGACTGTAGACCACAAACATTCCCATGGCAGTCGCCGTCCCGATACGGTTGATCCCCAGGGTGAGAGCGAACACGAGCCCCAGTTCCACAACGATAAGGCCTATCAAAAGGCCCCGCGATCCATAAAGTTCCTGGATCATCGAGGGGCTGGACGCCACCCCGTGCGCCGTCATCGCCGTCAAAATCAAACCCGCCGCCATCCAGCGATACACTCCGCGGAAAAACGCGTTCGTCGCCTCGATACGGGCCTCGTAGGCGGAAATCGAAATATTCGTCACTGCACAACACCTCCATACTTAATTAACGCTACTTGATCAACGCTTGATTAACCAACAGGGGTCGCCTGAAAGGTCTCCTAATATTGGTAGGGGTACCTGTATAGCCTGGGAGAATTCCCCGGATATCCTCCGCCGAGATATTCCTGAAGTATGCTCTCATATCGTTCCTCAAAATATTCCTGGGACGCGTTGGAGTACCCTGGCTCCGGATATCTCTGCGGATACACGGGGCTCTCCGGCGGATATCCCCTGGGCTCCGGGTATCCGCTGCGGCCATATTCTCTCGGAGGCTCCGGAACATAACCGCCGCGAGGATCGCGAGCGTATTCTCTTGGCGCGCTTGACGCCGGGTATCCCCCACGCGCGTAGCCCCGGTCCTCCGGCGGATATCCTCCGCGAGGATCGCGGGTGTATCCTCGCGACGCGCTCTCCGGCGGATACCCAGAATATCCACTCCGGGCGTATTCATTGCTAGGCTGCGAATATCCGCCGCGGCCATAGTCTCTTGGAGGTTCCGGAGCATAACCGCCGCGGGGGTCGCGAGCGTATTCTCTTGGCGTCGGAGCTGGCGTGCTTGACGCCGGGTATCCCCCGCGCGCGTAGCCTCGATCTCCCGCGGGATAACCGCTCCGAGGATCGCGGGAGTATTCTCGCGGCGCACTCTCCGGTGAATATCCAGAATATCCACTCCGGGCGTATTCATTCCTAGGCTGCGAATATCCGCCGCGGCCATAGTCCCTCGGAGGTTCCGGAGCATAACCGCCGCGGAGGTCGCGAGCATATTCTCTTGGCGTTGGCGCGTTCCCCGCCGGATAGCTCCCACGCGCGTAACCTCGGTTTTCCGCGGGATAACCGCCGCGAGGATCGCGGGCATATTCTCTCGGCGCGTTTTCCGGTGGGTAGCTGTAGCGCGTGTAACCTCCGTTCTCCGGGTATCCGCCCCGGGCGTTGTATTCGTACCCCCCGGCTCTGTTCTCCGGATATGCTCCGCGAGCGTACTCTCCCGGGGTGTTTTGCGGGTACCTCTCTCCCTGCGCGTATTGATAATGGTAGAAGTCGTAAGGTTCATTCTGCCAGTTTTCCGCCGCCGCCACCATCGTCGCCGTCAAGGTTACCCCGAGTAAAACCCATAACATTATCGCAATTTTCTCTCTAATTTTCGCCTTAATCTTCATCGAGCCTCGCCTCCGTCCATTTGAAACCGTCAACCTTTACTCGCCGATGATACTTTTACAGCACCGGATACGCGGGGGCAACAGGTTATTCGCGGCTCCCGCCGACTGCTAGAATTAGAATTTCGCCATCTCTTCCGTCGCCAGCATTAAAGCTCTATGCGCGTCTTCAGGCAGTTTGTCCAGACCACCCAGCTCCGTGTCGCGGGATTTTACAAAATCCAAACGGTCTTTAAAACGAGCAAGAAGCTGTTCTCTATAATGCTTGTCGTTCAAGTCGATTTTGAAATCGTCGAGCGGCAGAATCTGCATACCTGTAAAATTGCCAAACGGAACCCATTTCGCCGTTCCCTCGATAATGGATTCGAGAATCGACAGAGTATGGGCGGGCTTCACCTTTGCGCCCATGAAATCCCCTGTGTTGAGAATGTAACAATCCACCCCATCCGCGATCAACTGTTTGAAGCGCTCGTAGTCCGTCGCAAGGGGATAAGTGCGGAAGGGGTTGGCGTAAGGCTCGCACACCAAAGCGTTGGGATCCACTCCCGGCGCCAAACGCTCGGCGCTTGTGCGTTTGGTCGCCAAAGTCGCCCCCAGTACGGCGCCCAGCTCCGGGCCGGTCAGCTTCAAAACCGGTGGAATAGTGGGATCGCGCATTAACCAGAAAATGGCGTTTAAAGGTTCGTCAATACGATCGATACGGTTAGGGGACCAGAATTTGGATTTCATCGCGCGCCCATTGCCGTTACGAACGTCCTCCGTCACGGCAATCAATTTACCGTCGGACGTGCGCGTCACGCCGCAATTCTGGATCGTAACAAGGAATTTATTGTCCGGACAGCCGATGGGATAATCTTGCACCTTATCGAAGTACGCGGGTTCTAAAGCGATAGCGTACTTGTCCTTGACGTTCACGACAAACGCGTCATCGTGCAGGACGGTGATATCATACTTGCCGCCGTGCGTGGCGTGAGTGATCGTCGATTTGCCCGAACCGGACAAGCCGAACGCGGCCAGCACGAATTTTTTACCGCTTTTGGTGGAGTAACGCTTGAGCCCGCCGTGGCAGGAGGCATATCCGTTACGTGCGCCGATCCCCCAGCCCAAGGTCAAAGTCCCTTTTTTAAGTTCGCCGAAATATCGAAGCCCCAAGACCACCGCGCAATTTTCCTTGGGCGAAAAAAAGGCCAACCCTAAAGGATAATCTGGATGCGTCCAATCGGGATCGGCGAATATAAAAATATCGCCGTCCGTGTCGGAGATCTTTCGCGACCGATTGTACATCTCCTTGTATTTTTCGTTGATGTACTGAAAGTTGAACATCCAGCTATAGAGGTTATTTTCAAAACCCTGAGGGACGAGGAGGTGTGCGGCAACCATGAAATCCTCCTCCAAGCCGATGTAAGCATCCGCCGTGTAAAGCTTGCGGTCGCGCAATTTGTAGATCGCCTCGCGCACGAGGGTAGCCATTTCTTCGGGTTTGACGTTGGGGTAACCGATAATGCGCCGGGCCGCGGCAGTACGTCCGTAAAAAGCGCCATCGTTAAAAAGCAACACGTTCGCTCCCGCGGGAAGCCCTTGTTCTTCCGGCAGGTAAATGGGCATTCCCGTAAGCTCCACCGTTCCCGGGCTGGCCTTAGCCAACTCGTAGGCGACCTTCAAATCGGGGACCTTCGTGACGTTGTTGCCGTAAAACAAAGATTCCACTGTCGTTCGGATTGGGGTCTGATGTATCTTTTTGAAATTTTCCGGTTCATAGTAGCCAATAGTAGCCATGGTGTTCCGTCCTCCTTACAATAATTCTTGCTCGTAGCTTTCCAGTTCTGTTTTTCCTCTTATAGCGTTTATCGCGTCGCCGTTGCGTATCGTTCCCCCCCGAACCACACGACAAAACACACCCAAACGCGGCATAATACAATCTCCTGCTGCTTCGTAAATAGCGCAATGAGAATGACATTCCTTCCCGATTTGCGTCACTTCCAATATCGAAGAACCCGCTCGGACCCGGTCACCCAGTACAAGCCGCGCAAGATCAAAGCCTTCGACCAGAAGGTTCTCCGCAAAATCTCCCGCTTTCAAATGAGGCACCTTTATTTTGATTTTCGCGGCTTCCTCGGCGTTCAGCAAGCTCACTTGACGATGACCGAAACCAAAATGAGCGTCTCCCTCCATACCTTTATCTTTGACAAGAAGAGCCTCGCCAATATCGTTTTTTTGCACACCCTTAACGGGAGCCCGGCAAACGGCGACAATATGTCCGCTCATGCATAAAAATCCCCATTCATCTATTACTTCCTAATCATACCCGCTGATGGAGAAATAAATCCATCCTGAATTGTACTCCTCGTTTCAAATAAAACAAGGGGAGCAGCGATATTCGGGCATTAAAGCAAAGAAGCGAGAGAAGAAAAGACGTTCTAGACGTCCTCTCTCCTCTCGCTTCTCTGTTTGTTCTATCTTTATAGTTTTCTGGCAGAGACCTACTCTTCCGTATGTACCCCATACAGTACCATCGGCGCTGTCAAGCTTAACTTCCGGGTTCGACATGGAGCCGGGTGTGACCT
>JAISQE010000180.1 GCA_031274425.1 Synergistaceae bacterium | reverse complement strand
CTGAAAACCGGCTTCTTTGTAGTCATAGCCTTCCTTCCAGCTCTCGATGTTCTCTCGGAAGAACTGCTGGAACTCGCGCAGAAGTTTCGCCATGTCGAGTTCTCCGTCGGGTTTGACGTACCATTCCTGAGTGGGGCGAGAGGTGAGCCCGACCTGCATCACATACGAAAGTTCGCGCGGCAGCACTTCGCGGTAGATGGCGTTGGAGATGACGTAATTGCCTCCGTCGTTGCGTATCAATCCGAGATCGACGACATATTGCAGGTCATCCGATTGGGGTTTGGCCTCTTTCGCCCAATTTTCCCCGGCGGCCATAGGCGCGATCACCCGCCGCACACGTTCCTCATGGAGTTTGTCGGCGAGCTGATCCAGGTGCGTCGCTCTTTCGAGAATCAGAAGGTTTGCCGCTTCCTCTATCGTATCAAGCGTTATCGGTCGGTTGCGATCTCGTCCTCCGGGCATTTCCGAGGTTGCTTGATAAGCTAAAGCGTTGACCAGCCATGGCTGTCCGCGAGTCAGATCCCAGACTTTCGGGTAGACACCCTCCTCGAAGACCTGCCCAGTGGCCGCGGTGTGCTGTTCGTAGAGCTCCCGGATCTCCTCCTGAAAAAAATCCCCCAGCCGCAGAGATTTTGCCTTGACGTTGAAGCAGCTTCCGCCTGTGACGATTTCCCCGCCGGACATGTGGATGCGGTAGTCCCGAACGTCGCGCACCCCGCAGAGGATCACGGAGATCGGGGCTTCCGCCGGGCGTTTGGCGTGGCTATCGCGGAGCTGACGCAGAATGGAAACGAGGGTGTCGCCGATAAGGGCGTCGATCTCGTCGATGAAAAGCACCAAGGGGCGGTCGAGTTTTTGACAAAAATCTTCCAGCATTCTGATTAATACCGCATGCGCGCTGAATTCTTCGATAAAGGAGGAAACAAAACCCACCGGTTGGGGTATGCCTAAAAATCTTTTCGAAGCACTGGAAAATGAAGACAAAATCGTTCTCATACCGGCTTCGACGTCATTTCTGGCCGTCTGAGCGGACTCGACGTTCATGTACGCGCAGTGGTACCGGCCCTCGTCGTTGATTTTTTTCACCATGGCCAGGAGAGATGTCGTTTTTCCCGTCTGCCGAGGCGCGTGCAGCACGAAGTATTTGCGCTGGTCGATCAGAAAGGATATTTCCTCATAGTGGATCCGTCGTAGCGGGTCGAGGGTGTAGTGAATATCTTCCTGAGCGGGCCCAGCAGTGTTGAAGAATTTTGCCGGCATGTGATGGTTTGCCCTACCTGTTGTCATGTTCACCCCTCCGTGCAATATTTTATAGATAGATAATATAACAGCGTCCGTTTCGAGGAGAGACTGAGCGCTCTTTTGAGGATGGCGCGGATTCGATCAATTTTGGGAAATATAGTGCTTTAACAAAAGAACGTACTGGTAAAAATGAGTTAAATCCTTTAAAAAACTGTTTTTAGCTATTCTAACTTTAGGCCTTTTACTTCAATTCATTATAGCGTAGGAAATGTAATCTTCGACCTCGTTGACAGGGATTTCCAAAAGCACGGAAATTTCGCCGTGCAAGTAACCTTTGGCCTTCTCGTCGTATGCGGATTCGAACGGCAGAAGCTGTCTGGCCTTCCGCCGCAAATACACCGTCTTGATGATCTTGACCCATTCGATTTCGTCGTATTTCGCCATGGCTTCATCATAAAACTTTTTGCGCGCTTTCTCGTTCGGAGCTTGTATTGTGCGGATGAAACCTATCCTCTCGATCACCTCGAGAATCGTTTCCTTGGAAATGATTTTTCGTACAATTTCTTTTCCTTCGTCGTTTGCGGGCAAAACGTTTATCGTCTCGCTTTCGTGCTCGGCCAGGCGGATTTTATCGGGGTCGGCCTCGGAAACGCGCCAAACGCCGCCATTTCTGCAAATGACATAATCGCCGGCTCTATACATTCTCGACAGCCGCCCCGGCTTCTATCTGTTCGATAATGAACGGAAGGACCTGTTCGCGTTTTATTTTGAGCACGTGAGCAAATTCCTCGTAGAGCATTTTTTCGGCGTCTTTCATGAAACGCTTGTCGGTCTCGTTCAGGGTTTTGTTTTTATTTTTTTGCTCTTGCCAATGGAAATACAGCGTTCTGATGAGCCTCACCAGCTCCGTTCTGTCGCCGCCGTCGAGAATTTCGTTGTACCGCCTGTTGCGGACGACCTCGTCTTCTATCCAGATGGTGCTCTCGTTCGGCATCTTTTTGACCAGCGCGTATATCTCCTCCGCCGAGAGGAGACGCCTCATTTTCGAGGTCAATATGGTATTGTTCACGGGAACGAATATGGTGCATTTCTCATAGTAAAGAGGCTTCAAGGCATAACACTCAAGGGAGTTCCCCCTCAAATCCATTTCCGCTATTTCCGAAATTTCGCATACCCCATGCGGAACGTACAGCACAACATCGTTTACTTTATAGCTCATATTCCCCTCCATCTTTGAACGAATACAGGCATTCCTGCCATAAGAATTTAGCACATTTTAGGGAAAGGATGTAATAGGCAACTTTTCGACGAACGTGCGCCTCTTGCTCTTACGTCGTCAGCCACGACGGATAATTTTGCGGTTGATGAGAGAGATCATAACATAATTATATATCCTTGGGATGAGTGATTTATGTTAAATGAAACGGTTTGGAGGGGCGTTCGCCGTAAGACGAGGATACGGTCGCTCCATGCCGAAAGAGGGAGCCCGCGTGGTTGCGCGAATCCGGGCCGCCGTCTCGGGGCATGGTCGCTTGAGGAGTATACTGATATTTTACGTTCGTGACGTCGATGACGAGGAGGAAAATGATGACCGCGCATCAAACAGACTTTTCGACAGGCAGCGTTTCTCGGAATATTTTGGAAGTGGCGCTTCCGATGACCGCCGCTCAGATATTGAATCTGCTCTACAATGTGGTGGATCGAATCTATATCGGCCGTATTCCGGGCAGCGGCGCGCTGGCTTTGACAGGCGTGGGGCTTTGTTTCCCCATTATCACGTTCGTATCGGCTTTCTCGCAGCTTTTTGGTTCCGGCGGCGCTCCCCTGTGCGCGATGCAAAGGGGAAAGGGAGATAACGAAGAGGCGGAAAAAATTATGGGCACGTCGTTCACCATGTTGTGCGCTACCGGCGCAATCTTTACGATAGCGGGGGTTATTTTGCACAGGCCCGTTCTTTATCTGTTCGGCGCGAGCGAAAGCACGATTTCATTTGCCAGCGAATATCTCACGATCTATTTGTGCGGCAGTGTTTTTGTCATGATCGCGCTGGGGATGAATCCGTTCATCAACAGTCAGGGGTTCGGCAGAATCGGTATGGCGACCGTGTTGTTCGGCGCGATTGCGAATATCATCCTCGATCCTGTGTTCATTTTTACTTTCCACATGGGAATTCGCGGAGCGGCTCTCGCGACGATTATTTCTCAGTTTCTCTCCGCTGTTTGGGTTTTGAAATTTCTTACCGGCGATCAGGCCGTTCTAAAACTCCGCTCCACCAGCATACCCGTTCGCTGGAATCGCTTAAAAAAAATTCTCGCGTTGGGTTCGTCCGCTTTTATCATGAACATGACCACCAGCGTGGTCCAGGTGGTGTGCAACGTAACGGCTCAAAGCTACGGCGGCGACTTATACGTGGGGGTTATGACCGTATTGAACTCCGTGCGAGAGGTGTTCACCATGCCGATCAACGGTTTGGTGAACGGCGCGGTGCCCGTTATGAGCTTCAATTACGGAGGGAAGGCGTTTGACAGGGTCAAGCGGGCGATCCGTTTTATATTCTTCGCCGGCATCGGATACACCGCCTTGGCGTGGTTGAGCATTTTCTGTTTCCCCGGTATTTTTATCCGCGTTTTCACGGACGATGCCGCGCTCATCGACGCCGCCATTCCCTCCTTGCATATTTATTTTTTTGGATTTTTCATGATGTCCCTGCATTTCGTGGGGCAGCAAACTTTCGTCGCGCTAGGTAAGGCCGGACACGCCATATTTTTTTCTCTGTTTCGCAAGGTCATGATTGTGGTCCCATTGACCCTGATTCTGCCGCGATTATGGGGGTTGGGCGTCGATGGCGTGTTTTGGGCCGAACCCGTCTCGAACGTCCT
>JAISQE010000142.1 GCA_031274425.1 Synergistaceae bacterium | reverse complement strand
TACACATTTATAACTCTAGAATGTCTATTCTGTTAAAATACTTTCAAGGTTTTTAAACACTCTTTATAGCTTTTGCATGGGCGCAACAGCTTTGACCTTAGTGAAGCGGATAAGCATGTAACAGAATTTATCCCAGCTCTCGGAAAATCCTTGAATATCCAAATGGTGAACTTCCGTTACAGCATTCCGCCGTCGACGACGAGAGTCTGTCCCGTTATGTAGCTCGCCCTGTCGCTCAGCAAAAACACTACCGCGTCGGCAATTTCTCTCGGTTCCCCGAAACGTCGCATGGGAATCTGCGCCATGAGAGACTCCTTGAATTCGGGCTGAAAATAAGCGGTCATGTCTGTTTCGACGTAGCCTGGCGCGACAGCGTTTACACGAACGCCCTTGCCCGAGAGCTCCCTTGAAAGGGTTTGCGTCAGGCTGATCAGCGCCGCTTTCGAAGCGCAGTAGGCGGCGAGGCCGGAAGCGCCTTTCAGTCCGTGAGCGGAGGCCACGTTGACGATGACTCCCTTCTTCTGCGACAGCATTGGAAACAGAACCTGCCTTGTGACGTGACGCGCCCCCCACAGGTTCGTCTGAAAAACCTCGTCCCATTGCTCGTCGCTCATCATCATGAACATCGCCGATCGGCTGATCCCCGCGTTGTTGACGAGAGCGTCCACTCCGCCAAGGCGCTCAATAGCCTCGGTCATGACGACCTTTGTTGCCTCTGCGTCCCTGATGTCCAGTCTGTAAAAGGAAAGGCGTTCGGCGAACGTTTCGCGCAAGGCACGCAACCCGCCTTCCTCGCTATTGAAAGTCGCGGCAACCTCCGCGCCCCCGTTCAGGCACATAGCCGCGATCGCCAGACCTATCCCCTTCGAAGCGCCGGTGACAATCACTTTTTTCTGGTCGAGCATACTCATTGCGTTATCCGAGCCTCCTCAGCGCAAGACAATGGTAGTTTCCGGCGGGGTCGAATCCAGTGACGAGGAGATTTCGAAAATCGGCGTCGTACGAACCCCCCCGTGTAAGAGAAAGCGGAATAGACCTGTTTTTCAAGCATAGCGCCGCCGCCGCGACGTTCAAGCTGAACGCGCACCCCATGGTTTCGCCCAAAAAGCCCTTCACCCCCGAAACGATAAGCGAACGCGGAAGCTCTTCCTCTATCGCCCGTTCTTCAACTTCATCGAAATAGGAGCCGTTCGATGAAGAGAACACGGCGTCAATATCCCCTTTATCTTTGTTTTTTTCGACGCAATCGCGAAGCGCGAGTTTTATTGTTCGTTTCGTCATAGCCGGGTCGATCATCGTGATCAGGGGAAAACCGCTCAGACCGACGGACGCGCCGGCGCCCAAAACGCAGTAAGCGTCGTGAGTGCCCTCATCGACTTGCTCAAGCACGAAGACGACCGTCGCTTCGTTGATCTCCACACCCGAAGCGACCTCATTTTTTTCGAGGGAATGCCATAAATCCTGGCTGTATTCCTCGACCGCTCCGGCAAAAATAACGTCCGCCTTGTCTGTGTCCAGCAGCAGCTTCGAATAGACGAAGATATTTCCGCCCATCAACACCGTGCTTACGCCCTTCAGGTTCAGCTCCATACAGACATGCCCGACGCAGGAGTTCGCCACGGTTCCGGCGAACAGCGTCGGGCTGCAGGAATTCGGATCGCCTTTTGCGACGGATTCGGAGAAGGTCACGTTCGAGACGAGCGAGCCGTAGCCTGTCGTAAAAATCGAACCGCGGCGGAAGGGCGATATCCCGTCGAGCTCGATGCCGGCGTCCTTCCACGCCTCCAGCGCTCCGGCGAGCGCCAGTCTCGAATAACGACCGACCCTCCTCAGCCTGGACGCGGGAAGGTTGACCGTAAATTCAAGCTCTCCCTTCAATTTGCCGGTCGTTTCCGCAATTTCGCCGTTCAAACGATTCCAGACGGAAGCGGCATCCGTTCCCTGCGCGCTGACCGGGCCGATGCCCTTTATCGCGACGTCGCGCGGCTTCATTCCTCGGTTCTCCCGTCCCCCGACAGGCGGCATGTCAGCTTTCCTCGCGCCGCCGGCTTGCCGCCGCAGAGGGCTGTGCACTTCGCCCGGACGAAACCGGCGCCTTCCGCGTCGAAAAGCGCCTCCACGACGAGGCGCGAATTCGGATAGACCTTATCCAGAAATTTGACTTCCTCGACTTTGGCGATATAGGGAATTTTTCGCTCCCGCCCTTCTTCGCCGACGAACAAAAACGCGCAGACCTGCGCCATCATCTCTATGATTAGGGCTCCCGGCAATATGGGGCGATCTGGAAAATGGCCGTCGCACCAAAATTCGCCGGCTCCGACATCCCTGTAGCCAACTACCCTTTTTCCATAATCCAGTTCCTCGATCCCGTCGACCATGAGCATGACGCCGCGGTGAGGCAGCACCTCCATCACGCCGTCTCTGTCCAATTTCATCCGTCGTACCTCCCAACGAGTACGCTTGCGATGTTGCCGGCGAAAGCGAACGAATTGGAGAGGGCGATCCCGATCTTGCAGGGATAAGGTCTGGATGCGATATGAACGCCTGTTTTCACAGGGTGCGACAGGTTCGGCAAGGGCATGTAAACCTCGTTTTCAATGGCCAGCAGAACCGCGGCGAGTTCGAGCGCCCCGGACGCCCCCATGCAGTGACCGATGAGGGCCTTCGTGGAGGTCGCGCTGGGCTTTCTCCCGCCCGACGCGCTATCTATCGCGTCCAGCTCCATTTGGTCGTTGATGACGGTGCCCGTTCCATGTCCGTTGACATGATCGACGTCGCTAAAATTCAAGCCCGCGTCGCGGACCGCGTCCTCCATCGCCCTCGCTACGGCCGCGCCTTCCGGGTCGGGGGCCGTTATGTGATAGGCGTCGTTCGTTAGGCCATACCCTAAAATTTCGCCGTAAATGTAAGCGTGCCGCCGAAGGGCGTCCTCCAGCCTTTCGAAGAAGAAAAACGCCGCGCCCTCGCCGATGTTGATGCCGTCGCGGGCTTCGTCGTATGGATTGCACATCCCCCCGCTGAGGGCGTTGAGTACGTGGAAACCGACCGCGGCAGACTCCGTCAGCGGGTCCGCGCCGCCTACGATACAGGCCCGGCAGAGCCCGTTTCTTATGAAATCGAACGCCATCCCGGTCGCCGTCGTTCCGGCCGCGCACGCCGCGGAGCTGACCCAGCACCCTCCTTCGGCTCCGCAAAAATCGCGCAGCCAGGGCAAATAGTCGTTGACGTGCTCCAGCCAGCCAGCCGGCTTCCCTCTGGCGGTATACCCGGCGATGCCGTCGCTTATAGCCACCAGCGTTCCAAAGCAGAGCTGAAGATCCGGGCCGTACGACGCGATGGCCGCTCTGTCCATTTCGCTGTCGCGCATCATTTCCTCAACCGCCGGACGCATCAGGGCTTTGACCCGGTTTTCTCCGGCGGGGCATTCACAAAGCGGCGGGAAATCGCCCTCGTCGATCTCACCGAACAAGTCGGTGGCCAATTTCTCGGTTGGAAAAAGCCCGCATTTTTTAATGCCCGAGAGACCGCGCGAGCAGCTTTTGAAATAGGCTTCCTTCCCGATTCCGGCGGACGAGACCACGCCGATTCCGGTCACCGCGACTCTGTGGCTCATTTGTGCTTCAGCCTTATGTAATCGGCGATGCGTCCGATGGTCGTGAGTTGGGGCATGTCATTGGCGGGGACCTTTATGCCCCACGCCTCGTAGATCAAGACCACCAGTTCCAGTCCATCCACGGAATCCAGGCCAAGGCTCTTTTCGTTTTGTTCGCCTTTCTCCCTCGACGAGAAAAGCGGCATCGTATACGAAACGTCTTCCGCCCTGATATCGCTCAGTTCCAATCTTTCCAGCATCTTTTCGGTGATTTTTCTCTCCAGGTCATTCAAATCTTCCATGTTTTTCACCGCCTTTCGGATTAAAGCCGACTTTTTTAAAGTAATTATATTGGACTTTTTTGCTGCTCGTTACATATGAAAGTACCCGTTTCGCAAAAGAAAGCGCCGGAGCGTTGCTCTCGAAAATCGAATAGAGCAGGCGGCTGTATCCGAAGTCCCTGCAACGGCGTATCGACGCGGAGATTGCCGGAAGTATCGCCCCGCTGTTTTGGTACGCCGGCGCCACCCCGATCTGCTCGAACACGACGCTGAAATCGTCCGGCGTGTTCGCCATGCAAAACGCGACAGGACGCCCGTCTTTGACGGTGAGGCAGCTGACTCTTTTCGAGAGAGGTCCCCTTTTGCCGTCCAACAGGCCCGAAACGTTCAGGCCTTCCCCGGAGAAGCCCAGGTCCCGAAGGGCGTCGATGATGTCCGGGCCAGCGTCCTCCAGCGCCATCGCGCTGAAACCCTCCTCTTCGAGCCACCGGAGCAGACTGTCGCCGCGACGCGACATATAACGTTCCCAGCCCGCGTAACCCGGATCGCCATAGCCGTCGCACCAAAAGACAAAAAGTTTGTCCGATAGGGCATAGTTTCGTTTTTCCAAAAAATCTTTCATGAAACTAAAATTTTCGGAGTACCCCGACAAACAGCATTTGACGATGTTCTCCCCGTTGACGTGGCATGAGGTTTCCACCGCTTCCAGCAGGCGCGCCGCCACGCCCTGGCAGCGGTGTCCTTCTTGCACGAACAACAAAAAAAGAGTGAGTTCCTCGCCCCGAACCATGCAGATCGCGTATCCGATCATCGCGCCTTCGCAAAACGCGGCCAAGTACCTGCCGGCGGAGCCAAGGGACGAGGCGTAATACAAAGCGAGACGGTTGCCGCCGGACGACATGTCGAATATTTCGCGAGATATTTCCGTGATTTCCAATTTTCTCGTGATCTCAAATTCCCGGCAAACGCCGTTTCCCATCCAACATTCCCCCAAGCGACATCGCTTCGACCGACACCTATATAGGCCCAATTTATGACGGTAAAAGCTTATTACAGACTCCCCCGCTTGAGAAAGAGTCATAAGGCACTGCTGAAAGACCTATTCCTGCCCCTATCTTGCGACAGCGTCAGATTTCACATTATCTTCAGGATGGACGAAAAGCCAGTCATGTTGAAAACCTCTTTTATGGAATCATTGGCGTTTACCAGCTCCATCGATCCCCCAGCGTTATTCAATTTCTTCATCGCGAGTAGAAGAACCCGCAGGCCCGCGCTGCTCAGAAAAGGAACGGCGGAGAGATTGATGACGATTCTGACGTTGGCTTCCCCTTTGAAGATTTCGTCCATAGCCTTCTGCAGATCCCCCGAACCCTTCGTGTCTAGGTTGCCGGTCGGGCTGATTTCGATTCCCGCGTCGTCTCTGCGTATATTGACGCCCATTCTCAATGACCTCCCTCATTCCCCGATTCTGCACAGGGCCAGCATCGTTATATCGTCGGTCTGTTCCGCGTCCCCCGCGAAACACTTGATCTCGGAACTCACAGCTTCGATCAACTCCTTTGGAGATTTCGTTTTTCTCGACGTTGCGGACAGCAGTCCCGTCAGTCGCTCATTTCCGAAAAGCTCCTGACCCTCGTTCATCGCCTCGGTGACGCCGTCGGTGTAAAGCAGCAAAACATCCTCCTCCTGAAATTCCATTTCCTGAGTGACAAAGCGGATATTTTCTACTCCGGCCAGCACAAAACCCGGTTTGACAGGCAGCCAGTCCCAACGCCCGGCGCGCCGCACGATCGGCGGGTTGTGTCCCGCGTTCGCGTAGCTCAAAACATCGCGCCCGGCGTCGAGAATTCCGACAAAAGCTGTGACGAACATGCCGGTCTCGTTGTTCTGGCAGAGCTGGTTGTTCACGGTCTCCAGCACCTCGTGGGGAGCCTTTCCGGAGATCGCTTGATTTTTTATCAGCGTTCGGGCCACCATCATAAAAAGCGCCGCGGGGATGCCCTTGCCCGAGACGTCCGCGATTACGACGGCCAGTTTGTGTTCGTCGACGGCGAAAAAATCGTAGAAGTCTCCCCCGACCTCCTTGGCCGGAGTCATGCTGGCGAAGATCGCCGCGTGAGGGAAATCGGGATATGGAGGAAATGTCCTCGGCAAAATGCCTTTTTGAATGGTCGTCGCCATGTCTAGCTCGCTCTGAACCCTTTCGCGCACCGCTGTTTCCTCGGCGAGTCTCGACGTAAAATCGCGAATCTCGCCAAACATTTTGTTTACGGAGGCGGCCAGATCCCCGATTTCGTCGTTCGAAGGGATTTGCAGTTTCTCGAAATCCTCGTCCCTCACCCTTTGCGTAAATTCGCGCGTTTTCAGGGCTATCGCACGGATCGGGCTCACCACGGAATACCGGACGAGAAGAAAGAGCGCGGTGAAACAGAGCGCCATTATGACCGCTGTCGCCGAGGCGATGACAGCCAGATAGCGCATCAGAAAGCCCAGGATGTAATCCATGGAAATGTCTACGCCCACGTACGCGAAGGGAACCCCACCCTTTTTCGCGATCGGAACGTAGGCCGAAGCCAGATACCCATACTTGCTGTGGGTGATGTCCAGTGCTCTGGCCGGTTCCCCCGTACTCATGGCGAATTTCGCCGTCCTGAAATTTTCGTCGTAGTCGCTCTTTGCTCCAAGAAAGGTGTCAGCGTCGCCCGCTTCCTCCGGGTCATAGAGGTCGAAAAGGTAGATGAACTCGCTATCGCTTATTGGCATCTGAACGTAAAGATATCTGACGCCAAGGCTTTTTCTTATTGTATCCAGTTCCTTCTCCAGGATATCGTAGCGCTCGTCGCGTTTCAGCGTGTTCGCGTAAAACATCAGTTCGTCCGGGTCGAGGATGGAAGCGGCCAGCGTGCCCGCGCCGGTCGCGTATTTGCCGTAGTGCTCAAGCATGGAATCGCGGTAGCTCGCATAGGTGAGCAAACAAACGAACGCGCTGACCACAAGAGAGAAAGCGCCGAAGAGAAACGCGAATTTTGTCGCGAGTGTGCGTCTTACAGCGGTCATGATTCGCTCTTCAGCCATAGCGAACTCAGCAGGAACACCAGGGACAGGGCGACAAGCCCGGCCGCGATCTGCGTCAGCCCCGCGCTCAGTCCGATATGAAGCACGTAACTGAACACAAACGGCCCGATGGTTTGAAATACGTTATCCACCACATTGGAAATGCCGATGGCCTTCCCGTAGCCATACTTGGCGACCTCGGGCAATTCGGTGTAGTAACTGGTGGAGAGCGACTGCCCAAAGCTGTCAGCGAACCCCATCAGTACAAGAACGAGGAGAAGCGCCGATATGTTTTGGAAAAAGGCGAACGCGGCGAAGGATGCGGCGTACACCAGCATCCACAGCGCCAGAGAAACAGGTTTGCCGAATTTTCTGGAAAAAACGTTCGTGAGGGAAGAGCTGAAAATGATGACCATCAGGCTGTTCAGGAGAAAAGCGTAGCCGATGTTGTTCTCGGAGATTCCGAGGTCGAATCCGACGATAGGAAACAGATAAATGATGAAATAACCGGAGGCGATCGCCGGACCCAAAAGCGTCAGCAGGTACAGAAGCACCCTAGGCGAGCGGAGAAATTGCAGCGTGCCGTTTTGCTTTCTTTTTCCGTGTCTGATGGCCAGATCGAGTTTCGTCATATATCGAACGGAGAAGGCCAGAAGCGCCAAGCTCACGACAGCCGCCATCCCCAGCACAGATCGTTGCGACAGCCAGTTGATCAGAAACGCTCCAAAAACGACTCCGCCGTTGACCCCGGAGGTCATCGCCACCGTGATTCCCGAAAATCCCCTGTCCCTTTCCGCTTCATTCTCCTCCCTGGCGATTTTCAGGTTGGCGAGAAACAGGATGAGACCGCAGCCGAAACCACACACGGCAAACCCTGCCGTCAGCGTGAAGATATCGTAGAACGCGACTTCGAGACAAATGCCGGCGGTGACGACGACGCCCCCGATAATTGCCGTCCGGCGAAGCCCCAGCTTCCTGACGATCCAGTCCCCAAGCAGCGAGGCCACCGCCCCCATCAGAACATCCGCCGATATAGGCGCGGCTATCAGAAACTCTATGGGGAATGGAAACGACCTGCCCTCCGTCAGGATTACGTCGCGAGCATAGATCGGCAGAAAGCTGGTGGCCATGTTTGTTATGAAGTAGACGAGAAAGACGGCGCTGCGCATCATATCCGCCGGGATATACGACGAACCGCGGGCGGCCAATCCGGCCATTTTCCCGCGCGCGTCGACAAACACCAGGAGTTCCACCACAACGATGATCATGGCGATGCTCATGGAAATGACGTTCAAGAAAAGGTTCAAAACGAGATTCCTGTTCTCCCTCCTGAACGCGGCCAGGGCCGAACCAATCTCGATCAATCCGATCGGTTCTTCGGCGTCTCCATAGACGGGACAGAGCGCGAAAATCACACCTCCGTCCACCCAGGAGGGATACGTATACGTTTTGGGAACTCCTGTCCCGAGAATCTCCATTTCGTCGGAGCCCTCTAACGACCAGTCGTAAGGATAGTTCACGATGCCGTGGTCGTTATCCGAATCGAACACCTCGGCAATGGAGCCGTCGAGTATTTTGTACAGCACGCAGTACATTCCGGCGTACTCTTCTCGCCGGATTACGACATTTTCTATCGACTCGCGCACCGCGACATAGGTCGCGCTCATATAATCGTCGACGCTGTCCAGTTCATCGAACGCTCTGCCCGGAATTTGCAGGGCAAGGAGCTCCGCCACGTTCGTCAGGCGATTTAGCATTTCACGCGTCATCCGATTCGTGATGTCCCTTGTCACGATCAGGCAAAAGACGCCCGCGACGAGCAGCGTACCCACGATGACAGCGCTGCTGAACTTGACCACGAAGCTGTTTTTCCTGATCAGGAAGCGCGTCAGCAATATGAGGCCCCACGCGCAGCCAGCCAGAAAGACGAGCGCGGCGATCCAAGCGCAAATGCGCATGACCACAACGATGTCTGCCGTTTCGAACTCTTCTCGAACGGAAACTCCGTCCTTGTCTATCGCCATGACTCCGCTTTTGCTCACCGCAACGATGCCGTTTTTAGCGGAAACGTGATAATAGATCGTGTCCGGATCGCTCTGGATCGTTTCGGTTTCTCCATCGACGCCAAGAGCAGAGATCCTCCGTCGCCCCAGGTCCGCGAAATAGAGAGCGCCGTCGTCCCCGACGGCCACGTCCCAGGCGATGGAGCCGTCGCCTCCGTCGGCCTTGGATCTGGAAGAGAAAATTCGCTCGATTTCCCCACCGTCCGCCCGGCATATCTCTCCACGCCGGGTCGTAAAAAGGACAAGGCCGTTTCCGCCCACATCGAAGCGATTGAACATTTCCGACGCCATCGTAAAATCGTAGGATGTACTCACCCATTTTTCGGAATTGCCCGGGCTTTGGGAGTGCAAGACAAAGCGATCGTCTTCGAGCGTTATAAAAGAACACCCGCCCTCGCCATTTTGAGCGAGCCCCGCGATGGTCCGCTTGAAAGTCGGGATTTCATGGTCCACCCTGAAAATCTCCGCCCCAGACCGATTCCAGGAGGAGTACCGCCGCACGATCTCGGATTTTATGCGGCGACCCTCGCGAACCATATCGAGGATAAAAACATCGCCTGAGCTGTCCACAGCCAGGTCGTGTATCTCGGAGAAGCGATTCGAGCCGGAATGGACTATAAAATCCACCCTATCCGAATCGTCGATCCGAAGCAATCTCTTACGGGAGGAATCCACGACGTACATGCTGGACGACGAGCCTTTAACGGCGAGGGCTGGAGAGTCGAGCTTGACAATGTCGGGGCGAACGGACAGAGTGAAATTATCTCCAGACAGGATCAAAAAAATGACGGACGCCAAAAACGCCAAAGCAAAAGAGATTTGTACGATAAAAGACCTACTAAAAGATTTATTAAAAGATCCCATTGAAAAATCCCCGTATGCTTTGAATTTTTGGAAATTTGAACAAAAAGCGCATTGTGGTTTCCCTCACCTTAGATATTTTTTCAGCGTGAAAACGTTGTGATCGTCCTCGCGTGAATAACGAACTTCGTCAAAACTGTTTTTGACGATATACACTCCCAGGCCGCCTACCGGCTTCTCGTCCAAACCGAGCAAAACGTCCGGAGGGTTCGCCGACAGCGGATCGAACGGCTTCCCTCCGTCGCGAAACGTCAACGATGCCGCGCCGTCCTCGATCTGTATCGAAATGTCCGCCGTCGCACCCTCCCCTGAACCGTCAAATCCATATTTGACGATATTGGAAAAAATTTCGTCCACCGCCAGCATAAAAAGATTCTCGATTCCGGGATCTACCTCGCTTTCCGAGAGCGTGCGCGAGATAAAAACGTAAATGTTTTCAATTTCCGACATTTCCGCGCGAAAAGTTCCGCTTTTTTCCACCCTCGTTTTTATTGTTTCCATTTTTGTTTTTCCTATTTTTGTTATTTTTTACTTTTATTATTGAAGATCACGAATCCCTCGTATGCCTGCCGCGAGGAGTCTCGTTATCAGGCGTGGTCTGGCGGATTCTCGCGTCATATCGGAATTCCTCGAAAGGTAGTTCTCCAGGGTCGACAGCGCCGATTCCGTCTCCTCCAGAACCTCGTCTGTGGAATCGGCGCGCAGCCTTTTTATATAAAAGGAAAAGCGCCCGCCGGGAAGAACCCTCCCCTCCGATATCCCGAAAAATCGCTTCTGCGTCGACGCGCTGAACGTTCCGAAGGCCGCGAGCTGTCCCGCGCAGTCCGCCGCGATCTCGTCGAGCGCGTGATTTCGCATCCCGCCCAACACACGCAGGGAAAAGTAGTGAGAAATTTCGTGGTGCAACCGGATTATTCGGGATTTCTCGATCCACTCTTCCTCCGCGATTCCCATCTCGTCCCCGGAAAGAGCGCTGTAACCCATTCTGTGAAGGAGTATCAGCCTGTGCCCGTGAAGATCGGGATGCTTCGCTTTTATAGTGAAGGCGTTGACGCTTGCCGGAATTTCGGTCATGCCCCCGCCGGGGTACAACATACGCGCCAGCCGCTCGAAACTATTCCTCGATGTCGTGTACGCCACAGGAAGCCTCCCGGCAGGCGTCGTTTCCAGCCGAAAACTTATCGTTTCGTCAGACAAAACGTCCCTCACATCGGAAGGGGCGCTCTCGGGGTCATCCAGCCACGCTTCCCACTCGCGGACAAAATCCTCGTCATCGAGCGGCAGTCCCGAACCTTCCGGTTCCGAGCATTCTCTGACCCCGTAACGATGATCGAGGTATTCGCGGGCCGAAATACCCTCCGAGAAATCCGCCAAATTTGTCATCCTCCTCTCATGTCAATTTGAAATCAAAAGCTTGAAATTAACAGCCTGACCGCATGGAGTTCTCCGCAAAATCGAGGCTATTCGATCTGCCTGTTGGCGAGTTGCGCGAAAAGCCCACCCATTTTCATCAGCTCCTCGTAGTTTCCCTCCTCGATCAGACACCCGTCCTTCAAAACGCAGATCCTGTCCACGTCTTTTATCGTGGAGAGCCTGTGAGCCACGATGATGCGCGTTGCCCTCAGTTTGTTCATGCTCTCCGTGACGATGGCCTGTGTGACGTTGTCGAGGGCGCTGGTGGCCTCGTCCAGAATCACGATCTTCGGCTTGCTCACGATGCTGCGCGCAAGCAGTATCCTCTGCCTCTGTCCGCCGGAGATGTTGCCGGCACCCTCGCTGATCATCGTGTTCATTCCCATCGGCATGTTCTCGATGTCTTTGTCGAGCCCAACCATCCTCGCGGCCTCCCACGCATCGTCGACGGAAAGAGGCGAGCTGCCCACAATGTTACTGAAAATGTCTCCGGCCATGATTTGTCCGTTCTGCAGAACGACCCCCATCTGAGAGCGCACCGACGCGGCATTGAGCATCGAAAAGTCTTGCCCGTCGAAGGAAACGACGCCCTGAGTCGGCTTTTCGAAGCCGAGCAGCACCCGGACCAGCGTGGACTTTCCGCAGCCCGACGCTCCGACGAAAGCCACGGATTCCCCGGCTTTTATATGAAGCGATATTCCCCTCAGAACCATCGGGGAGTCCGGCGCGTAAGCGAAGTGCAGATTCCGCAGCTCTATTTCCCCCGAGAGCTCGCCCGCCTCCACCTTGTCGTCCGTGCCCTCGGGCTCGGTCTCCAGAATCGGCATGATGTTCTCAATGAAGGGCATGGTGGAGAAAAGAGTCGACACGACCGGGACAAAAGCGACAAGGGTCGCGTTGAAACCGGAGAAGGCCGACTGAAAACCCATGAACTTCGCGGCGTCCATCTCCGGAGTTATCCCGGCCCCGCCCGATTCGAGAATGCTCATCGTCATGTAAAACAGGAGCATGGAGAGCGCCGTGGGCATCATGACGTTGATGAGAGACGTGTAATTCGAGTACCATCGAGACTTCAGATTCCACTGCCATTGCTCCCCGAACGTCTGCGACCAAAGATGAAAGGCGGATGCCTCGCCTCCCTGAAGTCTGAACTTCGTGAGACCGTTCAGCAACTGAAGCGTCCGGGCCGAAGCCTTGTTGGACGCCTCCGTCATCTTGCGCTGCGCGAGGACGGTTTTTCTGTACAGGAAGGCGTTGACGAGAAGGTACAGCAGCCATGCCGTCATCGCGATGAGCGTCAGCTTGACGTTGTAATAAAACATCAAAACGAGGCTCCAGAAGGAAAAAATCATGTTGAATACGGCCGAAAGCACGTTGTCTCCCAGCAGCTCCGTTATCCTGCCGACGCCCTGCATCCGCCCGACCAGGTTTCCGGCGTCGTAATCCCTGAAAAATCTCACTGGAAGACTCAGGAGCCTCGACCACAGCGCGGACTCGAACGTGACGCCGATGTTGCTTTTGATCCGCAGAAGAGCGATCGACCGGACAAACCCTACAATCGCAGTGGTAACGCCGGAGAGCAACATGACCTGCGCGACGGTTCCCAGCGCCTGACGGTCGTTGATCGGGATGACGTCCCGGAATATGTTTTCGGTTATGAGCGGCATCAGTATGGGCAGAAAACCCGCCACGAGGCTCATGATCCAAACCATTGTCCAGTCGTGTTTCGTGCTGTGGCGAAGCATGAACCGAAACATGTCGGCCGTCCCCAGCTTCCTTGGAGGAAGCCCCGCGTAACACATGAACGCGTCGTCTTTTATTTGGGACGCGACCTCATCGTTCACCGGCAACCCGACCGGATGTTTTTCGCTCACCAGGACGTAGCTTTTGCCATTCCGGGGCAACAGCGCCACAATCTCATTCTCGTCGCCGTAATACCCCAATAGAACGCCGATGTCGTCTTTGCGCCACCCCTTGGGCAGCGAAACGAGCCGAACCTGCATGTTCGCCTTTTTGATCAGTCGCCTCATTCTGGTGACTGGGTCCATCTTCGAGACCACATCCGACGGAAGCGACACGTTTTCGGTCTCCATCCCCAAAAATCTCGCAGCGGCGCAGACCGCGAATCTCACCGTGTCGTCGGCGTCGCCCGCCGAGGCCCCCATGTCGCCCGCCAAGTCGTATTCCGTACGCAGGAGGTTTTGCATCGCGGCCGCCAGCATTCTATCCCTGTGCCTGCCGCGCTTCGCCGTTTTTATGTCCGTATCCCGCTCGATTTTTTTAAACCGGGCCGTGACGAGCATGGAGAATATCTCCACGTTCTCCGCCAGGATGGTTTGGATTTCCCCTCCGGTTTCACCTTCATCCGGCCTTTCGCCGGTTTTGTCCGCACCGAAGATCGTACGCGAATCCCACTTCGATGCGGTCTCGTCTCCTATGCCCGCGAGATATCTGACCCACGGAAGCGAGGCGAGTTTTTTGAACCACTCCGTCCCCCGTCGGGCCAGCTCGCTCGGCGCGACTTCCTCCACGCCGGCTTCTTCCACCAGGCAATCGGACCGGGCGAAAATCTGAAACTCGAGCGGAGAGAGCATCTCGACCGGAGAGAAAAAGCTCTCTCCTTCTTCGAGCTGAGCGAGGAACATCTTGTGGTAGTTCTCCGATCCCTCTGGCGTGCAGGCAAAAATCTCCAGAACACCGGCCCTGACGGTAAACTGCCTGACCTCGCCCGATGATAACGCGAAGTATTGGCTCTGTTTGAGATCGATCACAGTCATTCACGCTCCCCGTCCGCGGGCTTTTTCGTCTGCTTTATCTGTTGCGCCACGAGCTTGCGGTACGGACCGTCGACCGCTATCATCCCGCTGTGCGTCCCTCGCTGCACGACCTTTCCGTACTCGAGAACGATGATTTCGTCGCAGTCGCGAAAAGCCGACAGCCTGTGCGCCACCATGAGGCACGCGCAGCCCCTGCGCCTTATGTTCGTCATCACAATCTCTTCCGTGACGGGGTCGAGGGCGCTGGTGGCCTCGTCGAAGATCAGGATCGACGGACTACAGGCGAGGGCCCGGGCGATCTCGAGCCTCTGCCTCTGTCCTCCGCTGAAATTTCTGCCGCCTTCGCGGATTTTATGGCTATAGCCTCCCTCGAGGTTCGTGATGTCATCGTGTATCGCGGCGTCCATCGCGGCCGCGACGATGTCGGTCTGAGGTATGGAGGAGTTGAAAAGCGACAGGTTCTCCTTCACGGTCCCCGAGAACAGGAAAATTTCCTGATCGACGGCCGCGATCGAGTTCACCAGCACGTCGCCCGGAATCTCGGTCCGCTCCATGCCGTCGAAGAGTATTTTTCCGCTCCACTCTCTTTGAAGACCGGTGACGACGCGAGCCACCGTCGACTTGCCGCTGCCGCTGCCCCCAACCAGGGCTACCCATCGGCCGGGTTCGAGGGTCAAGTTGAAGTTTTCGATGAGAGGGTCCGCGAGAGGGCTGTACCCAAACGTAACGTCCCGCAGCTCCACGAGCCCCGTCAGCTTTTTTCGCCCCGTCGGCGCCGGGGGGGTATCCGGATAGAATACCTTGTCGGTATCGTAGCGCAGAACGTCGTTCAGGCGCTGCATCTGCATCTCCGTCTGCTGCAGGGTGCTTCCGAGGTTCATGATCTTTCCGAGGGGAGCCTGGAAATTCCCCATGAGGCTGCGGAAAGCGATGAAAATACCGGCGGACATCACCCCGTCCATGATCTGAAAACCGCCCAGTATCATGATGAGCGCCGTGTTGATCGCGTTCAAAAGCGCGGGGCCGACGACCATCGCCTGAGAGATGAGAAACATCTCCATCCGCCCCTGGGCGATTTTGGCGTTATACCCGGCCCATTTCGAAAAAAAGTCGGCCTCGTTGCCGTTCGCTTTTAGGGTCTCGATGATCTGGAGACCCCCTACGGCGGTCCCCATGGCCTTGCCGGACTCCTGCTGCATTCTCAGGGATATTTCGCGCAGGTGCTTCCTTATGAAATGCAGCAGCGCGAAGTTCATGGCGCTGAAGAGGATGCCGATCACCGTGAGCCGGACGCTGTACTGCAGCAGTAAAAGCAGGTAGAACAACGTCACGAAGAGGTCGAGGGCTGCCGTAGCCGCCTCGCCGGTGAGAACGGTCGCGACTTGTTCGTTGAACCCGACACGCATGGCGATCTCGCCGCTGAAACGCTGCTGGAAGAACGCGATGGGCAGCCGCATGACGTGCATGAAAAAGGAACCCGATCCGGCGACGGTCAATTTCGCCTGCCATTTGACGAGGCACCAGGACCTCAAGAAATTGAGCGCCCCGTCCGCGAGACAGGCTATGCCCATGGCCAGAAGAAGGTTCATCAGCCAGTCCGTATGTTTCAGGGACAAAACGTCGTCGATGAAAATCTGGTTGAAAACGGGCTGCGCCAGCCCAGGGAGGATCATCAAAAGCCCGACCGTCATAATGAACAGGAGGGCGGGTTTCTCGTTCATGAGCCTGTGAACGATATCGCCGACGACGCTGAATTTTTTACCTCCCTTTTTGAAATCATTTCCCGGCTTGAAGCTCAACGCGACCCCGGTGAACGAGCGTTTGAACTCGTCCATCGGCACCTTCCTGTGCCCGGAGGCGGGGTCGTTCAAAAGAGCGCGTCCGCCTCGAAACCCCTCCAGGACGACAAAATGGTTGAAATTCCAGTGAATGATGAGAGGCATGGGCGTCTTGCCGGCCGCCAGGTCTTCGGCGCTGCTCCGGAAACCGCGTCCCTCCATGTTGTAATGCCTTCCTGCCTTGAGAACGTTCAGGGCAGTGCTGCCGTCGCGGCTGACTCCGCACTGCAGCCTGAGTTCCTCCAGCGGCCGGATCAGCCCGAAATACGAAAGCACCATGCCAAGCGCCGCGGCGCCGCATTCGACAGCTTCCATCTGTAGCAGCGTCGGTGTTTTCTTCACAGAGCTGAAAAACATGTCACGCGTTCCTCAACCACTGGCTCAATTTTTTGAAAACCCGGCTCAGCGGGGGCTGGCGGTCCGTGACGATGCTGCCGGTGCATATTGTGCCCACGGTCACCGACCTGTGTTTTCCCACCGACGAGGACCAGAGGTAGCCGGACGGCGACTGAGGATCTTTCACGAGATCTACCTTGACCTCCATGACGGCGCTGCCTATTTTTTGCAATATCCAGCTCACCACGTCGGAGTTCCCCAGCGCCTTCATGATGCCGCTGTTCGAAACGGGGTAGAGGGAGACGCTTCGCACCACCCCCATGAGGCTGCCGTCTTCCTGCTGGTCGGCGCCGCTCGGCACGAGGCGCGCCACCATTCCGGGTTCGATTTTCTTTCCCGATTCGGCGGAGACGTACATCAGAGCTATGACGTCCTGCCTGTTTTGATGCTGTCTTATGCTGCATATACTCGTGGAGCCGGCGGCGACGACATCCCCCACGTTGACCTTCACCTCCGTCACGATGCCGTCGAAGGTGCTTAAAATATTGAACGAGTAGTACCAGACGTTCATAATCGAATCGAAATTAGAGATTTGAGATTCCACCTGATCCTGGTTCATCGATCTCATGATGTCCTGGCGCGTCTTAATGATGTCGTTCATCATGGCCGGCAGCGTCAATTTCGCGACGACGTCGCCCTTTTTAACGTGACTTCCGGGCTGCACCAGGATTTCCGATATTTTCCCGCTCGTGTCATGGTAGACGTTGACGACGCCGGACGGGTCGAGGATCATCCCCACGCTTTCGACGGAAACCGACATGACCCCGAATACGCTCCATACGACAACGGAAACGGCCAAAAAACAGAGCGTGAAAAGGGCCATCCACGCCACCGGCTGCGTCACCTTGATGACCGAGTCGAGCTGTTCCGGAGAGCGAAGGCGCGAAAGAGCTTCTTCATTGAACACCTCCCGCTTCATCACATCTCCTCCTCCACGATGTCCACCTCGACTTTAACGCCGAGATCCAGTCCCTCGACGCCCGAGATGATCACGATATCCCCCTCGCCGAGCCCTTCCACGACCTCCACGTAGTCGGCGTTGTCCACGCCCGTTTTTATCTCGCGCACCGCCAGCCTGGAGTTTTCGTCGCGCACGTAAACTTTTGGGCTCTCTCCCTCGAATACCGCGCTCCGGGGTACGGCAAGGACCCTCTTCGGGGTTTCCTTTCGTATGACGATGTCGGTGTACATTCCAAGCTCCATGACCCCCAGCCTATTGTCGATCTCGCAGGTCAGGCTTCTGACGGGCACGCTCTCGGTCAGCGGAGGGGCCACGGTCGACGTCAGGACCTCGAAAGCCGTTTCCTCGGTGAACGACGCCTTGGCCGGGCTGTCGAACGCCTTTTCCGTCATGTTCGTGAGGTCGGTATGGAGCGTGTATCGCCCCTCCAGGGGCAGCAGGTTCTTTATTTTTTGGTCCTTGACCAGGGCGGTGAAGTACATGTTCGTAAAATCCGCCAGCATGACGAGGGGCGAGCCTTTACCGATGAAGTTTCCCGCCTGCTGATAAATTACGGTGACGGAGCCTGAAAGCGGCGCCGTCACCGTTTGGGACGTCATCTGCCGTTCCATCTGTTTTCTCGCTATCCTCGCGGCGTCGAGTTCCGCTTTCGAAGCCTTCATCTGCGAGATGGACAGCTCCAGCTCGCTGGCCGAAACGGCGTCCTCGGCCGCGAGGCGCTCGTTCCTTTGCACCGTGCTCATCGACTGAAGATACGCGGCCTCGGCTTTAGCGATGTCCGTGTCCGCTCTGGACACCGACAGCGGGATCTCGGGGTTCACGAGCCTGCAAAGCGGCTGCCCCTGTTGGACCTCCTGCCCCTGGGACACGTATATCTCCTCGATCAACCCCTCGATCTCGGCGATGACGTCGGCCTGTTTCCCGGCCCGCAGCCCTATATAGTCCAGGTACAGCTCCGGGCGGATATCGCGGTATGAAACCTCAATGCCGCTCAGGCCCACAGCCCGCTCGGCCAGCATCGTCTCTATGTGGCTGTTGCTCGTCTCGTTGAGATACACTCCGTATCCGAGGAACGACGCCGAGAGGAGCAAAATGACGAACGTA
>JAISQE010000085.1 GCA_031274425.1 Synergistaceae bacterium | reverse complement strand
TCCCATGGAGTTGTTCTGCGTGATTCCCGGCCGCTTGGTTGCGCCATTCAACTTCCTCCGAAATGTGACATGGATCACACTATAGATGAATTAGCTCCACTGTGCAAGTAAGGATTTTTATGGAATACTGTGCAGAAGATTTAGGAGTTGTTACTACAGAATTTAAGCTATAAAAATGCATATCTACTGATTTCACGGCTTTTTGAGTGCCTCGTTTCTGAAACTCCCGCTAGGAGGCGATCAAAATGACGACAAGAGAAGCGGAAGCCATGGCGGGCTTTCAATTCAAGGCAATCATTGAGGTACTGATTGAGCTGGTCAAATCTACGGATGCCGCCTTATAATTTCGTGGAATTTCAAACACGTCGCGAACCCTATAACGATGGTGAGAATCGAGGCCGTCACCGCCATTTCCCGCGCTTCACGCTTCGCGTCGCCCATCAGCGCGCTGTTCGTTCCCCCATCACGCGCTCTATCTCTCCCGCGTCCAGGGAGAGGTCTTTCGTCAGGACTTCGCTGCCGTTTTCCGTGATCAAGATGCTGTCCTCGACCCTGACGCCGAAGTTCAAGTCTGAGCCAAAATCTGTGAAATAAAGTCCCGGTTCCGCCGCCAGAAGCATCCCGGGCGCGAGCGGGCAGTCCTCGCCTATGTCGTGATTGTCCAGACCGAGAAAATGCGTGATGCCGTGGGGCAGGTATTTGCTCAACTCCCAGTCCGCCTCGATCTTTTTGTTCGCCTTGAGCCTGTCCGCCAGCAGTTTGCGGCCGAGGGTCTCGATGTATTGCAGGGTCGGGCCCGGCCTGAGAGCGGCCTCCATTTCGAGAAGGACGTCTCGAACCGCTTCGTACCAGATTTTTTGTACGGGCGAGAATTTGCCGTTCACCGGGTACATGCGGCAGATGTCCGCGCCGTAGTATCGATACTCCGCTCCCAGATCCACCAGGACCAGCTCGCCGTCCCGCAGCCGTTCGTCCGGAACGTAATGCAGATAACGGATGCTGGGGCCGGTGGTGATGACGGGGAGAAAAACGGAGCCCTCCATCCCGTTTCTCGTCATATAGTACTCGAACTCCGCCCTGAGCTCGTACGTGTGGACTCCCGGCTTTATCTTCCCGATCAATTCGGCCATTCCGGCCACGGTCTCCCGCGCGGCGATTCGGAGGCAGTCGATCTCCTCCGGGGTCTTGACCCGGCGCAGATTGCCCACGACGCGCCTCCCGTTCCGCACCTGAAGCCAGGCATAGCTCCTCCTCAGCCTCTCCAAAAACAAATCCGCCTCCGTGAGCCCGCCGAGCGCCATCTTGCCCTCGTCGGCGTAGATGTACGCAAAGTCGCGCCTATGCAGCAGAAGGGAGAGGGTTCCGTCAAGCCGATCCAGGTAGCGCACTTCCTCGATGCCGGTCAGCTCGACGCTCTCTTCCGCGGTGGGGGTCGGCCCCCAGAGCTTTTCCACCTCCGGGGCGGGGCGGTCTATGAACGCGATCTCGAACGTTCCTCCCGCCTCTTTGCCGAGAAGAAGCACGCCGTCGGGATACGCGAGTCCCGTCAGGTAATAGTAGTTCCTGTCCGGGGTGAAGCGATACATGCTGTCGTTGCTCCGATATTGTTTCGCGCCGGCGAAGAAAACGGCCAAAGAGCCCTCGGGCAGCTCCTCCAACAGCCGCCGGCGGTTTACTTTGAAAAAATCCTTTGTCATGGCGCGCCTCCGGCTACTGTACCCTCTTCATGAATTTTCCGTCCTGCATGATGACCTTGATTTTATCGCGATCCCGGAAGACCCCGACATCGTCGAGGGGGTTGCCGTCGATCAGCAACAGGTCGGCCAATTTACCGACCTCGACGGTTCCGACTTTCTCGCTCACCTTCAAGATCTCGGAGTTCACCTTCGTGGCGGCAAGGATAGCGTTCATCGGGCCCATCGCTCGGCTTTGAAGCTCCAGCTCGTTTGCCTTGAAGGGCTGTCCCGGACCGACCATATCGGAGCCCGAGCCGATCACGAGCCCGGCATTTACCGCGATATGGAGGGCCTCCAACGCCCTCTCGTTCGCCAGCTTCATCTTGCGGAGGAAGTAGTCCGGGATGCCGAATTCGACGCCTCGGCGCGACATGATGTCGTACGTGGCGAGGGTGGGGACGTAGACGACCCCCTTTTCCTTCAGGATGAGGGCCGTCTCCTCGTCCATGAAGTTGCCGTGTTCGACGCGGCCGACGCCGGCCTCGGCGCACCGCCGCATCGACCGGGGCGAATAACAGTGGGCGATGCATATTTTGCCGACGGCGTCCGCCTCCTCCACGGCGGCTTTCATTTCCTCCAGACTGTATTGAACCGTGTCGCACTCGTCCGACGGGCTCGCGCACCCGCCGGCCGCCATGATTTTGACGTAGTCCGCCCCCATGCGCAGCTCCTCCCGGGCGGCGCGCCGCACGGCATCGACCCCGTCGGCCACGACCCCCACGTTGAAAAAATGGTCTATCGGGCCGTGTATCTCCGTGGGAAGCCGCATGTCCGCGTGCCCGCCCGTCTGGGTCAGGGAGTGGCCGCAAACCTGCATCCTGGGCCCCTTGATCAGGCCCCGGACCTGGGCGGTCTTGAAGCCGGCGTCCGCTCCGCCCGCGTCCAGGATCGAGGTAAAACCCTGCATGAGCGTATCCTCCATCACGGCCAGGCATTGGATGACGATCATGCTGGGAAGATTGCGCCGGGTCTGTTCCGCCGCCTCCGATTGGAACAGGTTCAGGTGCATGTGCGCGTCGATCAGCCCCGGCATCAGAGTTTTCCCCCCGCAATCCACCACCTCCGCGCCCGTGCCCGCTAAAACTCCGCCGTCGACTATTTCGCGGATGACGTTATCCTCGACGATCACAGTCGCCGGGTAGCGGGGAGCGCTTCCCGTGCAGTCCAACAGCGTTGCGTCTTTAAATACGACGAAAGACATGGCGCGACCTCCTGATTTTTCGCCCCCTCGACCGCGAGCCGCGGACTCTTTGGGGAAATATTGCGTATAATGATAGCAGGCTAATTTATTTACGCGCGTGTTTTTCCGATTTTAATTTCGATTTTTTTGATTTTTTGATTTGGGGAAGGAGAGGGTATGGATGAATAAGGTATGGATGAAGATAGGGATGAAGAGGCGGCTTGCGTTGTTGTTTGTGGGGGTGCTCGTCGCGGCGTTTTGCGCGGCGGCGGCCGCCGCTGAGAAGGATACGTTGATCGTGGCGGACCAATACGACGCGCACACGATGGATCCCGCGTCGAACAGCCTCCCCACCGCCCGCGCCTGTTACGCCATTTACGACACTTTGCTCTTCATACGGGACGGCGGTCCGGCCGTGCCGGGACTGGCCGAGTCTTGGGAGTTTCTGTCGGATACGGCGTACAAGTTCAACCTCCGCAAGGGCGTCAAATTTCATAACGGCGACGAGATGAAAGCATCCGACGTTAGGTACTCCATCATGCGCGCCACCACCGACATCGGCGCCGAGATCAGGACCTACTCTCAGAACGTGAAGGACGTGGAGGTGGTCGACGACTACACGGTCATCCTTCATCTGAAGGAACCGGATTACTCGTTCTTTTCGACGCTGGGGCACAACTGGGCCGCCGTCATCAGCGAAAAAGCCACGGAGGCCGCGGGAGAGAACTACGCCATGAACCCGGTGGGGACGGGCCCCTTCAAGTTCGTGAGCTGGCAGAAAGGCGACAGGTACGTCCTGGAGAGATTCGACGACTACTGGGGGCCGAAGGTGAAGTATAAGACCCTCATCGTCCGCTCTATCCCGGAGCCGACGAGCCGCACCATCGAGCTAGAGTCCGGGGGCGTCGACATCGCTTTCCCGATCATCACCAACGACATCAAGCGCATCGAAGAGAACGAGAACCTGGTGCTTTACCGCGTGACGCAGAACTCCACGACCTTCATGGGTTTCAACATGTCCAAGCCGCCCTTCGACGACGTCAGAGTCCGCAAGGCGATCCTGGCGGCGCTGGACACGGTCGGAATCCAAGCCGCGGTGTGGCGGGGCGTCGGCAAAACGCCCACGTCCATCCTTCCCAACGCGGTGAAGTACTCCATCCAGCCCGAAGTGCCTCCCCACAAGCAGGACGTGGAGCTGGCGAAGAAGCTGCTGGCGGAGGCGGGGGTGACGACTCTGAAGTTTGACGTCTGGACGAACGAGCGGAAGGAGCGCGTCGACATGGCGACGATCATCCAGGCGCAACTGGCCGACCTGGGCATCACCACCGAGATCAAGGTGCTGGAGTGGGGCGCTTTCCTCAGCGGACTCCTCGAGAAGTCGCACGGAGCTTTTATTTTGGGGTGGGCCAACACGGTCACGGATCCCAACTACGCCATAGCGGGCTTGCTGGAGTCGACCGCCGGAAACAACTACACCGCCACGAACGACAAGCAGATCGACGAACTGCTGCGCAAGGGTCGGGGCGTCATGGACGGTCCCGAGCGGGAGGCTATTTATAAGGAACTCCAGCGTTACATCAACGAAACGGCGCCCATGATCTTCCTGCACAACGACGAGTCGATCGCCGGCACTCAGAAAAACGTGAGGGGTTTCACGCCGAGCCCCAGCGAGTTGCACTCCTTCCGCGAGGTGTATTTCGAAGACTAGCGAAACTGGCGCATTGGACCGCCGTCCGATTCGGTCGGACGGCGGCGTTCATAATATTCGTTCCTCATAATTAATCCGGCAGTTTGTAGATCTCTTTGTATTTTTCGCGGAGGTAGTCCAGGAAATAGCCGCTTTTCAGCGTCTCGCCCGTCGCGCGCGCCAGCAGGTCCTGGGGAGAATAAACGCGGCCGTGCCGGTGGATGTGCTCCGTCAGCCAACTGTTCAGCGGGCCGAAGTTCCCCGACGCGATTTCCTCGTACACGTTGGGGACGGTCTTCAACATCGCGTGACGGAACTGCCCGCCGTAGAGGTTCCCGAGGGTGTAGCTCTGGAAATAGCCGATGTAACCCCCTCCCCAGTGCATGTCCTGCAGCAGGCCTTCTCTGTCGTTTTGCGGGCGAAGGGAGAGGTACTCCTCGTATTTGTCGTTCCACAGCTCCGGCAATCTGTCGAAATCCGTTTTGCCGTCGAATATCGCCTTCTCGATTTCAAATCGTATGATGGGGTGCAGCGAATAGGTCAGCTCGTCCGCCAGAATTCTCTTGAGCGAGGGGCGTACTTTGTTGACGGCCCTGTAAAACGTTTGAAGGTCGACTTTTTTGAAGTGAGGGAAGCTCTCTTGAAGCCGCGGGTAAAAGTGGACCCAAAATTCTCTCGACCTGCCCACGATATTTTCGTAAAAACGCGACTGGCTTTCGTGAAAAGCGCCCGGATGTCCTCCCCAGAGGTGGTGGTCGACGACGTCCGCGTCGGCGTTCAGAGAGTACAATCCGTGTCCCGCCTCGTGCAGGGTCGAAAAAATTCCAAACTGCAGGGAGTCGTAGTTGGTGGTGATGCGCGCGTCGCTGGGTCCGATGGACACCGAAAAGGGGTGCAGCACCTCCCCGTAAAATTCCCCGCGCTCGGGGGGATACCCGACGCCCTCCGCGAGGTGCCTCACCAGGCGTTTCAGCTCCTCTTTGTCGAAGGACTCGCGAAGGCACGCGTCGTCAACATCCACGCCGCGGGACCGGATTTTTCCCAGCAGATCCACGATGCCGTCGCGCAGCTCTCCAAAAAGCCGATCCACGGTCTCGACGCTGATCCCCTCGTCGCACATATCCGCCAGGACCTCCATCGGAGGCTTGTTGGGGTCCACGCTCCGGGCGATCTCCGTTTTCAGCTCGAACATTTCCTTTAAAACCGGTTTGAACAAGGCGTAATCGGACTTGTCGTGAGCCTCACGCCATAGGGCCTGGGCGCGAGCCGTCAGGGCGGAGGACTGCGCCAGTTTTTCGGGGGGAATTTTCGCCCGGGTTTTGTACAGATAAAGAAAATACCGTACCATGCCGCGCTCCAGGTCCGTTGCCAAGTTCGCCGGGTCGAAGTTTTCGAAAAAAGCGGCGCATTGCGCGACCTCTTTGTCGTGAAACAGCTCTCCTTGCTTTCCCGAAAAAAATCCCTGCATCTTTTGGCGGTACGCCATGTCCCGTTCGGGCAGCTCCAGCCACTGATCCCTCATCAACAGGCTGCCGAGCGAATCGTAGTATCGGCATTCCCGCATAACCCGCCTCAACGTTTTCACCTTCGCGCCATAATCCATCTCCGCACCCCCTCGCGCCTATTCTACATGAAACAGCTCGAATTACCTCGATAGGAGGATATTAAGGATTCGGGAAAATCACGACCTGAAAATCAAGGGTCAATAGAACTGTCAGTTACTTCGCGCATGACAAGATGCGCGGACGGTAACATCGCATGGTGAAAAACACCGATAATCGCAATGCCCTGGGCGGTTTTTTGGTAGTAAATAATGTGGCTTCTATGAGCGAAACTGCGAATATCTCGCCTTAAATCGTGACTTCGGTCGTGCCCAATGTCGGGCTTTTGTGCCAGGAAAGAAAAAATCTCTTTCAGTTCGTTCAAATAAGCGCTTGATTGCTCCTTGCCCCAATTCTCCAGCGTAAAGAATCTAATATTCAGTAGGTCATTTTTGGCATCATCCAAAATGATGTATTGGGTTTTACGCCGTCTAATCATGTTTTCCAGTTATTAAATCTTGCATAAAATCCTCACCGTCAACAAAATTACCCGCTTGCAGGTCAGATTCCGCGCGAAGCACCCGCTCTTTGAGCACCTGCATTTTCAGCTCTTCAGTCATTCGATAGTTTTCAATGGAGACCAAAACGGCGACGGGCTTGCCGCTCTTGGTTATCTGCACCGGCGAACGCTGGGCTTTAATCAAAGTATCACCGAAACTGTTTTCCGCTTCGTATGCGGTTAGGGTTTCCAAAATATTCCCCCCCTTTTTGGAGCAAATCAGCTAATTACGCTGAATTAGTTTATGCGGCAAAGCGCTTTCCGTCAATTCTTTTTTCAGCCTTTTCTTTCTTCAGCCTTTTCTCGGCCCCTTTTCTCGATTCGTGATTGGAGCGCCAAACGAATAGGGGGGAGGCGGCATCAAAACGGCGACAGGCGCGTTCATTTCCGAAAAAGTACTTCTCCCCTCCCTCTCTCTCGCTTATTACGTCGGGAACTGGTGAACTGTCGATGCGATTGTAAAGTAGATACAAATTTATTTTCTTTATTTTGGGTATATTCCACAATGAATTTTAGACGCAAAAAGATTATCCTGTTTCCTATTTACGTATTCCTTAATCAGAGAAGCGCAAGAATAAATTTCCAACGTTTCGCCCCGACAATGAAGAGGTGGAGGTGGGGAATATTTTCGACCTGCTGGTGCAAAATGGAACGATCGTCGCGTCCGAGAGCCTTTTTGAAGGAAACATCTACGTGGCGCAGGGGAAAATCGCCGCGGTGACAACTAAAGACGTCGTTTGGGAGGCGCGCCGCAGGCAGGACGCGTCCGGGAAATTTATTTTCCCTGGAGTCATCGACGTTCACGTCCATCTCAACGACCCGGGGTACGGGTGGCGCGAGGACTTCGAACATGGGACCCTAGCGGCGGCGGCGGGAGGCGTCACGACGGTGATCGACATGCCTCTGCAAAACGAGCCCGCTTTGACGACCGCGTCTTTGTTCCACGCAAAACACGAGGCCGTCCGAGACAAGGCTTGGGTGAACTACGCTTTTTGGGGAGGGATCGTGGACGACGCGCCGGATAAAATGCGGGAGCTGCACGACGCTGGCGTCGTCGCCTTCAAAGTTTTTATCGGGCCGGTTTCGTCCGACTATCGCTCGCTCGATTTGGGAGCCGTCAGGGAAACCTTGCAAAAGGCGGCCTCTCTGGGGGCGCTTGTCGGCTTTCACGCGGAAGATTATTCCATTGTCAAACACGAGGAAGCGCGGGCGCAAAAGGAAAAGAGAACCGGGCGATCGGATTTTTTGCGGTCGCGCCCGTTGTCCTCGGAGTTGATAGCCACGGAGAACGTCATTGAATTGGTCCGCGAGACCGGCGCGAGGGCGCATATCTGTCACGTCAGCCACCCCGACGTTGCGGAACGGGTTCGTCGCGCCCAGGCGGAAGGGCTTCCCATCTCGGCCGAAACCTGCACGCATTACCTCGTCTACACGGAGGACGACCTCCTTCGCGGCGGGATGCTCTATAAATGCGCTCCGCCCCTGCGCGATCGGGACGCAATGGAGCGGCTATGGGATTACGTCGTCGACGGGACGCTTCAGTGCGTCGCCTCCGATCACTCGCCCTGCGCGCCCCGGGAAAAGGACAAGGAGGGCGGGGCGTTCGAGGCGTGGGGAGGCGTCTCCGGCGTCCAGACGACCATGCAGGTTTTCTATGACCAGGCCGTACGGCAAAGACGTTTGAGCCCGACGCTTCTTTCGCGCCGTTTGTCCGAGGGGCCGGCCCGCGTGTTCGGGCTTTATGGGCGCAAGGGCGCGCTCGAAGTCGGTTTCGACGCCGACCTCGTCGTGTTCGATCCCCAACGGGAGTGGGAGATCACCCCCGACTCCCTGTTGTACTTGAACCCGATATCGGCTTTCGTTGGATTGAAGGGGAAAGGTCTTCCTGTGTCCACGTTTGTCCGAGGAGAAATCGTCTGCCGAAACGAGGAAGGAAGGTCGGAAAGGCCGGAGAAAATATCGCAGTTCGGCTGCGGCGGATTGGAGCGGAGGTGATCGTCCGAGCGGGGAAACGATTTCGCGGGGAGGCTTTCTGAAAGGTTTTTACATGATATGAGAGGAGTAGATTCATAATGAAAAAAGTTCTTGCTGTGTTGTTCGCAATAACGCTCGTTTTTGCGGGCGTGTCCGCCGCGTCGGCGGCCGATAAGGTTCTCAAAATAGGCGTGTTGGGCGTCATGAGCGGCCCGGCGGCGTCTTGGGGGCTGGTCAATCGCTACTGCGCCGAGGCCGCCGCAGAGATCATCAACGAGCAGGGCGGATTCGAGATCGGCGGAGAGAAGTACGAAATTCAGATCGTGGCCATAGACGACCGCAACGACCCGAAGGTCGCGGTCTCCGGCGCGGAACGCCTGATTTACGAGGAGAAAATTCACTACATCATCGGGCCCAACATCGACCCGACCTCCATGGCCATCGTTCCCGTCATCGAAAAAGGCGGCGCCATCAGCATACCTTACGCTTTCTCCAAAAAATTGTTCACCGCCCCGGCCTCCAACTCCATCCTGGGCATGATCGCGTCCTACCAGGCGGGCCCGGTCATCTATAAGTATCTTATGGAAAACAAAGGGATCAAGACGATCGCCTTCGTGGCGCGGAACGATTCCGAATCGCTCAACCAGAGGGACGAAGGAGTGGAGGCCGCCAAGAGCCTTCAATTGGAAGTTCTTGCCGATAAAGACACCTACGAGCCCGGAACCACGGACTTCTTCCCCGTCATGTCGGGCATCGTCACGAAAAAGCCCGATCTTTTGGTGCTGGCCGGCGCGGCCCCGGCGGACACGCCTCTTTTGATCAAAACGGCCCGCGAACTGGGCTTCAAGGGCATCCTCAGCACGGAGACGGCGCAGGACGCCAAAGTGATCGCGGAGCTGGCGGGCGAGGCGGCCGACGGGTTCATTTCCGTCGGGGGGGCCAGCACTCCCGAGATCCGCAGCGCTCAGATGGAGGAGTTCATGAAGCGCTACGAGAAAGTCGCGGGCGAGTGGAACGACGAGGCCGGAACCAAGGTCTACGCTCTCGAAATCATCCTGAACACGCTGAAACAAGCCGGCCCCGAGGCGATAGAGGACATCTCGAAGTTCAAAACCGCCATGGACACCTTTTCCATGCCCAACCCTTATTTGAAGGACGGGCGTCCGCTTCACTACATCGGGATCCCGTACTTCCAGCAGAGGCGTCAGATTTCCGTACCGATGGTCGTCAACGTCTACGAAGGCGGCGATTTCAAGACCCTGTTCGTCGGCAGCGTGGAATAAGCGGCGTGGAATAAGGACGGGACGATCAGCGACCGATTTTCGCGGAGCGCGGCGGTCGGTCGCTTTTAAAGCGACAGGAGGTGCGGCGTTGGGACAGGTTCTTTTCAATGGAATGTACACGGGCGTGCAGTATTCGCTCATCGCTTTGGGATTGACTCTGATCTTTTCCCTCATGAACGTTCTGAATTTTGCGCATGGTCAGCTCTATGTTTTGGGCGGATTTGTGACGTACTATGTTTATGGAGGGATGAAGCTGCCTTTCTTCGCGGCGTTGTTGGCCTCGGCCCTGACGCTGGCCGCGGTCGGATGCCTGTTTCAGATTTTTTTCTTCAGGCCCGTCATGAGGCGCAGCGTGAGGGAGGAAAGCTCCATGTTGCTCTCCGCCGGCACCGCGATGATGGTCGAAAGCCTCGTCCTGATTTTTTTCGGGGAAAAGCATCGCGGAGTTCCGGCGGTGGTGAACGGCGTTTACGAGTTGGGCGGCGTTTTCGTTCCCAAGGGACGCCTGCTGGTGATGGGGCTTTCCTTTCTCTGCATGGTCGCGTTCATTCTCTTCATGCGCTACACAAAACCGGGGCGGGCGCTCCGCGCTATGGCTCAAGACTCCGAGACGGCCTGCCTCATGGGCGTAAATACCGCGCGCTACGCGATCTTGGGCTGGGCGCTCGCCGCTATGTTGGCGGGCATAGCCGGGGCCATCCTGGTGCCCATCTCGGGGGTCAATTCCGGCCTGGGGAACTGGATCTCCATCAAGACGTTCATCATGGTCATGATAGGCGGGGCCGGGGTCATCTCCGGGGCCATCGCCGGGGGGCTGGTTCTGGGGATCATCGAATCGCTCGGGTACCATTTTTTCCCTGGGGGCGAGACCTACCTGATTATCTTCGTCGGATTGATCGTGTTTCTCGCCGTGCGCCCCAACGGGCTGATGGGCAAAGCGGTGTAAGGTGGGAGGGAGGAGCAGAGCGGTGGCGAAAGTCAAAACGGCGCTGGGCGCGTCGCTTTTTTTGTTGGTTTATCTTGTTCTGATTCCGTGGCTGTTCAGAGATCAGCCCTATCGCCTCGGGGTGCTGACCACGGCTTCCGTTTTGAGCCTCATCAGCGCGGGCGTTTGGTTGATGTTTTATATCGGGCGGATCAACATGGGACAGGGGGGATTTGCCCTCGTGGGCGGTTACGCGGCCGCCATCCTGGTGTCGAAACTGGGGCTGTCCTTCTGGGTCGCGTTGATCGGGGCGGGCTTCATCACCGTCGTTATCAGTATCCTTGTGGGATTGCCGTTGCTCCGCCTGAAGGGCGTCTATTTTTCGATGATCACGCTCAGCCTGACCGAAACGGCGCGGCTGGCGGCTCAAAGCCTCTCCTCGCTGACGAACGGAACGAAGGGCATCTTGAACCTTCCGCTGCCTGGAGCCGTCGAGATAGCGGGATTCACGCTCATCCCCGATTTCGCGTCCGTCGATAAGCATTTCGCCTTCTACTTTCTGGGAGCGTTTTTGACGATTCTGGGCTTTGCCGCGCTTTACAGGGTCGTCAACAGCCGATTGGGATGGTTGTTTCGTTCTTTGCAGCAAAATGAAGATCTGGCGTCCTCGTTTGGGGTCGACGTCCCTCGGCTGCGCGTCATCGCCCTCGCTATCTGCGCGTTGTTCGCCGGAATCGGAGGAGCCTTTTTCGTCACGATGCAACAGAGCGTCTATCCCGCGACCTTCACGTTTCAGGACTCGACTTATTTCCTACTGTACTGTTTTCTAGGAGGGTTGGGGAGCGTATGGGGCGCTTTCGTGGGGACGTTCGTGCTTTTTTTGAGCTTCGAAATGCTTCAAGGCCTGAATCAGTACCAACCTTTGATCTACTCCCTGATCATGATCGGCATGATGCTGTGGCTGCCGAACGGGCTCCTGAGCATCAAACCGCCCTTTTTCGGGCCGGGTGAACCGAAAAAAGAGGAGGCCCGGCCATGACGCCGATGCCCATGACGTCAATGCCCTTGATGGAGGTGAAGAACCTCACCAAGCGATTTGGGGGACTGGCGGCCGTCAACGACGTTACGTTCGCGGTGGCGGAAGGGGAGATTTTGAGCGTCATCGGACCGAACGGGGCGGGTAAGAGCACGTTGTTCAAGCTGGCGTCCTCTTTTTTGGCGGCCACGTCGGGCAAGGTTTTTTTCAAGGGAGAGGACATCACGTCGCAGTCTCCGCATATCGCGGCCCGAAAGGGCATCGTCCGCACCTTTCAGGAGACGACGATATTCAGGAATATGACGGCGTTGGACAACGTCGTCGTGGCTCATCATCTGCGCAGTCGCGCGTCTTTGCCCGGATTTTTCTTCGGGACGAAAACAGCCAGGGAGGACGAGGGGCGTTTTCGCGAAAGCGCCTCGGAAATTCTGGATTACCTGGGGCTGGGGGACGTGAAGGACATGGTCGCGTCTACTTTGCCCCACGGACACCTTCGAGCCCTGGGCATCGCCATAGGCATGGCCGCCGAGCCTCAACTGCTGCTTCTGGACGAACCCTTCGCGGGAATGAACTCCGAGGAGACGGCACAGGCCATTCGGATGGTCCGGGGCATACGGGACCGCGGCGTCACCATCATCCTCGTGGAACACGACATGTCGGCGGTCATGAACATCAGCGACCGCATCGTCGTTTTGAACTTCGGCAAAAAAATAGCCGAGGGAACCCCGGCCGAGATACAGAACGACGAAGTCGTGATCGAGGCCTATCTAGGGCGCGAGGACGAAAGCGAGGATCGAACATGTACCTTGAAGCCGTAGATATTCATGTTGCCTATGATTGCGTGAGGGCGCTCCAAGGAGTTTCCGTGTCGCTGGACAAGGGGGAGATCGTCACGCTTATCGGAGCCAACGGCGCGGGCAAGACCTCGATTCTGCGCGCCATAACGGCTCTTAAATCCATTCAGGGCGGTTCCATCCTCTTCGATGGAGAGCCCATCGACCGGCTTTCCACAGTGGAGATCGTGGCGCGGGGGATCGTCATGGTGCCGGAAGGCCGGCACGTGTTTCCCCTGATGACGGTGAAAGACAACCTGATGATGGGCGCGTTTCTCAGAAAGGACAAAGCTCAGATCGCAAAATCGCTGGAGATGGTGCTGGGGCTATTCCCCCGTCTGAGGGAACGCATCGGCCAAGTAGCGGGCACCATGAGCGGAGGGGAGCAGCAGATGCTCGTCATCGGAAGAGGGTTGATGGCCAAACCCAAGCTGTTGCTTCTCGACGAGCCCTCGTTGGGAGTGGCCCCTCTCTTCGTTCAGGAAATAGCCCGGGCCATCGTCGACATCAATCGGGAGGAAAAGATGAGCATCATCCTGGTCGAGCAGAATTCGCGCATGGCGTTGAAAATATCCCACCGGGCTTATGTGTTGGTGACGGGCAAAATCGTGCTCGGGGGAGAGTCGGGAGCGCTCTACAAAGACGAGCGCGTCCGTCATGCCTATCTGGGGGGGAGCGTCGAGTGAAATGAACTTCGACCTGGTGATCCGAGGAGGGCGGGTCGTCGCCCCCGGTGGAGTGCTCGAGGCCGACGTCGGCATCAGCGGCGGGGTCATCTCGGCCATCTGGTCTCCGGACCATGACCGCGACGCGGCCGCGGCTTCCGTCGCGGGCTCCATGAACGCGAACGCGGGCGCTGACGTGGACGCGAGGGGGAAATATGTGCTGCCGGGCGTGGTGGACGCTCACGTCCACTTCAACGATCCCGGTTTCCCCGACAGAGAGGACATGGCCTCCGGCACCGCCGCCGCCGCCGCGGGAGGGGTGACGACCGTGATCGATATGCCTTTGTCGGGGCAGCCCGCGGTGGTTTCCCTGGAGGCCCTCGAACTGAAAAAAAAGGCCGCGGCGGCGCGCGCGAAAGTGGACTACGCCCTGTGGGGCGGGCTCGTCAACGACAACGTGGACGAGATGGAGGCCATGTCTCGGGCCGGAGCCGTCGCCTTCAAAGCCTTCACCTGTTTCGCCGGGGACGACTTTCCGTACGCGACGCCGGACGTTCTTCTCAGAGGGATGAAGGAGGCTCGGCGGCTGGGCTTGTTGCTGGGGGTCCACTGCGAGGACCAAGCCCTGACGTCCCGAGGCGAAGCCGAGGCCGCGGAAAAGGGGACGATCCGCTCTTTTCTCCACGCTCATTCCCCCTTGACGGAGCGCCTGGCGACGCAAGCGGTTCTGGAGATGGCCAAGGAAACGGGCGCGCGGGTTCATATCTGCCATGCCACGCTTCCCGAGGTGGTGGACGCCGTTCGCCGGTCGCGGCTGGAAGGGGTGAACGCGACGGTCGAGACCTGTCCGCATTATCTTCTTTTTTCGGAGGAAGATCTGGAGCGTATAGGGCCGGTTTTGAAGTGCGCGCCCCCCGTCCGAAGCCGCAAGGCCGTGGAGGCGATGTGGGAAAGAGTGTTCGACGGCTCCGTCGATCTGATCGCCTCGGACCATTCCCCCTCGACGCTTTCCCAAAAGAATTTGGCCGGGTCTGGGGGCTTTCTCAAGGCCTGGGGAGGAGTGCAGGGCGTACAGACATTGCTTCCCGCGCTTTTTACCGAGGGCGTGAAGAAGCGGGGCTTGCCTCTGAAAAGGTTGACGCGGCTGATCTCCGCGGAGCCGGCGCGTCTTTTCGGGCTTTACCCTCGCAAGGGCGCGCTGCAGGTCGGCAGCGACGCCGATTTGACGATTTTCGACCCGGAGACGCAATGGACGGTGAAACCGGAGGACCTCTTCTACAAAAACCCCCATACCCCCTACATGGGGATGCGGCTTCAAGGACGAGTCGAGATGACGTGCTCCCGTGGACGCATTGTTTATTACGTTCACGACGCCAAAACTTGCGACGCGGGGGCAGCCGTTCCCCGAAAGGGTTCGATTTGATGGAGAAATTATGAATATGAAAATGAATACGAATATGAAAATGAACGGCGCTCGGGTTGTCGAGAGGCTGGAGGAACTTTACCTGTGCGGAAAGCGCGACGGTTCTCATTCGAGGCTCGCGTTTTCCGAAGAGGACCGGAAAGGCCGCGAACTGTTTGCGTCTTGTTTTCGCGCGCTGGGGATCGAGCCCCTTACGGACGCGGCCGGGAACGTCGTCGCGCGGCTGCCGGGCGAAGACGATTCTCTGCCGGCAATTTTGATCGGTTCTCACCTGGATACCGTGCCGGACGGCGGAAAGTACGACGGCGCTTTGGGTTGCGTCGCGGGGTTGGAAGTTGTGGAAACGCTCTTGCCCTCCGGCAAGAGGCTTCGTCATCCCCTGGATGTGGTCGTGTTCGCGGACGAAGAAGGTGCGCGGTTCGGCAGCGGCATGATGGGCAGCGGAGCCTTCTCCGGCGCGCCCCTCGGGGATTTTTCGCCGACGGCCGAGGACAAAACGGGCGTGAGCAGAGTCGACGCGCTGGCGGCGTTCGGCGTGAAGCACGAGGATATGGGAAAAGCCGCGAGAGAAAAAGCGACCGTGCTCTGTTCTCTGGAGCTGCACATCGAACAAGGCGGCTCGCTTTTCCGAAGCGGGATCCCCATCGGAGTCGTCACCGCCATCGCCGGGGTGAAACGGATCGAGGTCACGGTAAAAGGGGAGATGAACCACGCGGGCAGCACGCTAATGGCGAATCGGAGGGACGCGCTGGTGGCGGGAGCGCGTTTTATCGCCTCAGTGCCGGAGATCCTCGCCGCGCACGGCAACGCCTATTCCGTCGCCACCGTGGGGACGATAGCGGTTCGCCCCAACGCCGTCAACGTCATTCCTGGAAGCTGCGTCTTCAGCCTGGAAATTCGAGACAGGGAGGGCTCGATGATCGAAAAGATCGAGAGCGCCCTCGAGCGCCGGCTCGAAGAAATCGCGGAGGACGGGGGGACGGCCTACGACTTCAAGTTCGTTTCCGAGACCCGTCCCGCCCACATGGACGACAAAGTGAAAGACGCGATCGCGAGGGCCTCGGAGGAGGCGGGCTATCCCTACGCGCTCATGCCCAGCGGCGCTTTTCACGATTCTCTGATGCTGGCGAGGTCGTTTCCCTGCGGGATGATTTTTATCCCCAGCGTGAACGGCGTCAGTCATTCCCCGAAAGAGTTTTCGACGGAGGAAGATATTCAAAAAGGCTGCGACGTGCTGTTGAGAACGGTTCTGACGCTGGATAAAAGTGGATAGCAGTGGATAAAAGGTAATTCGCACAAATCAAATCAAACCGATCCCAGTTTCGGGTCGAGTTTGGGATCGAGTTTTGGGTTGAGCTTGGGGTTGAGCTTGGGATTGAGATAAAGAAGTTTCAAGGCTATCGCCACCTCCAGTCGTTTTTCCCCTGTGGAGAGGTCGAAGCCCGAAAGCTCGCAAATTTTTTCGTAACGATAGTGAATCGTATTGTAGTGAATATTGAGCTTCCTCGCCGCGGCCTTGAAGTTCCAGTTCTGATCCACCAGGACGTTCAGCGTGTGCAGCAGATCCTTGTCTCCCGCCACTTTGCCCAGATGAGAGATGAAAAATTTTCGAGTCTCTTCGGACTCGGCGACAGGCGCGAGGACGGTCAAAACGCCCATTTCGTCCCAAACATGGACCCCTCCGTCGCCGCTTACGGAATGCATCATTTTTATGGCGCGCCGAGCCTCGTCGTAACTCTCGCTCGCGCCGAAAAAGTCGCGTTTTTCGTTCCCCACGCCGACGGAAACGGAATACCCCGTGTACGCCACGGTCTTCCCCTGGACGTCTTCGCAACACTGCCGCAGTCTCGCCTTGAAGTTCGGATATTTGTCGACATTGACGATAAACGCGATAAAGTCGCTTCTCGTAAGGTAGGGAAGGTTTTGGAACGTCCGCCGCATTTCGTTCTTGCAGATGGAGTAGATGCGCTCCTTCGCCTCCTCCAGGCCGACGACTTTCTCCTGGGACAGAGGTTGCTCGAAATGGATCTTGTAGTTGTCGATATCGAAGACGATAACCCTCAAACTTCCCGTGAGATCCCATCCGAAGGCCCGCGCTCTGTTGATGACCTCCTCGTAATCCCGAATGTTGCCCGTCGCCAAATCTTGTACGAATTCATTGCGATAGCGGGCCTCGACCTGTTTGGTGGCGATATCCTTCTGAAGAACCAGAAGCATCGCCACTTTCGCGTGTTCCAGCACCACGCGCCACATGGCATCCTGCGGCACGCTCTCGAAAATAAAGTATCCATAGGCGCGGTGTGAAAGAACCAGCCGTTCGTGCGGATATTTTTTCAGCAGAGCCCTTTCGTCCATTGCGAGGCAGTCGTTTGCGAGGTTTTCCCCTGAAGAATGAAAGCGTTTTCCCGTCCCCTCGTCCAAAAAACACACGTTGCACTTCAGAAAAAGGGCCAAGTTCTGAAGAACTCTGACGATGCCTCCGCCCTCCGTCAAGACCTCCGAAAAAGAGCGCAGGACGGACTCGGAGAAGCGGATGTTTTCCACTTCGTCCGTTTGCATGATGACGATGCGGATGATATCGGAATAGGGGAGCTCGAGCGGAAGTCCCAAAATCGGCAGCCCGATCCCATCCGCACAGTCTTTCGCCTTTGGCGGAAATTCGTGTAAAAACCTGTTTTTGAACCCCAGCGCGGCGACCCCTGCCGCGTGTATGGTCATGATCCATTCTCCAAACCCTTCAACGTCGTTGCGAAACTGGTATCCGGTCGAAAGCAGGAGTTCCCCGCCCCTCAGCCATTGAGCAATATCTGGAGCTTCCATGACGTTGACGCTCTTGATGTTTTTCTCAAGACCAGCTCCGCCCGCTATCAGCTTCACGCCCGTCAACTCCGGCACCTCTAAAATTTGTTTGACCGTCAAGGGCATCGTCGTTCGCGCCTTTCTAAATTTGGTAAAATGAGCTATTACGACGTCACCGCTGGATGGAGCATACATCGAACAGCGCCTTTTTCTCTTTTCCGGGGATCGAGTTCCTAAAAAATTCCCGCTCTTTTTCTTCGGATTCAAACTCAGGTTCGTATGCGTCCTCTTCGTCCGCGAATAAGCGGACATGTTCACCAGTATAGCGTTTTCGAACGCGAAGGCAATACATAAGGGAGGTGAACGCAGGGGGAAGGATGTGAAAGGAAGGATGTGAAGGATATGAAGGATATGCGCATTTGTTCAAGCCTCATCCAACCCACGCACTCAGCAAGCGCTATAATAATAGAAAAACAGGAAAGCGAGGCTTTTCGCAATGGACTCAAACCTCACGCCCTTTTCGCCGCAAGAGGAGCAGGAATTCCGCGAGGCCGAGCGGCAAGGAACGCTGCCCAAGGAGATCAACCGCTTCAGTGACCACTTTTTAAAGTTTCTTTTGGCGGCTCCGGAGCGCAAGTCGCTCCTGCTGGACCTCATCAACACGATCTTGCGGCTCATGGGTTACGAACCCCTTGCGGACATCGAGCCTATGGACAGGGAGCTGTCGCCGGCCATCAAGGGCGGTCGCGGGCTGAGGCTGGACTACTTCGGCAGGACATCCGCGGGGAAAGTCATCAATCTGGAGTTCCAGAAGTACGGAGGCAGCGAGTTCATCAAACGAGCTCTGTACTGCTCCGGTACGCTCATCAACAGACAGCTCACCAGCGGCAAGGACTTCGACGAACTGTGCCAGACGATTTTCGTCGGACTGTTGGACTTTACGCTCTTCGACTGGGACGGATGGTATTGGGATTTCGTGCTGACCAACGTCAAAACCGGAAAAATCCTGACAAAAGACCTGTTGATCATTTTCGTGGAAATGAAGAAACTGGAAAGCATCGTGTCTGACCTCCGAAGGAAGGCGAAGCGGGGGGAGATGGACGTATTGGATTCGACGACGCGCCTTGTGTTGTGGGGCGGCTATATGACCAATGTGGGGGTGGATATGATGGCGAACGTGGCGGAGAAAGACCCGATTTTTGCGGAAGTGGTGAAGGTGGAACACGACTTCTGGGGAGACAATCGCAACCGATTCATCCAGTGGAGAGAAGAAAAGCATCAGCTCGACGCCCTCTCCGAACTCCGAAGCGCCGAACGCCGAGGTAAAGCGGAAGGGAAAGCGGAAGGTTTAGTGGAAGGGAAAGTGGAAGTTGCCCGCGCTTTGCTGTCGGAGCACGCGTCCCTCGAACTGATCGAGAAGGTCACCGGGCTTTCGAGGGACGAAATTTTGTCCCTGCGGTGAGCGATGGGCAAAGAATAAGAAAGCGAGGCTTTTCGCAATGGACTCAAACCTCACGCCCTTTTCGCCGCAAGAGGAGCAGGAATTTCGCGAGGCCGAGCGGCAAGGCACGCTGCCCAAGGAGATCAACCGCTTCGGTGATCATTTTTTAAAGTTCCTCTTGGCGGCTCCGGAGCGTAAGTCGCTCCCTGCTGGACCTCATCAACACGATCTTGCGGCTCATGGGTTACGAGCCCCTTGCGGACATCGAGCCTATGGACAGGGAGTTGTCGCCGATCATCAAGGGCGGTCGCGGGCTGAGGCTGGCGAAGCGGGGGGAGATGGACGTATTGGATTCGACGACGCGCCTTACGTTGTGGGGCAGCTATAGTGCTTTAACAAAAGAACGTGGTAAAAATGAGTTAAACCCTTAAAAAAACTGTTTTTAGCTATTCTAACTTTAGGCCTTTTACTTCAATTCACTATATATGACCAATGTGGGGGTGGATATGATGGCGAACGTGGCGGAGACAGACCCGATTTTTGCGGAAGTGGTGAAGGTGGA
>JAISQE010000001.1 GCA_031274425.1 Synergistaceae bacterium | reverse complement strand
ATACTGAATATGGAATTTATAGTCAATATCCACTTGATAAAAGTTATAGCTACATTCAAGGCAAGTCAAAACAGCTCTATTAGGCCTCATCAGACCGTTTATGGTCGTTTTTCTGAAATTTTTTCTGAAACTCCCGATAGCGGAAAACGTTCACACGTTGCCCAGGTGGACGTGCGCCAGTTTCCGTCCCGCGATCGCCTCGAACTCCTTCAACAAGGCGACGCTCGTCGGGGGAGCCGTATATTTGTACGAGGGGAAGTAGCGAGATATGTGAAGCGGCGTTTTGGGGGCGGTTTCAGCGATCCAATCGACCATGCGGACGAAGTCCTCCCTCGAGTCGCTGATGTCGGGCACGACGAGATTCGTCAGTTCGACGTGAACTCCGGCGCGCGTCCAATATACGACGTTTTCCCTCACCACCTCCAGCGAGCCTCCCATGGCCGCGTACTTTAGGGGGTCAAAGGTTTTGACGTCCACGTTGACGGCGTCGATCCAGGGGGTCAGGTCATCCCGCGCCTCGGTCGAGAACATCCCGTTCGTGACCAGCACCGAAGCGATGCCGGCCTCCCTCAAAAGCGGCGCGGCCCGTAGGATATACTCGGCCTGGAGCGTCGGTTCGTTGTAGGTGTAAGCCACGGCCGAAAGGCCCTTTCGTCTGACGTTGCGCGCCAACTCGGACGGAGGCATCGGTACGAGGGGCACGTTTTGCTTGCCCCCGAGAGATTCGTTCCCGAAAGGCTGCGCGATACGGTGATTCTGACAAAAAGGACAGCGCATACTGCATCCGACGCTACCCAGCGAAAAGATGCGAGAGCCCGGACGCCAATGGGAAAGCGGTTTCTTTTCGATCGGGTCGACGGCGCAGGAGCTGAAGCGCCCCAAATAAGGAGACGAAAAAGCATTTCCCTCCCATCCGCGAACGCCGCAATAGCCGACGCTCCCCACCGGAACGAGACATCGACGGAAGCAAAGCCCGCATCGGGCTCCGCCTTCCTCGCTCCGCCACCAACGGGCCGCGGGGGACTCGCTTACGGTCCCCGCCGGGAATTCTTTCATTTTTACATTTCTTTCATTGAGGGTTCTTTTTTTCCATGCAGCGCCCGCATCCATGACATCCCCCCGGACACGCGCTCCCCTTATGCGTACAACAAATCAAAACGACAAAGCTGATGACTCCGACAACAATCAGTCCCCACGGCATCTTCGCGTCCCTCGCTAATCGTAATACCCCAGTCCTTCCACATCGAAGGCGTCCAAAACAAAAAAGCTCCTGTCGCGCACTTCCAAAATATAAACCTGCCGCCGCTTGGGCCTGTGCGTTTTTTCGTCGATCTCCAATACCTGGTTGCCGAAAGGAATTTCCCGAATGGTTTCGAGCCGGGGGAAAAGGGTTCCCGCCTTGACCGTCTCGGTGTTCTCCGGCAGGGTCCTCAACGCGCCTATCAGCCAAAGCGCCAGCGCGTTGGCCCGCCCCGCGGCGACCTTGTCGGAGACGTTCAGAATACGCGACGTCCAGAGATCGCGTTTCAATTGGTCGAAACTGCCGCGCGCCTCGAGGGCCATGTTCTGGTCGGCGAAAAGCATCCCTTTGCATGAAAGAAAAGATTTGTCCGGAGCGCCGCCGTACCAGAGGCGATAAGGAGATTGGCGCCCCATGATGCCGCGCCAAATTTCCTTGCTGGCCATGCCCCCCACGTAGCTGACCAGAATGCCGTCGCTGTAATCCTTGATTTCCTGCTCCACCATGGCGAAGGTGTCCGTTACGGAGGCGTCGACCCAGTAGGGCATCGGCATAAAGCCCTTGCTCGAGAACAAGTCGAAGCAGATTTTGGCCTCGCGTTCTTCATAAAGCGTAAAACGGGTTGCGATGACGGCCAAACGGGCTTTGAGTTCCGCTTTTTTCGAGGCGTAATCCGCGAAAGCCTGGGCTCTGTAGTCCCGAAACAGGTCCAACGCGAAAACGAAGGGCAAAAGACGCCCTTGTTCGAAGAAAAAAACGTTCTCGCCCCCGGCCAGCATCAGAGGTATTCCCTTTCCGGCGACGAGCTTCACCAGCTCCCTGTCTATGGGGTACGAGGCAAAACTCAAGATCGCCACGGAATGGGATGTTATAGGCAAAACGTAATCCTTCACCGCGTCCTCGCTTACCGGAGGCAAAAAAACGAAATTGAGGTCATGCCCCTGAATTCCGCCGCCGCTCTCCGAGATCTCGGCTTGGTGCCACAGGAGGGTGTTGCGAATGGATTCCCCGACGTTGTTTTCCCATCCTTCGCTCGGAGGAAGGACCAGAACGTCCCACGTCCAAACAGACTCGTCCACGGCGGCGAGGGCAACGTCTTCGCAAAAGAGGACGCAGTATCCTAAAAAGACACACGCCGCCGCGGCAAAGAATTTTCTCACTGGAGCTTCCCGCGTCGAAATTTTCATGCCGATTCCCTCCCATCGCGATGCCCGTGTTGCGTATGCCCATCATACAACAAAAAAGCCGTCTCGCGATGGTAAAATAACCCGGCAGAAAAGCTAAAACCAGAGGTGCACCGACGATGATTTTAATACGCGACCTTGTCTACATCCTGCCGGACGGCCGATTGCTCCTGAACAAGCTGAACGAAAGTTTTGGGGGCGAGCGCACCGCTCTTGTGGGGCGCAACGGCGTGGGCAAGACGGTTCTGGCGAAAATTCTGGCCGGACTCGTTTCCCCTTCTTCCGGCAGCGTCACGCGCGGCGGAACCGTCTTCTACCTGGATCAGATGACGAACCCGGAGAAATTCGACACGGCCGCCGACTTGGCGGGATTATCCGACGCGCTGAACGCGGTTCGCCTCGCGGAAAAAGGTTCCGACTCGGCGGCGCTGGATCTGGCGGACGGCAACTGGGATATTGAGGAGCGCATCGCCCGAGAACTCCACGCGGCGGGGCTCGGCCACCTGACGCCCGACACGCCCGCCTCCACTCTGAGCGGAGGCGAGTGCACGCGCGTTTCGCTGGTCGGGGCGTTCCTCTCGGGGGCGGACTTCCTGATTTTGGACGAGCCCAGCAATCACCTGGACGCGCAGAGCAAGCGATCTTTGACGGCGTACTTGAAAACGTGGAAGGGCGGCCTGCTCGTCGTGAGTCACGACCGGGAACTGCTCGAACAGATGGAGCGCATCGTGGAATTGTCCCCGGAGCAGGGGGTCGACGGGTACGGCGGGCTCAAAAGCTACGGCGGCAACTACTCCCTTTACGCGGAATCGAAAGCGCGGGAACGGCTTGCGGCTTTGTCCCGCCTCGAATACGCCAAGACGGAGCGCAGGCGCGTGACGGCCGCCCAGCAGGCCTCCGTCGAACGTCAGCGGCACCGCTCGGCCCAAGGGCGAAAAAGCAAAAAAATCCAGGGTTTTCCGAAGTCGGTTCTGCACGCCATGAAAGGGAACGCGGAGAAAACCGCGGGCAAACTCCAAGAATTGAGGGACGAAAAAATCTACGCCCTCGCCGCGGCGGAAAAGGAGGCTTTCTTGAAGGCCGAAATTCAGGACCCCGTCGTCCTGATTCCTCCGGCCTGCTCCGTGCACGCGGCGAAGGTGATCCTGCGAATGGAGGGTCTGGCGCTGCCCTACGGTTCTTACCGGGGCACGATCGACTGGACGGCGACCGGCCCGGAACGCGCGGCGATCGAGGGGCCGAACGGAAGCGGCAAAACCACCCTTCTCCGCGTTTTGAAGGGAGAAATCGAGCCATCCGCTGGAGTTTGCGGGGTGAACGTGCCTTTTGCCTTTCTCGACCAGTTTTGCTCGATTGAAGGGGCCGGGGCTCGGGGGGGCGAAGTTCAGGAGGGCGAAGCCCGTTCGCTCGCCGGCGCTCTCGAATCTTCTTTCGCCCCCGAACCTTCTTTCAATGAAGAGCGCTCTTCTGTGGAGCTTTTGCGGGCGCACGGCAAAACCCTCGATTTGGGCGACGCGGGCACGCGCCTTGCGCAAATCGGCATCGCCCGCCAGCGGCTCGCGCTTCCGGTCAAGGTCCTGAGCGGGGG
>JAISQE010000074.1 GCA_031274425.1 Synergistaceae bacterium | reverse complement strand
CAGGGCGATACCTGGGATATCGTCGCGCTGAAAATGTACCCGAGCCTCGGCGGCGAAAAGCTGATGCACGTGCTGTTACAGGAGAACCCTACGCGCCGTGAGACGGTTATTTTTGAGGCGAACGTGACTCTTCGAATTCCGGACGCCGGTCTCCCTGTGGTCTCGTCGCTTCCGCCGTGGGTGCGAAAGAGGTAATGAGCTATGGCGACTCGAAAAGCAAGACGGGCCGAACTTGTGCTCGTCTACGAGGGGGCGGACATCTCAAGGGATATCGCCCCCTATCTCGTTACTTTCAGTTACACGGACAACGCCAGCGATAAGGCCGACGATCTATCCGTCACGCTGGAGGACCGCAAGGGGAACTGGCGGGATCCCTGGTTCCCGTCGAAAGGCGCGGTAATCCACGCGACCATCATAACTCATGACTGGCACGGGCCGAACGAGACGGAGTCCCTCCCCTGCGGAACGTTCGAGATCGACGAGGTCGAATGCTCCGGACCGCCTACGCAGGTACAGATCAAGGCTGTATCGACGCTTGTTTCCAAGGGCATGAGGCAGGAGCAGAAAACCAAGGCGTGGGAAAACGCGAAGCTCTCCGTGGTCGCGGACGATGTTGCGAAAAAGAACGGGTTGACGCTTTTCTGGGATTCTCCAAACGACCCGCTTTTCGAGCGGCGCGACCAAGTCGAGATGTCGGATTTGGGTTTTTTGCAAAAGCTATGCCGAGAGTACGGCATTGGAATCAAGGTCACGGACACGCAGCTCGTCTGCTACGACGAGGAGACGTACGAGGCTAAGGCGGCAATCGCGGCGATTTCTTTCGGCGATAAGCACATCAAGAACTATCGTTTTCGGACAAAAACGCGGGGCACCTACAAAGGAGCGCGCCTCCAATATCATCACCCCGTGAAAAATGAAAATCTCGAAGTTTACACGGCGGGAGACGCGGAGGGTACAGGAGAAGACCTGGTCATCAACCAGAAGGCGGACACACTGGACGACGCTGAGAAAATCGCGCAAAAGAAGCTCCATGACGCCAATAAAAAAGAGACTACCGGCTCTATAACTCTTGTCGGCGATATGCGGTTCCTCGGCGGGAGCAACGTTACTGTCTCCGGCTGGGGAAAATTCGACGGGGGGTATTTTATCGAGAAGGCTACCCACAACGTCAATAAAGGCAGCGGTTACGTAACCTCTATCGAACTGCGCTTGGGCGGCCCATCCAAGAAGGGCAAGGGCAAAAAAGGCAAGACGAAATACGGGCCGTTGGACAGCGGGTTTGATGTTTACGGGAAGGAAACCGGCAATCAACCGGCCGGCGGCAATTCATTTTAGGAGGTGCGAATAATGCCGGGTGGCTCAGAGGTCAACGTCGAAACGCCGAGCAGCGGAAGATACGGAATTGTTTCGGATTACGACCCAAAACGACACATGGCGAGGGTGCAATTCCCCGATAAAGACAATCTGGTTTCGGCCTGGCTGCCAGTCGGGATTCCAAATTCGAAAAAGAACAAGGACGAGTTCCACTTGGACATCGGCGAGCACGTTTACTGCAATATGCTCGGTAACGGCCTGGAGGCGGGTATCGTTCTTTGCAGCGTCTGGGACGACAAAAACAAGCCCCCTCTCGGGGATCAAGACGTGCGGAGGACGGAATTCGAGGATGGGACAACTATGTTTGTGGACCGCAAAAAGCATATCGTGGAAATAAAGGACAGCTTTGGAAGTTTTATCAGGATGGCGGAAGGCAATATCTACATCATGGCCGCCGCCAACGTATATATCAACGAATAGCCAGGAGGTGATACGGAGTGCCTGCATGCGCGCGAGTCGGAGACCTTTGCACCGGGCATGGATGCTGGCCGCCGAGACCAAACGATCAAGGAAGCCCCAATGTTTTTGTGAACGGCATCCCTTGGCACCGCCAAGGGGATCATTGGGAGCCTCATACTTGTCCTCCGATCCCCGAGACTCATGATTCCATCTTGGCGTTTGGGAGTCCGACGGTTTTCGTCAATGGGAAAGAAGGGGGGCGCATAGGCGATCCTGTAGCCTGCGGCTCCGTGGTAATGACGGGAAGCCCCGATGTATTCATCGGGCCATAGGAGATGACGCGCCTTGATCGGTTCTTTCGGCGACATTGTTTTTGAGGTGTCTTCCGAATCCGTGAAGACATTTCAAGATTTGCAATTCCAATACAAAGCAAATTACGCGCAGCACGACGTCCACGGCAGCGTGGGGTTGCTCGAATACACGGGAAGAACCCCGACGACCTGCAGCCTGAAAATGCGCTTCGACAGTGCCTTGAACGTCGAGCCTATGGATGAAATCGTCGCGCTCTACGTAATGATGAGGGACGGCGTTGCGGCGTATCTTATTTTGGACGGAGATATTCAGGGCGATTACGGCCTTTGGGTGATCGAAAGCTTCACCGAGGAATGGAAAGTCACCAACAACACGGGCAAGATGATCGTAGCGGAATCCTCGATCCAGCTCAAAGAATACATAGAGGGCGGTGACGGAAATGGAGCTTGATATAACGGCGAAACTTGAGGAAATCGACTTCGCGCCGGCTAATGTTGTGGCGGAGATCATGCAAAACGTCCGAATCATTTTCACGACGATGAAATACTCCGTGCCGCTCGACCGCCTTTTCGGCGTCGACGCCGTGATGCTCGATAGGCCGATGCCGAAGGCGATGGCCGCCCTGCAAGCGGAGATCGTCGCGGCGATCCACAGATACGAGCCCCGCTGCCGGGTAACGAAGGTTAGTTTTGATGGAGACCTGGACGGGCGCTTGGTCCCGAAAGTGAGGATAAAAATAGATGAAGAGCGACTTGTTTCCGACACTGCCTGATATCGTTTTTGCGGAACGGGATCCGGCGACCATCGAACGAGAACTCATCAACGGGTACGAACAGGCGTATCAGCTTCAGTACGGGGAAGAGCGCAGGCTGTACCCCGGCGACCCCGTACGCTTGTTCCTTGAAAGCGTCGCTTTCGAGCTTGTTCATCAGCGGCAGCTCATAGATTACGCGGGGAAAATGAACCTGCTGGCCTATTCGGCTGAGAATTATCTAGATCACCTCGGGGCGTT
>JAISQE010000151.1 GCA_031274425.1 Synergistaceae bacterium | reverse complement strand
GGATTCAGAACCCCCCAAACATTTTTCCCACTCCAGCGTCCCATCTTCCTTCAGTTTAACAACCCAGAATTCTTCGCCTCCATGTGTTTGGGACACATCTCCATCTCTGCTGAGGGTATTCCCCGCGAGAATATATCCTCTGTCGCTCGTCTGTCGAATAGACAGAGCGCTCTCGCTGCGAGAACCGCCTAAGGATTTTTGCCACTCGAGCTCTCCGTCCGGCTTGAGTTTAACGATCCAAAAATCCATCCTTCCATGGTTTCCAGACACGTCGCCGTCTCTGGAATTGGAAAACCCTGCGATAATATAGCCTCCGCCGTCAGTTTGTTGCGCCGACCAGGCAACATCGTCGCCAGAGCCGCCCAAAGACCTCTGCCACTCAATCTCCCCGCTCAACGTTAGTTTTATGACCCAAAAATCATTGCTCCCATGGTTCCCGGAAACGTCGCCGTCTTTAGAATCAGAACTTCCGGCTACGATGTAGCCTCCATCGTCGGTTTGCTGGACGGAATGAGCCTCGTCGTGACCGGAACCTCCATAGGACTTTTGCCAATCCAGCGTCCCGTCTTCCTTCAGTTTGATCACCCAAGCGTCGAAATCTCCACGGTTTTGAGACAGATCTCCGTCCGAACTCATGGAATACCCCGCAAGGATGTAACCTCCATCGCGGGTCTGCTGAACGGACATCACACCATCAAGATTAGAACCTCCAAAACATCTTTCCCACTCGATAGTGGGCTCGGCCATGCAGGCCGATGCCGGCAAAATCACGAAACCAAACATCAAAATCATAGTTTTGAACATAACGCTTTTCCTCAACATGAACACCGCCTTAGATGAATACACTATACCTGTCGTAAAATTTTAGCAGCTATTTCCTTGTTGATTTTTTTCTCTTAATATTGTAGACATTGATTTTAGAATTAAAATCTCATCTGGAATCTTTATAAAAACGATGGCATAATACACATTGAAGGGCTCTTTATGTGTTTTGCGTCTTTGCGTTGTTTGCGTAGAGAAAGAAAGGCAGAGAAAGAAAGATGGAAAAGTCCGCAATGGGAGAGCCCGATATGGGTTGTATGATTCTAAGGCGTAGAGCCGCTATATGAGGTGAAGAGTTGTGAAGATATCGACAAAGGGACGATATGCCCTGCGTATGCTGTTGGATTTGGCCGAACATGGAAACGATGATTTCGTCGCGTTGAAAGACGTGGCCGAAAGGCAGGGCATTTCCAAGAATTATCTCGAACAGATCATAACGCTTTTGAAAAACGCCGACATATTGAAGACGGCCCGAGGATTTCAGGGCGGGTACAAGCTGGCGAAGTCCCCGGAGCTCTACACCGTAGGCAACATCCTGCGTCTGACGGAGGGCAGCCTGGCTCCTGTGGCGTGTATGGAGGGGGAGGTCAATGTGTGCAGCCGCAGCGACAAATGTATGACCCTGGGGGTCTGGCGCGGGCTTGGGCAGGTTATCTCGGATTATCTGGACAACATCACTTTACAAGATATCCTCGACGAGCATCACAAAAACGACGACGGCGGACAATATTACATTTGAGGCCGTCGTCGCGCGTTTCTCGCGCCGCCGCTTTTTGCCGCAAATACTTAATAAAATTTGGGGGTTTTCATTGTAGAATCTTATAAATATTTTCAAAAGGAGGCGGTTTTGTCATGCTTTGGAGCCAAAGTTTGGAAACGGGCATACCGGCAATCGACAATCAGCATAAGGAACTTTTCAGACAAATAGATATTTTGTTCGATAAGAACAATAAAGATCGTGTGCCTCAAACATTGAAGTTCTTGGGCGAATACGTGGAAAAGCATTTTCGCGACGAACAACTTTTGCACACCCAAGCGCGATATCCCAAGGCGGAGTCCCACAAAAAAATGCACTCCGATTTCGTGACCGCCTTCAAAAAGATGAAACAAGAATACGACGCCGGCAACGGCTCCCTGATGATTCTCCTTAAAATCAATAGGGCCGTGGCCGATTGGCTTAAAAATCATATCATGATACACGACAAAGAATTCGCCGCTTACTACAAGAGCGTGAAAAAGTGACCTGCCCGGAAGATAAATATTTCGAGGACCTCGAAATCGAACCCCTACGGCGGGAAAAGAACGCGCAATAAACCGCCGAGTTCTTCCGCGTTCTGCGGCTCGACTCAATTTCAACGCAAAGCGTCGCGTCCCGTTTTTCGCATATCAACGGGCGACTGTGATATGATTTTGGGCAATAGGGCGGGAGGTGCGAGAAAGTAATGATCGTGGCGGTGGGATGCGACCACGCGGGTTTTGCCCTGAAATCCGCGGTGAGGGAGTTCTTTGAGGGCAAGGCCGAGGTGTTGGACTGCGGCCTGACGGAGACGCCGGCCGATTACCCGGACGTGGCGTTCGCTGCGGCGAAAGCCGTTTCGGAGGGAAGAGCGGAAATAGGGGTGCTGATGTGCGGAACGGGCATCGGCATGTCCGTGGCCGCCAACAAAATCAAGGGAATACGCGCCGCCGCGTGCAACGACGCGGAGAGCGCTCGGTTGGGGAAAGCCCACAACAATTTGAACGTGATCTGCCTGGGGGGGCGCGTCGTTTCTCCCGATCAGGCGAAGGCTATTTTGGACGTTTGGCTCGCCACCTCCTTCGAGGGCGGACGCCATTTGGCGCGCGTCAATAAAATCGCGGCGGCCGAGTCCTCGACTCTTTCCACTGGGGGAGAAGAGGGAGAGGAAGGACGGGTCGTGGTTTTCAATCACCCCCTGGTACAACACAAAATCGGTATGATCCGCGACAAAAACACGAGCGTGAAGGAATTTCGCGAGCTTGTGCAGGAAATAGCCGGACTTATGGTCTACGAAATCACTCGAAACCTTTCACTGTCGGAGACCAGCGTGGAAACTCCCGTCGCCTCGACGACGGCCTACACCCTAGCGGGGAAAAAGCTGGCCGTGGTGCCCGTGCTGCGCGCGGGGCTGGGCATGGTCGACGGCATCCTGCAGATCATCCCCAACGCCAAGGTGGGGCATATCGGTCTTTACAGAAATCCCGAAACCCTCGACCCCGTGGAGTACTACTGCAAACTGCCCCAGGACATCGGAGAGAGAGACGTCTTCGTGCTGGACCCGATGTTGGCCACGGGCGGTTCGGCCGCGGCCGCGATTTCCCTCGTCAAGGAGCGGGGCGGGCAAAAGGTTTCTCTGGTATGCCTGATAGCGGCCCCCGAGGGAATCAAGAAGGTCCACGCCGCGCACCCGGAGGCGGATATCTTCATCGCGGCGCTGGACAGTCATCTGAACGACCATGGCTACATCGTCCCGGGGCTCGGGGATGCCGGCGACCGCCTTTTCGGAACAAAATAACCCCGACGAAGACGCCCGATGAACGTTCAACTGATATTGACGGGACTGTGCGGTTTTTTCTGGGGGGGGTTCATAACGCCTCTTTCCATCAGGCTCGCCTACAATTACCAGATCATGGATCTCCCCGATCAGCGAAAAATCCACAAGGAACGCACGCCGCGGGGCGCGGGCCTCGGCCTGTGGGCCGGCTATCTTTTATGGGCGCTTTACTTCGTGTCCGACATCCCCGGAGTTCGGTACGGCGCGTTGAGCGCGACTCTGGTCTTTTTCTGCGGCTACATGGACGACATGAAATCTTTGAGCCCCTTCATACGCCTGGCGATACATTTGTTCGCGGCGACGTTGATCGTTTTGCCTCTGCCCTTGCCGCTTCTGAATCGATTCGTGTGCCTCGTCTGGATAGCGGGAACCACCAGCGCGTACAACCTCATCGACGGGGTCAACGGGCTTTGTATTTCCGTGTTCATCTCCTCCGCCTTGGCGCTCTGTTTTGTCGGGGACGCGCCTTTCGGGGTGGCGGGAGCGGCGATCGCCCTGGGGGTGCTCTGCTGGAACTTTCCGATGGCCCAGACTTTCCTGGGGGATGGAGGCAGCACTCTGCTAGGCTTTTTGTTCGCCTCCCACTTCGTGACGGCCGCTTCTCCGGTTCTCGCCCCTCTGGGGGTGCATGAACTCGTCTTGGTGTTCCTGTTGTTGGGGGGCATTCCTGTGCTGGACACCCTGGTCGCTTTCAGCAGGCGGATTTTGAGGGGGAAATCTCCTTTTTACCCCGACAGGGGGCATCTCCACCATCACTTTTTGGAGTGGACGCGCTCTCCCTTTTGGGCCGTTACATGCCTTTTGTTGCTGCACGCCTGTTTTCTCGCCGGAGGCGCGACGGTATACGCGAAATTGCGATAAAAAGCGCATGACGAATCATTACGCGTTGAAGCTAGGGTCATGACGGAGAAAATTAAGATCGCGTGCGTGGTCGGGACGCGGCCGGAGGCCATTAAAATGGCGCCTCTCGTTTTGGCCTTGAAAGGGGACCCCGCCTTCGAGACGAGCCTCTTGGCCAGCGGGCAGCATACGGATATGCTGTTTCAGGCGTTGGACCACTTCGGCGTCGAGGCCGACGTGAACCTGGACATCATGAAAGACTCTCAAACCCTTGACCACATCACCACCGCCGTGCTGGGGGGAGTGGGAAGGTTTCTGGACTCGAACCCGCAGGACCTGCTGTTGGTGCACGGAGACACCACGACGACGTTGGCTTCGGCCCTGGCGGGGTTTTATAGGAAGACGCCCGTAGGACACGTGGAGGCGGGCCTGCGCAGCCGCGACCTGACTCGCCCGTTCCCGGAGGAGGCGAACCGGGTCCTCACCGACCGGATCTCCACGCTTTATTTCGCGCCGACCCCATTGTCGGCCGAAAATTTGTGGGCGGAGGGCGTCGGGAAGCCGCGGGTTTTCGTGACGGGGAATACGGTGATAGACGCGCTTTTTTGGACTTTGGCCCGCATAGGGGAAACGGACCTTCTGCGGGGGATGCCCGCGCGGCAGCCTTTGGTGTTGATGACCGCCCACAGGCGCGAATCCTGGGGAAAACCCCTGGAGGAAATTTGCGCCGCCGCCCGGAGCATCCTGGAAAAGCACCCCGAGCTCCGCCTTCTGGTTCCGCTCCACAAAAACCCGGCGCCCCGGAATACGATCATGGATGCGCTGCGGGGGTGCGCGAACGTGGTTTTCACGGAGCCTCTGGGCTATCCCGAATTCGTGGCGGTCATGAACCGTAGCCTCTTCATCATGAGCGACAGCGGAGGCGTGCAGGAAGAGGCGTCCGCTCTCAAAAAACCGGTGCTGATTCTGCGCGAGCTTTCCGAGCGCCCGGAGGCCATCGAGACGGGAACGGGCGTGCTTGTGGGGACCGACCGGAATCGAATCGAAAGGGAGGCGCTGCGCCTTCTGGAGGACGAGTCCTATCGGAGGTCTTTTGCCGACGCCGACCGGGGCGCGCCCTTTGGGGACGGAAACGCCTCGGCGCGAATTGTGAATATCGTCAAGAACTATTTTGCCGAACAATCTGGGAGAGTGCCTGGGTCATGAATACGATGAGGATATCGGGCGGAAGCCCCCTCAAAGGCAAGGTAAGAACTCAAGGGGCCAAAAACGCGGCCTTGCCGGTTATGGCCTCTTGCCTGCTTTTAAAAGGACAGAAGATGATTTTGGACAACGTCCCCCACCTGCAGGACGTGGAGACGATGATGGAGTTGTTGCGGTCGCTGGGCGTTGCCGTGGCCCGGGAAGGAAACAAAGAGGGAAGCAAGGTCGTGTTCGACGTCCCCGAGACCGTCTCCTGGGAGGCCTCCGACGCGCTGGTGCGCAAAATGCGGGCGTCTTCCCTGGTGTTGGGGCCTCTTTTGGCGAGGTGCGGGCAGGCCGTTCTGCCCCTGCCGGGGGGCTGTTCCATAGGAAGCCGCCCCATCGACCTGCACTTGAAGGGCCTGACTCAGATGGGCGCCAAGATAGAAATTCGGAACGGTTTCGTCTACGCCCAAGCCCAACGCCTGAGAGGGCGTCGAATTTACCTCGACTTCCCCTCCGTGGGGGCGACCGAAAATTTGATGATGGCCGCGGTCTTCGCCATGGGCGAGACGATCATCGAGAACACCGCCCGAGAGCCGGAAATAGAAAATCTCGCCGCGGCCTTAAGAAGCATGGGGGTACAGGTCGACACGGAGGGAACGGGCTGTATCCGCGTGAAGGGCGTCGAGGACGTCCATGACTGCTCCGAACGTGTTATCCCCGATAGAATAGAAGCCTGCACCTACATTTTGGCGGGCATCATGACAAGCGGCGAAATCACGGTCGAAGACGTCATCCCCGAACACATCGACGCCCTCTTGGCGAAGCTGGAGGAGGCCGGCGCGTCCTTTTCCGTGAAGAGACACAAGTCGGGAAACGCCGTGGTCGTCCATCCGGTCAAAAAATTGAAGCCGATCTCCCTCAAAACGATGCCCTTTCCGGGATTCCCGACGGATTTGCAGCCTCAAATGGTCGCCGCCCTGACCCTTTCGAACGGCGTGAGCTTCGTGGAAGAGAGCGTCTTCCAGGCGCGATTTCTCTATGCCGCGGAACTCAACCGGATGGGGGCCAACATCGACATCAAAGGGGACACCGCCGTCATCAGGGGAGTAGGCAGGCTGGACGGCGCGTCGGTCAAGGCCACCGACCTCCGGGCGGGAGCGGCGCTGATTCTGGCCGGGCTGGCGGCGAAGGGGGAGACCCGCGTGGAAAACATGGAACACGTCTTGCGGGGCTACGAGAAGGTGGAATCGAAGCTGCGGGCTCTGGGGGCCGACGTGGCTTTCGAGCCCAACGAGCGGGAACGATGACGCAAAAGGCCGCGAACAGGTTCCGCTCCGAAGAAAAAGAGCAGCGCGCGCCGCGGGCAAAAAGCGCGCCGCAGGATCTCTCGCGCATCGAGGTGCTGGCCTTCGTCGGGGCGGCGGGAACGGGTAAAAGCCAGAGGGCCTCGCAGGTAGCGCGTCAATACGGGATCGATTTCGTGATCGACGACGGTTTGCTTGTCTCCAAAGGCCAGATCATGGCCGGAAAAAGCGCCAAATCCGAGAAAAACCTGGTGCGCGCCATCCGCCGCGCGCTTTTCGAGTACGCGCCCCACCGCGTCGAGGTCGTCTCGTTTCTGGCCTCGCACGTTCCCTGCAAGGTCATGGTCATCGCCACGTCCAACTCCATGATGGAAAAAATCGTGGAAAAACTGGGGCTGCCCCGACCCCAGCGGATCATCGACATCACCGAGGTCGCGTCCCACGAGGAGATCGACAACGCGTTGAAGGAGCGCCGCGAAAAGAAACAGCACGTGGTTCCCGTCTCCCGGACTCAGATACAGCGCAATTTCGCCGGGAAGCTCGTCAGTCAATTGAAAGACCTTTTCAAGAGCAAAGACAGGCAAGACGACAACCGCACGGTGGTCAAACCTCCCTTCAGTTTCGACGGCCGGGTGACCATAGAGGAAGAGGCCATTTTGGCGATGATCCGGCGTCTGATCGTGATGGGGGATCACGTTCATCAGGTGCGCGAGCTCAACCTGGTTCCAGACGGGGACGTCCTGAACGTAAATCTCGTGCTGGACATCAAACTTGGGGACAAAAACGCGCTTTACCTGGCCCGTCTTTTGCAAAAAAAGCTCAGCGTGGGGCTCAGCTTTTTCACGGGCATGGAGGTCAAAAAAGTCAATATACGCATCAACGAGGTCTTGCTTTGAATTCAAACAAGTCAGGAAAACAATAAAATGGCAGACGGCGCAGGCAACGTAAATAGCATAGATAACGTAGATAACGTAGATAAAAATGTCGGCGTGAACGCTGGGCAAGAGGGACGCGAAAACAAAAACGGCGGCAAATGGGCCGCCGCCTGGGCGGCTTTGAAAGCGGCCGTCCAGACTTGCGACAAATGCGGGCTCTGCGCTACGCGCTCCCATGTGGTTTTCGGGCAGGGCGCGACGGATACGCCCCTTGTCTTTGTGGGCGAGGGCCCGGGCGAGGACGAGGACGCGCAGGGCCTGGCGTTCGTCGGCAAGGCCGGTCAGCTCTTGACTCGCATTCTCTCGGCCGGAGGAATATCCCGGGAGGAGGCTTTCATCACCAACGTGGTGAAGTGCCGCCCTCCCAACAATCGCGTCCCCACCCCGGAGGAGATGATGATGTGCGGAGGCTTTCTGGAGGCGCAGCTTCTGTTGTTGCGCCCCAAGATCCTCGTCTGCCTCGGCGCCACGTCGACGAAGTGGATGCTGAAGACGACGGAGGGCATCAGCGCGCTTCGGGGACGTTGGTTCGACTGGAGGGGAATAGAGGTTTTTCCGATGTTTCACCCCAGTTATCTTTTACGCGATGATTCCCGCAAGAAGGGAAGCCCGAAAGATCTGACGTGGCAGGATGTCCAGGCCCTCAGAGAGAAATTGGACCGATATGGAAAAGAGGTGCGGCAGGATGGAACCGGCGCGTAGGCGAAATCTCGTTCAACGAACTCTCAGCGGTCTGCTGGTGGTTTCGGGAATTCTCGGCGGAATCCAGCAGGGGGGATGGATGTGGATTTTGGTGGTTTCGGTGCTGGCCCTCTTGTCCCTGGCGGAATACTACCGCCTCCTGTCGACGCAGTTCCGGCTTTCGCGGGGCATCGGCTATCTCTCGGCCTTGGCCGTGATCCTCTCCTCCAGCGAGGGGGTAAGGCCGGTTTCCATCGCGCTGATTCTTTCTCTGACGGTTTACGCGATACTGATGGTGGAGATCGTCCGCCGCCAAATGTGGGGAACCAGCTTCGCCGTGTGGAACACCGGCGGGACGCTTTCGGGCATCCTTTTTATCGTCGTGCCCTGGACCTGCCTGATTTTGCTGCACAATATGCCGACGGGGCGGCTCTTCTTGGTCTCGCTCTTCGCCTGCACCTGGAGCTGCGACGTGACCGCCTACCTTGTGGGGTCCCGTTGGGGGAGAATACACCTCTGCGAAAACATAAGCCCGAAAAAAACCTGGGAAGGCTTCATCGGAGGCGCGATGGGAAGCATATTGATGATCGCGATGGTCGTTTTTTTTCAGGAACAGCCGCCGTTTCCCCTGTTTTTGATCGGATTGATCTGCGCTTTCGCCGGGCAGCTCGGGGACCTGGCCGAGTCTTTGATCAAACGGGAAACGGGGGTGAAGGACGCGGGCAAACTGATCCCCGGTCATGGGGGCGTTCTCGACCGCTTCGACAGCATTCTGATCAACGGACTTCTGACCTACCTTCTTTTTGGGGTCATCTTGGCATGAAGCGCGTGGCGGTCATCGGCGCCACCGGAAGCGTGGGGTCGTCGGTTTTGGACGTCTGCCGTCACCACCGGGATCGGGTGGAGGTCGTCGCCTTGGCCGCGGGGGAAAACGGGGAGAAACTGGCGGCTCTGTCGGCGGAGTTCGCGGCGTCGAAGCTCTGCCTCGCCTCCCGAGAGGCGGCGGCCACGCTCGCGGGAAAATTGCCCTCCTCCGCGGAGACTCTTTTCGGAGCTCAGGGGCTGAAGACCCTGGCCGAGGACCCCGACATCGATCACGTGGTCTTCGCCTCCTCCGGCACCTCGGCCATCGAGGCCCTCCAGGCCGCCTTGCGCGCCGGCAAGGAGGTCTCGCTGGCCAACAAGGAGAGCATCGTCGTCGCCGGAGCGTGGGTCATGCCCCTGGTTCGAGGCCGCGATCAACTGCGTCCCCTGGACAGCGAGCACAACGCGATATGGCAGTGCCTCCAAGGAGAAGGGGGAGGAAACCTCCGCAAAATCTACCTTACGGCGTCGGGGGGGCCCTTTCGCGACTGGCCCGCCGAGGACCTGAAGAACGTCACGCCGGAAATGGCCTTGAAGCACCCCGTGTGGAGCATGGGAGCGAAGATCACCGTCGACAGCGCCACTTTGATGAATAAGGGCATAGAACTGATCGAGGCGGCGTTTCTGTTCGGGCTCGAACCCCATCAGGTCGAGGCCTTGGTTTCTCCGGGCTCCTTCGTGCACGGTCTGGTGGAGTTCGAGGACGGTTGCGTCAAAATGTTGGCGGGCGAGCCGGACATGCGGCTTCCCGCGGCCTCTTGCCTTTTTTGGCCGGAGCGCCTGAGCCCGAGCCGCGACTTTCCCCGCCCGAAGCTCTCCCCTAGGGACCTGTCTTTCGGCCCGGCGGACGAAGGGCGCTTCCCGGCGCTGCGGACGGCGAAGGAGGCGTTGGCGAAGGGCGGCGCTTATCCGGCTCTCCTGGTAGGAGCCGACGAGGTCGCGGTCGATCGTTTCATGAAAAAAGACATACCCTTCACAGCCATCCCCCAGGTCGTGGAGGAGACGATGGCCGCCTATTCCAACGCCGCCCCCCGATCTTTGGGCGAGGCCCTAGAGGTCTTGGAGTGGGCTCGGAAATATTGCGCTTCTATATGCGACGGAATGCGATAAAATACGATAAATTAAAGAGATATATACAATCTCAACAATTTAAAGAAGAAAATTACCGGGGTCAGGGGACGAGTCCCCTGCGGGGTGTGGGGCGGAGCCCCGCGATTTTGCTTAAGTTGTGGACATTGGATATATTTAAGAAGGAGATAATGAGGCAATGGTGAGTTTCATTTCGTTTGTGATCGTTATAGGGATATGCGTCATCGTTCATGAGTACGGTCATTACATAACGGCCCGCCTTCTGGGGGTTCAGGTGCACGAGTTCGCTTTCGGCATGGGGCCGGTGGTGAAGCAGATACAGCGGCAAAGCAAGGGTGAGGCCCTGGATAAAAACAACCCGGAACCGCGGATGTTGTGGTCTTGGCGCCTTTTCCCGGTAGGCGGTTTTTGCCGGCTGGCCGGAATGGGAGAGGAATCCGACGACGAAACGGTGGCGCCGGGCATGGGGTTCAACGAGCAGCGCGGCTGGAAACGCTTTTTCATCTTGCTGGACGGATCCCTCAGCAACATCGTTCTGGCCTTGATTCTGACGGCCGCGTTCCTGTACGGGCACGGCGTCTTGAACATGAACGACACGAAAATAGGAACGTTGATGGAGGGCTTTCCAGCTCAGCAGGCCGGTTTTCAGGAGGGGGACCGCATTGTGGAGGTCAACGGCAAGCCCGTTTCGGAATGGCGGGAAATGTCGAGCAGCCTGCGCGAGGAGGCGCGAAAGGGCGACGTGACCTTTACGGTGGAAAGAGACTCCCGCGCGATCGAAATCGAAACCTCCATCCCCTTCAGCAAAGAGCACGGTTATCCCATGTTGGGCATCACCCCGGCCTTGACGCGTTATACCGCCCTGGAGGCGGTTCAAAACGCCGCCGGCTACATCTGGAACATGACGGTGTTGATGCTGCGGGGGATTTGGGACTGGATCACCCAGAAACAGGAAGTGGACGTCACCGGCCCCATCGGCATCGCCTCGATGTCGGGCAGGGCCATGCGGGAGGGCACGTGGAGCTTCGTCACGTTTTTGGCTCTGATCAGCCTGAACTTGGGCCTGTTGAACCTTTTCCCCTTTCCGGCGCTGGACGGGGGACGCATTGTGTTCGTGCTGCTGGAGATGATCTTTCGACGACGCCTGCCCGAAAAAGTCGAAAATTGGATCCACACGACAGGATTTGTTTTGTTGATCTCCCTTATGCTGTTCGTAACGTGGCAGGACGTCTACAAGCTGTTTTTTGCTGAATGAAATTCGGGGAATGAAGCGTCAGATAAAAATCGGGAACGTCTCGATCGGGGGCAACGCCCCGGTTCGCGTGGAGAGCATGCTCAAGGTGCCGCTTTCCCAAAAGGAAAAGTGCGTCGAGCAGTGCGAGCGCCTTTTGCGCGAGGGGTGCGAACTCGCGCGGGTGGCGCTCCCCTCCGCGGACTTGGCGGAGGTTTTGGCTTGGCTCAATGAACGCACGTCTTTACCGTTGATGGCGGACGTCCACTTCGACCCCGAAATCGCCGTCGCGGCCATGAAGGCGGGGTGCGGAAGCATACGCATCAACCCAGGCAACATGCCTCTTCGCAACCTGACCGAAATGACGCGCATAGCGAAAGAACGCGAGGTCGTCATTCGTATCGGGGCCAACGGCGGGTCCCTTTCGGCGCGGCAGTTGGCGTCAGCCGAGGGCGACCGGGCCGCCGCCCTTTTCCTCGCGGTCAAGGAGCAGGCGGATCTTTTGTTGGAACACGATTTTCAAAACATCATCCTGTCCGCCAAAAGCTCGTCCGTGGGGGACACCGTAAGGGCCAATACCTTTATCGCCCAGGCCTACCCCCACCTGCCTTTGCACATCGGCGTCACCGAAGCCGGCCCCGGAGACGGCGGCGTCGTCAAGAGCGCCGTGGGCATAGCGGCTCTTTTAGAACAGGGTATAGGGGACACTCTGCGCGTCTCCCTTACCGACGAACCGGAGCGGGAGGTGCGCGTCGGCTACGAGATTTTGAAGGCTCTGGGGCGGCGCGCGCGGGGCGGCGACCTCATCTCCTGCCCCACCTGCGGACGCCGGAGGGCCGACGTGAGGAAATTGGTGGCTCTGATCGAGCCGATGCTCTCCGATCTGCCGGACGGGACTACCGTGGCCGTCATGGGTTGCGAGGTCAACGGCCCCAAGGAGGCCAAGGGCGCGCATCTGGGCATAGCCGGCACGCCCACGGGCGCCGTGCTTTTCAAAGAGGGCGTCGTGCTGGGAGAATACGAACTGGAAACCCTTCCGAAAATTTTACCCGAGTTTTTCAGCGGGACGATCAAATCAAATCAAATCAGGTAGGAAGCCGCTCATGAGTTGAACGGTTTTTCTCCCGCGCCGTACGGTTCCGTAGACGGCGGTTCGAGTTCAGCTTAGGCATTGCGTCAACTGTCAGCACACGTTGAAATTCGCGTACCTGTAACTCGAAAGGACGTCGGATGCCTCTTGGCCGTATTTTTCGGCAAAATCGGCCAGGACTTTCGCGTTGACCGTTTCGCCTCGCCCGCCCCAAACGGCGGCCGCGACTTCGTTGTAAGCCCAATAGGAATGGGCGCAATGATACTCAAAACCCCGCAGATATTCCTTCTTTTTGACGACGTTGGGCGTTGTTGTGAAATTCGTGTCAAGTATTCTGTGGATACAACAGTCGCTTTTGTGAAGGGTCTGTTCCACTTGGTACGTCAAATAGGGATTGAAACCGCGGCATATAGCGGAATCCAAGTGCTTGCAGTATTCGTGCCCCGCCTCCGTGAGTCCCATTTCCTGAAATTGGAGGTGCCACGGGCACCGCGTAATGCGTATGACGTAATTCGGGGATATTTCCTCGACAGAGGACTGGTTCGAGCTTTCGCTTTCGATGATTTCCGGGGTATTGATCCATTCCCCGTATTGCATGTATGTCTCATACGTGAGTTCCTTACCGTCACGCAAGGCCCTTTGAGCCATTCTCCGGCCTCTTTGCCCGGCGTAATACTGTGTCGCGTGAATGAAAGTCCCCACACCCTTTTCACCAAACGCCTCGTTCAAACGGAGGTAAAATTGCGCGGCGATAAAAGCGTGGGTTTTCTCGGTAAACGTCATGACAAACCCTCCTCCAAGTGAAAGGTAAATTTGATCTTCAGAACCGCCAGCTCTTTTTCGAGTTCATTATCATATAATCCGCTATAAAAACCATCGGCTTACTTTATGGCGTTTTTTCACGTGAATATAATCGTTGGTATCCCACCCTTCGCACAAAGCGTCGCTGTAACGAGCGTTTCCGCAAGAATGCCCGGAGAAGTCGAGCCGCTAGGGTGATAATAATAGCATTTTATGAAAAAATTATTCTTATGTTCATTTTTCAAGAATGTTGCGGAACTGTTGCCGGCATTTGCAGGGAGCGAGCTTATGGGAATGTAGCGAATCTCAGATGCTATTTTTACGATATGAGAACGCCGGCTTATACGGTCGTATTTTCAAAATTCTGAGTCCGTGCTACTCTTACTATGACGCGAGGTTCCAGAGAGTTTGGGAAATACCATTGGGGGGAGTATCGTGAAAAAGCCGTTATGGGCATTGATTTTTGCGTTGGAAATTTTAATTGGGGCCGCCGGAGAGTCCCTGGCCGGGACGCCCCTGAAAATAGGCATCGTGAACACCTCGGGGGTGGACGACGGTTCTTTCACCCAGGACTGCTACAGGGGCATCCTGGAGTTCGTGAACGCCAACCCCGGCTCCACCGTGACGTCCGTGAAGGAGCCGGACCTGGACAAGATCCTGCAGGCCGTGGCGGACGTCGTCGCCGACTACGACGTTCTGGTGCTGCCTGGGTTCCAATTTTCGGCCGTCACCTCTATTGCGGCTGAAAACCCGGACAAAATCATGATCTTGGTCGACGCTGTTCCTGTGGATGAGGAGGGCAACACGGTCGAGCTGCCCAACATCTATTCTATGGTCTTCCGCGAGGAGGAGGGCGGATTTTTCGCCGGCATCGCCGCGGCGCTCACCTCCCAAACCGGCAGGGTGGCGGTGGTGAACGGCATGGCGTATCCTTCCAACGTGAATTATCAATACGGTTTCATGTCCGGGGTGAGCTACGCCAACAAACACCTGGGGGCCGGCGCGGTCTGCGTCGAGCTTCCGTCCTACGCCGGGGTCGACGTCGCCGGCGCGGGCGTGGGGGGCAACTACATCGGAGCCTGGGCCGACGAGGCGACCGGAAAAGTCGTGGGGTCCGCCTTGATCGGCCAGGGCGTCGACGTCCTTTTCGTGGCCGCCGGGGCCTCCGGCAACGGCGTATTCACCGCGGCGAAGGAGGTCGACGGCGTATACCTGATAGGCTGCGACGTGGATCAATACGACGACGGCGTCAAGGGCGGCGACAACATCATGCTCACGAGCGCGCTCAAGGTCATGCACGCCAACGTGATAAAGCAGCTTGAGGCCGTCGGCGGCGGGCAATTTGCGGGAAAGAACGACATCCTGGGCGTGGACGCCGATTCGATCGGCTACGTGTCCACGCCCGGCCGCCACAGATTGTCCTCCCGGACGCTGGAGGCCCTCGAAAAAGCCTACGGACTTCTCAAAAGCGGGGCGATCGTGCCGGCCGCCAACTTCAACGGGCACAAGCCGGACAATTTTCCCGGACTGTAGGCGCGTAGATGGCCTCATCCGAGTATATCGTCGAATTCAGGGGCGTTACGAAAAAGTTTCCCGGGATTACGGCGAACGACGACATTTCCATAGGAATCAGACGCGGCGAGATTTTTGCCCTTCTCGGCGAGAACGGCGCGGGCAAATCCACGTTGATGAGCATGTTGTACGGCATGTACGAACCGGACGCCGGGGACATTTTCATCCGCGGCGAACGCGTCGCCCTGTCCTCGCCGTCCGCGGCGACAGCGCTGGGGATCGGCATGGTGCATCAGCACTTCAGGCTGGTTCCGTCCTACACCATAGCGGAGAACATCGTCCTTGGGATGGAGCCGGTCAAAAAAGCGGCCGAGCTGTTTCCCTACGTGGACATCGGGGCCGCCTCGAAGCGTATCCGAGATCTTTCGAAAACCTATGGACTGGAGGTCGACCCGGCGCTTCGGATCGAACAGGTCGGCGTCTCGACTCAGCAGAGAGTGGAGATACTGAAGATGCTCTACCGAGACGCCGAAATATTGATCTTCGACGAGCCGACCTCCGTTCTTACCCCCCGCGAAATCGAGTTTCTGATGGATGTCATGCGGGGGCTGCGCGAATCGGGGCGGACGATCGTCCTGATAACGCACAAACTGGAGGAGATAAAGAGCATAGCGGATCGGGTCGCCGTCCTTCGGCGGGGGAAGCTCGCGGCGATCCTTCCGGCCTCCGCGTCGGCCCAGGAAATGGCCGACCTGACGGTGGGGCGTCCGGTTTCCTTATCACCATCGTCATCGTCTCTGCGGGCGCGTTTTCGGGATGTGGTCCTCCAAGTCGAAAACCTCTCCGTGCGCGGCGAAAACGGGCTCGACGCGGTGAAGGGCGTCTCGTTTTCGATCCGGGGAGGGGAGATATTCGCGATCGCCGGGGTCTCGGGCAACGGGCAGATCGAGCTCGCCGACGCGATAGCGGGGCTTGTTCCGCCGTGCGGCGGCCGCATCCTCCTGAACGGACGGAACGTGACCTCGGACGGGGTCGGGCGGCGAACCGAGGCGGGCGTGTCCTATATCCCCGAGGACCGGCAGAGATACGGCCTGGTGCTGGACTTTACGGTGGCGGAAAACCTGGCCATAAAAAAATACCGCCGCGCGCCTTATTCGAAGTCGGGAATCTTGAACCGCTCGGCATTCCGAACCGAGGCCGAGGCTATGATCGCGCGTTACGACATCCGCGCTTCCGGCGGCGCCGGTACGATCGCCCGATTCATGAGCGGCGGCAACCAGCAAAAGACCATCATTGCCCGGGAGCTCTCCACGGACTCGAGCCTGATGATTTTCGTCCAGCCCACCCGGGGGCTCGACGTGGGGGCGATAGAAAACATCCACCGCCGGATGCTCGGGGAGCGCGACAAGGGGCGCGCCATATTGCTGGTGTCCCTTGAGCTCGACGAGGTTATGGGGCTGGCCGACACGATAGGCGTCCTCTACGGCGGCAGGCTGCTCAAAATTTTCCCGGCCGATCGAACGACCGTCGGCGAGGTCGGCGAATACATGATGGGCGCGGCATCTTGAGGATTCGCGCCTTGAGAACCGGCATATCGGAGACTCTTTTGCGGTGGCTCTGCGGGGATCGCACGAGCTCCGCCGCGGTTCCGATATGCGTCGCGCTCCTCTCCACGCTGGTTTCGTCGGCGGCGCTTCTGGCGCTCGGCCACGACCCCGTGACGGCTATGGCCGCGTTCCTGCGGGGAAGCGGCTTGATGCCCAAGCCCTCCTACGCGGGAGGCCAGAGCATGCTGACGGACTTCATGTCCTACCTGGGCATACTCGCCCCCATGATGTTGGCGTCCCTGTCGGTGATATTCTGCCTGAAGGCCGGCATGTTCAACATCGGCGTGTCGGGGCAGATGCTGGCGGCGGGGTTCCTGGCCACGGCGCTGGTGGGTTACGCCAAACTGCCCTCCGGGGCGGCTCGTCCGCTGGTGGTCCTGATCGGCGCCGCGGTCGGAGGCTTGATGGGGGCCGCCGTCGGGTATCTCAAATATCTCTTCAACATCCACGAGGTCGTGAGCTGCATCATGATCAACCACATAACGAGCTACGTGACCGGGTTTTTCATCGATACGCGGTACGTGGACGTCATCACCCGGTCGTCGCGGGCGTGCAGCGCCTCCTCCAGGCTCACGATCGCGGGGGTGAGGATGGGAGGCGTTCGGGCGGCCATTCCGCTGGGGATTCTGATAGCGATCACCGCTGTGTTCGTCGTGCGTTTTCTCATGGAGCGCACCACTGCCGGATTCGGCATCAAAATCGTCGGGCTCAATCGCGACGCCGCACGGTACGCCGGCGTCCCCGTGGGGCGGAGCTACGTGTTCGCCATGTCCATCGGCGGAGCCCTGGCGGGGCTGGCGGGCGTGACGTATTACCTGGGGTATTACAACAGCATAGTGCCTAAGGCGCTGCCCAGCCTGGGGTACGACGCCATAGCGGTGGCGCTGTTGGGCAATCTCAGCCCGCCGGCGGCGGTTTTTTCCTCGATGCTCGTCACGATATTCCAGAAGGGCGGCGTGTACATGAGCTCCGTCACGGGGGCTCCAAGGGAAATCGCCTCGGTCGTCATCGCGCTCCTTCTGCTCTTCAGCGCGTGCGGCGCTTACATCAGGGAACGCGCCCGCAGCGCGCTGGGAAAAAGGGGCGGCGGCTGATGGACGTGATGGATGTGATGGACGCCATACCGGCCGACGGCCTGTCGTTTGCCATGCCGCTCCTGATCATGGCGATCGGCGGCATTTACTGCGAGCGCGGCGGCGTTCTCATGCTTGCCCTGGAGGGACTTCAGGGCTTCGGGGCTTTCACGGGGGCGCTTTCGGTGGTTCTGTGTCTTCCCCTGTTGGGGGCCGGGTCGCCCTGTCTCGTCTATATCGCGATGGCGGGGGCCATGATCGGAGGCATGTCGTTTTCCCTTCTCCATGCTTTGCTCTGCGTGAGATTCAAAGCGCAGCAGGTCATCAGCGGCATGGTGATCAACACCCTGGCGATGGCCCTCACGACCTTTCTGACGAGCGTCGTCAACGAAGCCCTGACCAGCCAGGTCTCGAATAGATTCCAGATCGGGGCGTCGGAGAGGTTCACCCTTCCGATATTGTCGCGGATACCGATTTTTGGCGGGTTTTTCAGGAACATGTACCCCTTCGAGCTGGTGATTTTGGCCGTCGCCTTCGTGTCGTGGCACGTTCTCTACAAGACGAGGTTCGGCCTCAGGCTCCGGGCCTGCGGCGAAAATCCCCACAGCCTGGACGCCGCCGGGGGGAATGTGGGGCGGACCCGAGTGATCGCCATCATGATATGCGGCGCGCTGGCCGGGCTGGGCGGCATTTTTGTCGCGTATTCCGTATCGGCGAACTTTTCACCAAGCATCTACATGGGGTACGGCTATATGGCGATAGCGGCGATGATATTCGGCAACTGGAAAATATCCCCCACCTTCGCCGTCTGCATGTTTTTCGGGCTGACGAAATCCGCGGGCTATCAGATTTGCCTCTGGCTGGGCATGACGAGCAACTACACCGACTTGCTGCTTGTCATACCGTACGTGGTGACGTTGGTTCTTCTCGTGTTTTTCTCGAAGCGCAACCAACCCCCCCGCGCCCTGGGCGACCCCTTCGACAAAGGAAAAAGATAGAGCCGTAGTTCCCGACCTATTTTCCGACCGCGGACCCCACAGGCAGCTGCAGATCGGCGCTTATTCGAAGCTTTTATGGCCGCCTTCCCTGAGGCGTTGAGAAACAGGCTGCTCCAATGTGCATATAAATTGCCTGTTTTACCTCGCTTGTAATTGTGTTTCCAAGGTTCGGACACTCCTTTTTATGCGCGAAAAGCAGTTGGTGGAAGGATTAGCTGGAGAAAAAGGTGCGGTTATTTTAAGTGAGCTTTAAAGTTTTACTCGATTTATCTGTCCGAGGAATCCTTCACACGGTCAAAGTTCTCTGGACATTTTCACTGAGTCATTCGAGGACATTTAGCGTGAGCCGCAACACTATTGCGAAAATCAGCTTAGTGTAGTGTTAATTCGTTTCGGGAGTTGTAGATAAGTATGTTCCTCGCGAGGGCTTTTCGTTCATGGACTTTCCCTTCATGGACTTTCCATTCGTCGTATTCCGCATATAATACATCAGGCTCCGTTGTCGTCGACGAGCGAACGGAGCGACTTTACAGAAGGCGGGGGAGGGATTGTTTCCTTGGATTTACTGGACGTCAAGATGGGATACAGCCGCTTGGGCATCAACATAAGAAGGAAAAAAATCATTCAGATATTGAAAGCGAAGGGTTTTGTATTGGCGAGCGAGCTCTCCGCCGCGCTGCGGATAGGGGAGGCGACGATCCAAAAGGATTTCGAGATTATGGAGGAGGCGGGGCAAATCGAGCGCTTTTGCAACGGCGCGATCCTTTTGGCGGACGACAAGAGAAATGCCTTGGGCGCCTCTCTCACGCTGTATAAACATGCCATCGCGATGAGGGCGGCTCAGTGCGTGGAGCAGGGAGACGCTATTTTCGTCAATTCCAGTTCCACGGCGCTCCTGATGCTGCCGTACATCGAAGCGAGGCACGTGACCGTCGTCACCAACAACACGAGAGCGATCGGCATCAAACGCAGAGACGACATGACGGTGATTCTGACGGGAGGCGAGGTGTGGCCTCCTGAAAATATGCTGGTCGGAAAGTTGACGTTGGACGACGTGGAGCGCTTCGCGGCATCGAAGAGTTTTCTCGGATGCAGCGGCATCACGGCCAAAAGGGGAATCACCACCGCCATTCTGCGGGAAGCCGCGATCAACGAGCTGATGTTGACGAAAACCACGGGCAAAAGATTTATCCTGGCCGACAGAACGAAGGTCGGCAGAACCTCGAGCTTCACGTGCGGGATGTGCGATCAAATTTCCTGCCTGATCACGGACGCGATGGCTTCCAAGGGAGAGGTGGCGAAACTGCGTAAGCGCATCGAGGTCGTTCAGGTGGACGCCCCAACCAGGCCTGATCTTGGAGGCGACGAGTGACGACGCTTTCACGCGTATACCTCTACTCCATATACCTCCATGCCATGCAACGGAGGATCCCGGCGTAGTCCGCCTCCTCTTTCGCGAGACTCAGGCACGGAGGGGCCGCGATTCGCAATTCCGCGGCTTGAGTCTCGCCCCCGATCTCAAAAATCAACGCTCCCCCGGGCCTCAGCCAGGCAGGGGCGCTCCGAAAAAGCATCCGGTAAAAATCCATGCCGTCTTCTCCGCCGTCGAGGGCCAGACGCGGCTCGTGGTCGCGAACCTCCCGCATCAGGTTCGCGATCTCCTTCGTCGGGATGTAAGGGGGGTTGGCGACGACCAAGTCCAGCGATCCTCCGCAGGGAATGTCCTCGGGCCCGCGCGAATGCCACAGAAGAGCCCGTCCATGCAGTTCGTGACGCTCGATGTTTTCCCACGCCCATCGCAGGGAGCGCGGGTTTTTTTCGGCCATGAAGGCTTTCGCGTCAGGCCGCTCCAAGAGCATGGCAATCGCGACGCACCCGCTGCCCGTGCCCCAGTCCAAAAAAATCGGAGAAAATCGAGCGGGGCTCGGTAAAAATTCGAGCGCCAGTTCCACGAGAAGCTCGGTTTCGGGGCGGGGGATCAGAACTCCTTCTCCGACCTGGAACGTCAGCCCCCAGAAATGCGCCTCGTTCAGAATATATTGCAGCGGTTCTCCAGACGAGCGTCGCCGGACGATCTCCCACGCGGCGGCGGCTTGAGGGGCCGTCAAGGTCGTCTCGGGGCGAGCCAGGAGCTCGGAGCGCGAAATATTCAGGAGGCGGGTCAAGATCCAATCCGCCTCCTGAATGTGATTTTCTACACCCGCGTTCTTCAAACTTCCGCTCAAAGACCTCCGCGCGCCGCCCCGGCGTTCCGCGGGCAATAAACCGTATCGGTCGGTCACGTCTCCATTCACGTCTCTTTCAGTTCAGAGCGTGAAGCCGCTCCGTCTGCTCCGCCAACGTCATGGCGTCGATCAACTCGTACAGGTCGCCGTCCAGGTAGGTGTCCAGTTTGTAGAGCGTGACGTTTATCCGGTGGTCCGTGATGCGGTTTTGCGGGTAGTTGTAGGTGCGAACGCGCTCCGAACGGTCTCCCGACCCGATTTGTCCCCGCCGCTCCGAGGCCTGCTCCGATGTCTGTTTTTGAAGCTCGACGTCGTAGAGTTTCGTCTTCAGATACGCCATGGCTTTGGCGCGGTTTTTGATCTGAGAGCGCTCATCTTGGCACGTCACGACAATGCCCGTAGGGAGATGCGTGATGCGCACCGCGGAATCCGTCATGTTGACGTGTTGCCCTCCCGCTCCGCTCGAACGGTACGTGTCGATCTTCAGGTCCTCGGAGCGAATTTCCACCTCGACGTCGTCGACCTCCGGCAAAACGGCGACCGTGGCCGCCGAGGTGTGGATACGCCCGCTCGCCTCCGTCACGGGGACGCGCTGCACGCGATGCACCCCGCTTTCGAACTTGAGCTTGCTGTAAGCGCCCTCGCCGTCGATGCGAAAGACGATTTCCTTGTAGCCTCCGATGCCCGTCTCGTTGGAGTCCAGAACTTCGAGACGCCATCTCTGGCGCTCGCAAAACCGGTTGTACATGCGATAAAGATCAGACGCGAAAAGCGCGGCCTCCTCGCCGCCGGTACCGGCCCGCAACTCGACGACAACACTTTTTTCGTCGTTGGGATCCCTGGGCAAAAGCAAAAGTTTGAGCTCGTCCTCGAAACCGTCGATCTGGGGTTCCAAGCGGGCGATTTCCTCGGCCGCCAGAGACTCCATCTCGGCGTCTCCGCCTTTGAGAAGTTCTTTAGCCTCCTCGATGCCCTGTCGCACCGAGCGATAGTGGCGAAATTTTTCGACCACCGGCTCCAACTGCGCGTGTTTTTTCCCCAATGATTGAAGTTCCTTGAGGTTCGAGGTGATGGTCGGGTCGGCCATCTTTCGTTCGATGTCGAGATAATCCTGCTCTATGGTTCTCAGCTTGCCCTCGATGTCCATGCGATCATTCCTCCCGCCTTAAAGCCACGTTGAGGGAGGCCAGGGCGATCTCGATTTGTCCCAAATCGGGTTCTCGGGTGGTCAGATATTGTAGGGACAGAACCGGGGCCATCAGAAGCCGCCCGACGAAACCCGACTTCGACGCGAGGCGTATGATTTCGTAAGATATCCCCACCACCAGGGGCAGCAACGCGACCCGCGAACCGATGCGCCATAAAATGCCGCCTCCGCCCACGACGGAAAAAACCGCGATGCCGATGAGTATTGCGATCAAAAGAAACGACGTCCCGCACCGGGGGTGAATTCGGGATTTGGCGGCGATGATCCGCGGCGTCAAGGCGTTTTCGAGGTCCGTGCCCTCGGAAGCCATGTCTTTGAAAGCCATGCCTTCAAGGGCCATCTCTTCAAAAACCATATCTTCAAAGGCATTAATGGTCTTATGCTCCGCGCCGTGGTAGCGAAAGACCTGCTCGATGTCTTTCCATAACCCGATCACGGCGACGTAGGCCACGAAAATCACGCCCCGCGTCACCCCCTCCAGGGCGTTGCGCGCGCCGGCGGACAACGAGAAAAAATTCGTCGTCACCTCCGACAGCCACAGAGGCAGCGCGATGAAAAGGCCCACGACGGCCGCAATTCCGACGACGATCGCCACGCACAAGTCCTTTTTCGTCAACTCTTCCTCGCTGTCGCCGAGGGCGACCTCCGCCGATTTGCCGAGAGCCCGAAAGCCGGTCCCCATCATCTCGACCATGGTCACGACGCCGCGCAAAAAGGGCAGTTTCCAGGGATAGCTTTTCGTCCGGGAACTGCTGCCCCATCTGTCCTTGAAGATCCGGCCGTCCGGCTGCCGCACGGCCAGTCCCCAAAGGTCGGGGCCCTTCATGAGAACTCCCTCGATGACCGCCTGACCGCCGACGGGGATCTTGCGGATGTCGAGGTTTTCGGCGTTCCGCGCCCAAAGTCCCAATGCCGTCATCGGCGTCATCCATATTTTATGCATTATTTTATGCATCTTTGTTTTACGCGTCTTTATTTTGATCTGTCGCAAGGAGGTCCTCCATACTTTTGTACGGTTTGCCGCACGTGCGGGATTCCCGGCATTTCCCCGTCCTGATGCAAGACGGGCCGGCCAAGTCGAAGACCACAGGCGCGACTTTTCGGCATTCGACCAGCATAAGGCGCGCCAGCTCCCGTATTTCCCATTGAGCCCTGCGGCAAAGCCTGAGATCGTAAAAATGATGAAGCTCCCGAGCGTTCATCGTGAAGACGAGGCGGGTCTCCCAGCCATGCGGCAAAATAAAGCGCGCGTCCTCCGGGGGAATGCCCATCGCGATCAAGGATTTGTAGACGTCGAGGGCGGTCTCGGCTTGTCGTTCGAACAACGCGCTTGCCTTGGGGTCGGCGGCGACGGAGGGAGGGATCACGACCTCCGTCCGGTCCACCTTGACGTACCTTTGGCTCTGCTGGCTGAAGCTGGCAAGGCGATGACGCACCAATTGATGCGACGCGACGCGGCTCAGCCCGTCCACCCCGAAGGTAAAGGAAGCGTGTTCGAAAGGAGAATGGTGCCCGCTACGCCAAAGATCTTCCAACAAATGAGCGGACAGCTTCGCCGATTCCCGCTCCAGAAGATCGTACGCGGCTATGTCGCTGTAACATATTCGAGCCGCTGCGGCGATCAGGCCATCGGGTCCGGGAGTATGTTCCAGAAGGCAAACTTTACAGGTCATAGGCGAACAACATAATAAAAGGGGCCGCGGCAGCCCCTAGCCTTCGGTTGTGGTTTTCTGGCCGTAGTTGATCCCGGCGTACTTTTTCTGGAATTTTTCCAGGCGTCCGTCCGTCATGACCCTGCTTCCCCTCTTGCCGGAGTAGAAGGGGTGGCACTGGGAACATACCCCCACCCGGATCTCTTTTTGCGTGGAGCGAGTCATAAAGGAGTTGCCGCAGGCGCAATTCACCTTGCACTCCTGATAAGCGGGATGGATTTCTTTTTTCATGATTCAAAGCACCTTCCTAATCGAGTAAAGGACCTATCGAATAAAGGACCTGTCAAATAAAGAACCTGTCGAATAAAAACCTTTAATCAATCAATGTCTCAAACCTAGGCGTTCGATCAAGCTGCGATAGCGGTTGAAGTCCTTGTCCTTCAGGTAGCGCAAAAGTTTCCTCCGGCGACCGACCATCTTCAAAAGTCCTCTTCGGGAATGGAAATCTTTTGAGTGCACTTTCAAATGCTCCGTCAACTCGCGTATTCTTTCGGTCAAAACGGCGACCTGAACTTCGGGAGAACCGGTATCCGATTCGTGCGTTTTGTACGCGGCGATGACTTCTTGTTTCTTGTCTTTCTGGATCACATGTATCACCTCTTCGAAAAATTACCGCAAAGCCAAGCGATACGTCGATCCTAAAACGTACGGCCTAGCTTTGAGTCGGGGAGTATATTACCATTATCGCCCATCGGGCGCAAGTACGGGGGAAATGCGGCACGGAGGAAATAAAAAATGAGAATAATGAGAATAATGAGGAATGACGCGTCAAAATCGTCGTATCGTCACGGATCGGTCTTTTTTTGAGCGTTCCCCATGGCCTCGACGAGAAATTTGACGCCTCCCGGGCCGCCGGGCCCCATGGCGTTGTCGCCCAGAATCGTCCAGCCGCGTTTACCCTTCAGGAACACGGCGATTTCTTTCAGGTCGCCTTTGACTTTCGTGCTCTGCCGCGTAACGGACACGCTTTTTAAACCCGCGGGGCCGCCGCAGTTGCGTACCGCCGTCAGGTCGACCAGGTATTGCGCCGGCTCCGGCAACGGGCCGAAACGATCCTCCATTTCCTGTCGCAGAGAGGCTATCTCGTTCAGAGTCGCGGACTTCAAAAGACGTCGATAGAGGGTCACCCGAACGCTGTCCTGAGGGATATAAAAAGCCGGGATGGAGCCTCCTTGATCGAAAGAGAGCTCCGTTTGAGCGAGGACCTGCCCGCGCAACCGGGCGATTTCCTGCTCCAGCATACGATAGAAAAAGTGAAAACCGCCGGTCTTGTTGTTGCCGTGCTGCTGAGTTCCCCCGATTTCGCCCGCCCCTCGAATTTCCAGGTCGCGCCTCGCCAGGGTGTAGCCCGACCCCAGCCCCGTCAGGCTGGATATGGCCTCCAGCCGGTCCGCGGTTTCCTTGCGGAGTTCCTCTTTTTCGGGGTAGAAGAAGTAGGCGAACGCGTTTTCCCCGCGCCGCCCGACGCGTCCGCGGAGCTGGTACATTTGAGCCAGCCCCAGTTCCTGCGAGTCGTCGACGATGATCGTGTTGGCGCTCCCCACGTCGAGCCCGCTTTCGATGATGGTGGTGCAGAGCAAAATATCGATCTTCCCCTCGTAAAAGTCCAGCATCGTGCTCTCGAGTTCGCGTTCCGGCATCTGGCCGTGGGCGACACGAATTCGCGCGTCGGGGAAGAAAGCCGACAGAACCGTCATCTGTTGTTCCATGCGAGATATCCGGTTCGTCACGAAGTAGACCTGCCCACCGCGCGTCAGCTCGTGGGCGACGGCTTTGCGGACCATCGATATCTGCCAGGGACCGGCGAAGGTCGTGACGGGCAGGCGATCGTTCGGCGGCGTGGAAAGCACGGAGATGCCCCGTAAACCCCTCAGCGAGAGCGCCAGGGTTCTCGGTATCGGCGTGGCCGAAAGACTCAGAATGTCGACGGCGCCGTAAGTTTGTTTCAGGGACTCTTTGTGCATGACCCCGAACCGGTGTTCTTCGTCGATCACCAGAAGTCCCAGGTCGCGGAATCCGATTCCCTTCTGCAACAGTTTGTGGGTTCCGATCACGATGTCGACGGCGCCGCTCATGGCGTCCTCCAACGTGCGGGTCGCCTTTGCCTTCGTTATGAAGCGCGACAAAAGGCCGATTTTCACGGAAAAGCCGGACATGCGCGCCGTGAAGGTCGTATAGTGTTGTTGCGCCAGGATCGTCGTCGGGACGAGGACGCAGACCTGCCTGCCCGCCGCCACCGTCCGAAACGCCGCGCGCATGGCGACCTCCGTTTTGCCGAACCCGACGTCGCCCACCAGAAGGCGATCCATCGGAAAGGGCTGATCCATATCCTCCATGATGTCCGCCACGGCCTTGAGTTGGTCGGCCGTCTCGGGATGGGGGAAGGCCGCCACGAAGTCGCGATAGAGGTCGTCGATGTTCCCGAAGGGCTTGCGGCGCTCCAGCTCCCGCCTGGCGAAAAGCTCCATCAGAATGCGGGCTTCCGCTCGCGCCCGTTCCCGGTCTTTTTCCACCGATTTGCGCCACCGCGTTCCCGTGAGGGCGTCCAGCGGCGTCTCGTCTCCCTCGTGCTCGCCCAGGGGCGTCAGTTTGTGGAACTGGAGCACGGGGACAAGCAGGCGTTTGTTCTCCGCGAACTCAAGGGTGATGGCGTCCAGCGCTTCCCCGCCCGTCACGATTTCCTCGATCCCCCGGAAGACCGCCACGCCGTAGTCCTCGTGCACGACCAACTGCCCGCTTGCCAACCGATCCCGCCACTCGGCGGGAGCTCTCCACGCGGTGTTCGGAATCGTGGAAACGCCGGCCAGTTCGCGGTCGGAGAGAAACGCCTCTTTCGTCGTGCGGTCGACGAACCCTGAAGAGAGCTGGCCGGTTCTGGTCTCGATGAAGGGCATACAGGAGAACGGGCCGTCTTTTTTGTCCAAAAAACGGGGATTGGAGCTGATCGCCTGGATGCGGTAGCCCCGCGCGTGAAGATCGTCGCAGAGGCGCAGCAATAGGGCGAGATCCCCCTTGAAGGGGGGGCAGTCGTCGATGTCGAGTTCCGCGTCGGCCATCTCCACGGCGCGCGTTACGCGCAACCGGGGATGACGGGCCAGCGCCATGAAGACGTCGTCCCAGTGGGGGATCGCGTCGACGTTCGCCCCTCCGCAAAGCTCTTCCCACAACCAATGGTAGGAGCTCGCCTGGCTTTCGATCCTTTGCGGCTCGTACAGCACGATATGGGTATTGCCGGGCAACAGGGAAACGAACGTCGCGTTTTTGGCGGTAGAAACGCTATGCAGCTCGATGTCCTCAAGCTCCGCCACGCTTTTTTGGGTTCCGGGGTGAAACGCGCGAATGCGCTCCAAAGTCTCGTCGAAGAACTCGAACCTCAGGGGCAGCGCGTGGACGGGGTCGAAAACGTCCATGATAAAACCTCGGAGGATATATTGTCCGGGCGACCAGACGAGATCCGACCGGTGGTATCCGCTGCGCTCCAACCAAGCGACCAGGCGGTCTCTCATATAGTCCTCGCCGCGTTTCAGCAAAAACTCGCCGTCGCCTAGGAGGCAGGGCGTCATAACAGCGCCGGGCGTCGCGGCCAGAGTTCCTCCCTCCCGGAGCCAACGCTGAACCGTTTCGCCCCGCTGCAGGAGTAAGGGACGGCTGCCGATGGTTTGGACCGTCAAGGGCAGCTCGTTCAAAAAATGGACAGGGGAATCCGGGAAAAGCGTCCGTCGGTCCGAGACGAAATCCGCGGCCTGCCGCGTATCGGGCAGAAGCGCCAGAAGCGCCCCTTTGTCGAGCCTCTCCCCGCAACTCCAAGCGCACGCCGCGCCCCCGCAACGATCGTGAATCCGTCCGCCTCGTTCCCAAAGAGCCTCGTCGACATCGCCAAGACGCCCTAGCTGCGTTCTCGTCGTTTTTTCCACTCGTTTCTTCCCCTTCGAATCCATTTGCGCCCAAGGCGAGGCGCTCAAGGCGCGGTACGATACGCGCCACAGATTTTATCCTACTTTACCCCTCCTTGTCGCCGAAAAAACGACGGGCAACCACAGTCGATCCGTAGCTGCCCGTCGCGCCGTCTTTTTTAGTTTTTGCCCCGTCACCTTTTCCCGATGGGCATGATGCAGATGGGAACGTCGCCCTCTTCCAATCGAAGGGAAGCGCGCGTCACGTCGCCGGAGAGCGAAGCCATGTAACGCACGCCGATATTCAGGGAATCCGCCGCCAAGTAGACGTTCTGCGTCATCGAGCCCACGGCGACGTAAGCCCACTCCGCGCCTCGCGCGTTGTTCAGGCTCCCCAAGGCTTTCCCGTCCGTCACGAAAATCAGGACGTGCGAGGCTTTCGCGACAAAAGGCTGCGTTCCGATCGTGCTTTTGACGTTGTCTTTGGAGATCTCCTTTAACGAATGCTCTTTCCAATCGTAAAGAAACGTTCCCTCGTCACCCGCCACGTAGACTTTACAATAGGGCTCGCGCCCCATCGCCATGGGGACCGTCCACCCCTTGCCCGGACGATTCAAACCCGAAGCCGCCCATAGAAGCGTCGAAAGCTCTTCCTGAGAAACCTGCCCCGTGGGGTAACTGCCCGACGCGGCCGAAGCGCGGCTTTTCAAAAGAGCGAAGATGCCGCTGCCTCCCTCCGTCAAAGGCTCCGGCAATTTGATATCCGCGCTGGCCGAGGCACACAAAACGACCTCCAGCACTACCAACAACAACAAGAATATCGGCAAAACCGCGCGAGTTTTGAAGCAAGTTTTGGACGATAAAATCATGACAACCCCTCCTTAAAAGTTAAGATGCCGAACGAGAACCGATTTCATACTTTATAGAAATTATCGCCTTTTTTCAAGCCCTATTTTTCAAGTCCCAAAGCGGCCTCCGTTCGTCGGTTTACGTAAACGACCACGATTCTCCGAGAACGGCACCGCAATTAAAAATTTCTGGCTGTTTTTAGGTAGTGGGTCAAATTTGTTGATCACCAAAAGACTCTATGAAAAAACCAGAAATTGATTACCAAGGCGAATGACCGTTTTAATGATGATTTTGATGAAGTCGGAGTTATGGAGATGAAGCCGGTGGAGGTAAAACCCTGACGCGCGAGGACACCACCGCCCGCCGGTACGCGCGGCGGGTGAAGCGTCGGAGCGCCGGGATGAAACCGGAGATACGGTGGCGGCAGGATGAGCGGAGCGGGTTGCATGGGTTTGACGTGCATGCCGCTTGGGGGTGCTTCACTTTGTTCGAGTATTGCTTTCGCAAGCTATCACCCCCCGACTCAAGGAAGCTCATCCGTAAAAAAATTCGGAGCCCCTGAACTCCGCAGATGCCTCTCCGCGGACATTATAACAGCGGCAAACGAGTCTCTTGATGGTATCATATCGAGAAAGAGGGGTGCCGATTATCCCCGAGAGGAGGCGTGTTCGATGGACATCGCGGCAAGGAGGGAAAATACAATGACGGATTTTCAATTCAGGTCGATCATCAAAATGGTGCTCAAGATCGTAAAATCCAGCAAGGACACAACCGAGATCATTCAGGCTTTAGAAGACCTGTTGGACACAAAGGACACAGACAAGGAATGACCAACAGATAGACGCTCCGCGGCAAAAACCGTAGAGATCGTTCGAGGCTCCCGAGAGGGGGCCTTTTTTTAGTGCGCCCGGCACGGGCGCTCGCTATAGGGTGAAAGTCCCGAACATGCCCGACAGGGGGAAATGTCAGCCGAACGGCAAGGGTGTCCCCCGTGAGGAGGAATCTGAAGGAAGCCGAAGGCAAAGCACTGGCCTGACGAACAGAAATCACATACGAGGCGGCTATGCCGGATGAGAAGGCCACTATCTTCAAAGTCCAATACCTGTACAGAAAGCATAGACGTATATGTGGCAGGCATAAGTGTGAAAGCTTGCGACCCTTACCCGGGGAGGTCTGAGCATCTGCTCCAGAAAGAGCTACGGAAGCCGGAAGGCGGAAGGAAGGATGCCCAGAAGTCAGCAAAAGGCATAGTAAAGCTGGTGGACAGGAGGTCCTATGACGTATCTGACCGGACACGACCTTTGGAAGATCGAGAACGCAAGGAAGGAACGTGCAGTGTCTGCGCAGGAAGCAGAAGCAGCCGAAGGCCTGAACGTGTTAAGCGAGTTGTAGACTCAGGAATTTCGCAGATCGCGTAAAGATGCAGAAGAGGACGGAGACGTCCCAAACACCTGGAGAAGAACCGGCGGAACCGGGGAAGAGAAGGGCAGGAGCATCGCGGTCTCGACAAAGAGGAGTTAAGACAACTGGATACGAAAGTATCAAAGCTGAACACGAACCGCCGTATACGGAACCGTACGTACGGTGGTGTGGGAGGGCGGCCGTTCAACTAATGAGCGGCCTCCTACCCGATATTTTGTGTCAGTATGTTTTAGGAAATGGCGCGCCTGGCGAGATTCACATGATTATTCTAAACAATTGAGGTAAAATGTGTTATGGGTATTTTATTAAAAATGGTGTACGGTTTGTGCACGTCGTTGAATTTCGGCGTCAGTTCTGATCCGCTTTGTTTTGTATCGGCTGCCGCCTTGGGCTATTTTACTACACTCTCGTCAACCGGGGCTTTCGTTATTTGCCGAAAAGCTCCGAGTGAGTTCCTGTTTGTTCGAGTACAAGGAGATTGCCAACGATACGATAAATAACGATCCAGTCGGGTTCGACGTGAAAATCTCTGTATCCTGTCCATTCGCCTTTGAGTGGGTGATCCCGGTATTGCCGCGGCAGAGGGCGATTGTTCAGCAACATGGCAATTGGAGAAAACATTTTCATGATGTCGCGCCCTCGATATGCCGCTTGTTTTATATCTTTTTTGAACTTGGGAGAATAGGAAAAATCAAGCATTATCATCGCTCAACAGGGAAGCCATGAAGTCTTCCATGTTGTGAAACGGGC